>JAIXPM010000138.1 GCA_027486275.1 Sphingomonadales bacterium | reverse complement strand
TGAACAGGCCGCGGCCGTTGCCGGCGCACTGGTTCACCGCGGCGATGGCAACCCGCGGCAACCGGGCCAGATCGGCCAGCGAAAGGCTGAGCGCTTTGCCAACATGGCCGCCGATGCGCAGCCGGTGCTTCGCCGGATCAACACTGGTCGGGAACGGATAGTGCCAGCGCACGAAGAAACGATCATTGGGGGTGAAATCGTGCGCATCGAACACGCTGATCGGCGTTTCCAGCAGCGGCGGCGTAGAGCGCTGCAGGATCATCTCGCCCTTCTGCGGGAAGGCGCGCGTAGTCGGGCGCAGGCCATTGTCCGCAAAGCCCAGATCGACCTGCGCCGCGGCAGGCGCCGCAAGGGCAGAGGCGATGAGGGCGCGACGGGTCAGCATGGGGAAGGTGTAGCGCCCGCCGCCATCAGGCGCCATGCAGGATGTGCATCACGTCACCATCGGCGACCACATATTCCTTGCCTTCCGCCCGCAGGCGGCCGGCGTCCTTGGCAGCGTTTTCACCGCCCAACGTGACAAAATCATCGTAAGAAATGGTTTCGGCGCGGATGAACTTCTTTTCGAAATCGCCATGGATTTCACCGGCAGCCTGCGGCGCCTTCGAACCGCGCTTCACCGTCCAGGCGCGGGCTTCCTTGGGACCGATGGTGAAGAAGGTGATCAGGCCGAGCAGTTCATACGCCGCACGCACGACCCGGGCCAACCCGGTTTCGTGGAGGCCGAGGCTCTCCAGATATTCCTGGCGATCCGTGGGCTCCATCGTGGCGATTTCGGCTTCAATGGCGGCACTCACCACAACGGCGCTGGCGCCGATGCTGGCAGCCATCTTGGCGACGGCTTCGCTCAACGCGTTGCCGGTGGCGGCGCTGGCTTCTTCGACATTGCACACATAGAGCACCGGCTTGGTGGTGAGCAGCTGGGCGTTCTTCAGCGCGCGGGCTTCGTCCTCATCCTTCGGTTCGGTCAGGCGGGCCGGCTTGCCGGCTTGCAGCAAGGCCAGCGCCTGGCCCAGCACCGCCGCTTGCACCTTGGCTTCCTTGTCGCCCTGCTGCGCCTTTTTCAGCAGCTGCGGCACGCGCTTTTCGAGGCTTTCGAGGTCGGCGAGCATCAGCTCGGTCTCGACCGTTTCAGCGTCTTCCACCGGGTCCACCTTGCCGGCAACGTGGGTGACATCATCATCAATGAAGCAGCGCAGCACGTGGGCGATGGCGTCGGTTTCGCGGATGTTGGCGAGGAACTGGTTGCCCAGGCCTTCGCCCTTGGAAGCACCCTTCACCAGGCCGGCGATATCGGTGAAGCCCAGTTGTGTCTCGATGATCTTCTGGCTCTTGGCGATGGCGGCCAGCTTGTCGATGCGCGGATCCGGCACGGCGACGTTGCCGACGTTCGGCTCGATCGTGCAGAACGGATAATTGGCCGCCTGCGCCGCCGCTGTTTGCGTAAGCGCGTTGAACAGGGTGGATTTGCCGACATTGGGCAGGCCGACGATACCGACGCGGATGGGCATGACGTGATTCCAGATGGGAAAATGGGTGGGCGCTCTCTAGGGCGGGAACGTCAGGGCTGCAACCGCAGTGCGATGTCCGACAAGTAGCGGGGCTCATCACCGGCCAGCAGCGTGGGCAATTCGGCAGCGAGCACACCGAGCAGATCAGCCAGCGGATCCATTTCCACCTTGGCGAAATTGCCCAGCACATGCCCCGTCACCCGATCCTTGTGACCGGGGTGGCCGATGCCGATGCGTACGCGGCGCCAATCGGGGCCCAAGTGCGCGTCGATGGAACGGATGCCATTATGGCCGGCCGCGCCGCCGCCATGCTTGATCTTCAACTTGAACGGGGCAAGGTCGAGCTCATCGTAGAAGACGGTGAGCGCCTCTGCGGGATCGCGCTTGTAGAAGCGCACGGCTTCGGCAACGCTGCGGCCGCTTTCATTCATGAAGGTCGCGGGTTTCAGCAGCAGCACCTTGGCCGGGCCGATGCGGCCTTCGGCGGCCATGCCCTGAAAACGCGGTTTGAATGGCCCGATGTTCCAGCATTCGGCGATGGCATCGATGGCCATGAAACCGACATTGTGCCGGTGCAGCGCATATTGCGCGCCGGGATTGCCGAGGCCAGCCAGTATCTGCATGCGCGGCTGCTAACCTTGAACGGGCCAAAGGGGCAATGAAAAACGGGGCGGAGGATCGCTCCCCCGCCCCGTTTTTTGGCACACAAACCGAACGCTTATGCAGCGGCGGTTGCTTCGCCTTCTTCGCTCTTCATTGCCTTGGGGGCAACGATGGTGGCGATGGTCAGGCCAGTTTCGCGGCCATGCGGCCTCACACCGGCGGGCAGCTTCACATCGGCGATGTGGATGGCGGCGCCAACCTGCAGGCCGGCCAGGCTGATGGTCACATCATCCGGGATGGCATCCGGTGCGCAATCCAGCTTCAGTTCGTGCGCGACGATGTTGAGCATCGCGCCGGTCTTGATGGCCGAAAGTTCCTGATCAACGAAGTGCACCGGCACCGTGACGGTGACGACTTCATTGCCGGTGAGGCGCAGGAAATCGACGTGGATCGGGCGATCCGAAACCACATGGAAAGCCACGTCGCGCGGCAGGGTGCGGATGATGGTGCCATCCAGTTCCAGCTCGACAATGGCGTTCATGAAATGGCCAGTGTGCAACTGGCGCATGAGGATCTTTTCCTCGATGTGGATGGTCGTTGCGGCTTCGCCCGCACCATAGATCACGGCCGGGACACGGCCTTCGCGGCGGATCGCGCGGGAGGCTCCCTTGCCTGCCTTGGCGCGAAGTTCAGCCACGAGCTTGAAGGTTTCGCTCATGATTGGCTCCTGATGGATATAATTTCGTTTGTGCCCGCCGCCTCCAGGGATGCGAAAATGGCAGATCACCAACGAAGCGGCGCGGATAGGGGAAGCCACCGGAAAAAGCAAGCGCCCGCTCCGCGATGGCCGGATTACGGCAGCGGCGCCCGTCTCAGGGTGCGGGTTGATCGGTGTAGCTGTCGATCTTCAGCTGCCCATTTTCTTCCACCAGCACGAACAATTCTGAAACCGGGCCACGCTCATAGCGGGCGGACCAGGCGACCGTTGTGCGGCCATCCTCACGGGTGATGCCTGCCAGTTCGCCGCCAATATAGCGGCCATGGCGTTCGATAATGGCGCGAAAGGCCCGCGCGGTGCCGCCGCCGGGGCGAAGGTTGCGGGTAGACTGGCTGAGCAGGCCATCGATTGCACTCCAATCGCCAGCATTGAGCGCCCCGTGGAAACGATCGGTCACCGCCCGACTGGCCGCTGCGTCAGGGCCGGAACAGGCCGCCAGCAGCACAGATACGGCGACAGGGGCGATCCAGCGCGTCATTGCACTCTCTTGACCTTGAAACCGCGCGCCTTCAGCAGGGCGATCAGGCTGTGCGGCCCGGCCATGTGGGCAGCGCCCACGGCCATAAAATGCCGGCCCGGCTTTTTCAGCGCTGCCTGCACCCAATCGGCCCAGGCAGCATTGCGATCCCGGAACAGGCGCCTTTCCAGCTCCGGCGACAGGCTGGCATCGTCGAAATCGGTGAGAATGCGCTCCACGTCGCCGGCAGCCCAGGCCGCGACCAGGCCCTGCATCTGCTCGCCGGTCTTGCCGGCATCGGCGATGGCCGACGCCAGCAGCAGCCGCTGATCGGCTTCCGGCAGCCCGTCGAACAGGGCAAGCTGTCCGCGCGGGGTTTCCAGGCCCACCAGCGGCTTGCCGGCCGCCCGGGCGCGAGCGATCAGCGCCACATCAACGCCGGCCGCCGGATCGAGCCCAGCGCGCGCCACCTCGATCTGCACCAGAGTGAGCGCCGCCAGCCAGCTTTCCATGCCATCCAGCGCGCCCGGCGGCAGGCCCGTCGCCTTCAGCAGGGCATCGGCCTTGGGTTTGAGATCATCAGGCAGCCGGCTGGCCAAAGGTACCGGCGTCGGCAGGCGGCCCAGTTCCATCACCACGGCGCGCATCGCGGCCGGATCGGGCGGCCCGGCGATTTCCACCACCAATGTGCCGGCGCGATTGAAGGCACGCGCCGCCTGCGCGGTAAGCCAGTCCGTCCCCTTCGGCAGGGCATGGATGGTGCCATAAAGCGTGATCTGGCGCTTGCCCTGCTCCACCTGCCACATCGCCGGCACCGCCCAGGCGGGGGTAGCGAGCCACAGGCAGAGGATCAGAAACAGGCGGTGCAACATCATGCAAGGTCGATAGCAGGCCGGCAGGCAACGAAAAAGGGCCGCCCCTTGCGGGACGGCCCTCTTTGTCGCGACGAGCGAAAAATCAGGCGGCGACGGCGCGGCGACGGCGCATGGCCGCCCCAGTCAGGCCGAACCCGGCGATCAGCATCGCCCAACTGGCCGGTTCCGGCACGCCGGGGGCCAGTTCGCCCAGTTCATAGGTGAACAGCACGCGGCTGATCGAGCCGTTTTCGGTCCAAATGTTGACGGGATCGGTCGCGCGCATCTGGTTCTGCATGCCCATGCGTTGCAGAGTAATGGCATTTCCGCCCAAGGTGGTGGCAAAGCCGCCTGCGCCATAGCTGTTGGTCGCCGACACACCACGGCTGCCAAGCAAACCAACGATATCGCCTGTCCGGAACTGGATTGCGGCCGTAACGAAGCCAGGGCTGGCGTCGTTGCGGATCAGCCGCAGCGTGGTGAAATCATTGGTGGTGGCGCTGAACGTCGGGATAGCACTGTTGAAGCGCATCACCGCGATATCCTGGCTGTCGCTGGAAGAGTCGGTCGGCACGAACAGGCCCGTGATGTAGAAATCGACCGGCGCAGTGAACCAGTAACCGCGGGTATTGCCGGTGAAAGTGGATGTCTGCGGCCCCACGTCGATGGTGGCTGCCGCAACCGGTGCCGCCAGCGCTGCCGCCGTCACCAAAAGCATCAATTTGCGCATAATTCCCCCAAAAACCGCAGCACGAATGTCGCGCCTGCACAGAGCGCCATGCAATATCTGTTCCAGTTTTTCGTGCGCGCGCAACGCATTGCAGGAAAAGGGGTTTTTTGTCAGGCCGTCTGGGAAATGTTGTGATGGTTGTAAAATCCACCGACAGTCATGCCGTGCAGGTTCAACTGGCCTTTGCCCAATATTCGTCCTTCAACAACCGCTTGTAGAGCTTGCCGGTGTCGTGGCGCGGCAGTTCGGCGCGGAAATCGATGCGCTTGGGGCACTTCACGTGGGAGAGGCGCTCCCGCACATAAGCGATCAGTTCAGCTTCCAGATCAGGTCCGGCGCGTCCCATGTCACGAGGCTGCACGACGGCGTGGACGGCTTCGCCCATCACTTCGTCCGGGATGCCGAACACCGCGACATCGGCCACCTCGGGATGCGAGATCAGCGTGTTTTCGGCTTCCTGCGGATAGACGTTCACGCCGCCGGAAATGATCATGAAGGCCGCGCGGTCGGTGAGGAACAGATAGCCTTCTTCGTCCACCCGGCCGATGTCGCCGAAGGTGGCGCCATGCTCGCTCATCACGCTGGCGGTCTTCTCGGGATCATTGTGGTAACTGAAACTGCCGCCGCCGTGGAAGAAGATGCGACCCACCTCGTTCGGGCCGAGCCGGTTGCCGTCATCATCGAGCACACGGATTTCGCCCAGGATGGATTTGCCGACACTGCCCGGCCGCGCCAGCCATTCCTGCGGGGAAATGGCGGTGAAGCCGGCGCCTTCGGTGGCGCTGTAATATTCGAAGATCACCGGGCCCCACCAGGCGATCATGGCGTGCTTCACGTCCACCGGGCATGGCGCGGCGGCGTGAATGGCAACCGTCAGGCTGGAAAGATCATATTTTGCGCGCACATCATCGGGCAGTTTCAGCATGCGCACGAACATGGTGGGCACCAACTGGCTGTGGGTGATGTGGTGCTTTTCGACCAGCGCCAGATAGGATTCCGGATCGAACTTCTCCATCACCACCACGGAGCCGCCAAACTTGTGCACGCT
This sequence comes from Sphingomonadales bacterium, assembly GCA_027486275.1. Next base: position 12,261 of record JAIXPM010000138.1, on the reverse strand, counting down.
CATGCAATAACGCAGCGGCGCGGCGTGATAGAGCGGCGCCGGCGACAGATATTTCATGCCCGGCGTAAATTGATACAGCGCCGCCACCATGCCGGACAGCGCATCGACCTGATCGATCGGGCCTTCCGGCAGGGGCCCGCGCACGCCCTTGGGCCGGCCGGTGGTGCCGCTGGAATAGAGCATGTCACGCCCGGTGCTTTCATCCGCGATACGGGTGGTGCGCATGTTCATGATCGCATCGTGCAGGCGGGTGCAACCCGGGGCGCCGGCGCCGGTGCAGAATCGTGCCGCCGGTGACAGGCTGGGCGTGGCGGCCACCGCCACTTCGGCCAGGGCCGGCGAACAGAAAATTGCCTTGGAGCCCGAATCCTTCGCAATATAGCCAGCTTCATCGGCGGTCAGCTTGGTCGACATGGCGACATAAACTAGACCCGCCCGCTGCGCCGCCCAGCAGATGGGCAGGAAATCAATTTCGTTGTGCATCAGGATGGCGATGGTATCGCCGCGCACCAGGCCAAGGCCGCGCAGCAGATGGGCAATGCGGTTGGATTCGGCTTCCAGCTGCGCATAGGTCAGTGTGTCGCCGCTGCCGGCCATGATGATGGCAGGCATATCGGGCTGGTTCGCGGCATGATGAAACGGGTGCATGGTCTATCCTTTTGGCGAACGGCGGCGATCCCACCAGATGGCAATGGCCATTGCAGCAGCAAACAGGCTGGCCAGGCCGGTGATGTTGATGCCCAGCTGCGCCCAGCCCAGCTTGCCGGCATCGATGAAATAATAGGGGTAGCTGCCGGTCTGCGCGCCCACCAGCAGCGCAAACAGGCAATAGGCCAGCGGCAGCGGCAGCACCGCCCACACATGCTGCCAGCCAAGCCGGGCCGCCGGCCGCAGCAGCAGCCACCACAGCGGCCAGGCAATGGGCGAAAACACGTGGAAGATGAAATCAATGGCATGACGCAATAAGGTTGGCGGATGGTTCAGGCCAGCGAGCAGCGTGTTGTAGATGATGCCCACCACCGCGATCCATGCCGCGCTGGCGGCCAGCAGCGCCGGATGCGCCGGGCCACGCGCCCGGCCAACCAGCGCGACGTGGCCGGCAATCAGCGCCACCGCCGTGTTGGACCAGATGGTGAACCAGCCATAAAGCCGCTGCACCTCGTCCAGCGGATCGCGACCGCGTTCCACAACGTTCAGGGCGAATTGGGTGAAAAGCGCCGTGCCGCACAGCACTGCAACGGCTGCCGCAGCGGCGCGTGATCTGCCTGTCAGCCATTCTTCCTTCATTACCGCAATAGCTAGCGCACGCAGCGGCCAGCGCAAAGCCTGTCGCCATTGGGGGGTGGCGCTGATAGGCTTGGGCTGGGGAGATTGCCGCCATGCCGGTCCACACACGCACCTGCCATATCTGCGAAGCCAATTGCGGATTGCTGATCGAAACAGATGGGCGCCGGGTGGTGAGCATCCGCGGCGACGCTGATGATCCAATTTCGCGTGGCCACATCTGCCCCAAGGGCAATGCCATCGCCGATCTGGAGGCCGATCCCGACCGGCTGACCAGTCCGATGAAGCGGGTGGGTGACGGCTGGGTGGCGCTGGATTGGGAAACGGCGCTTGCGGAGATCGGCACGAAATTCGCCGCCATCAAGGCTGCGGGCGGCGCGGCAGCGCTCTATGTTGGCAATCCCACCGCGCATGATTTCGCGCTGGGCATGCAGACCGGCGCGCTGAAGAAGGCGCTGGGGGTGCGTGGGGTTTATTCGGCGTCCACCGTCGATCAGATGCCGCACCAGCTGGCGCAATATTTTCTTTATGGCCACAATGCGTTGTTCCCGATCCCCGATATCGAGCGCACGCAGCATCTGGTGATCCTCGGCGGCAATCCGTTGGCATCAAATGGCAGCGTGTGGACCGTGCCCGACGTGAAGCGCCGCATCGCCGAAATGCAGGCGCGCGGCGGCCGGCTGACCGTGATCGATCCGCGCCGCAGCGAAACGGCGGGCATTGCGGACGCCCATCATTTCATCCGCCCCGGCAGTGATCCGGCCCTGCTGGCGGCGTTGCTGTTGGCGCTGGACGACGCCGGACTCGTGAACCCCGGCCGGCTGGCGCCGATGCTGGAGGGCTGGGACGAGGCGTGGGCGGCGCTGCGGCACTTCACGATCACCGATCTCGCCCACGCCTGCGGCTGGGAGGTTGCTGCCATCCATGCGCTGGCCGCCGAGCTCGGCAATGGCCTGCCGACCGCCGTCTACGGCCGCATCGGGGTGAGCACGGCGCCGTTCGGCACGCTGGCGCACTGGTTGATCAACCTGCTCAACATTGCGACGGGCAATCTCGACCGCGAGGGCGGGGTGATGTTCTCCAGCCCGGCGGTGGATGTCGCCGGCAGTTCCGGCCCCGGCAGCCGCGGGCGCTTCTTCAGCCGAGTGAGCGGCTATCCGGAAGTGATGGGCGAATTCCCGGCGGTGAGTCTGGCCGAAGAGATATTGACGCCCGGAGAGGGCCAGATCAAGGCGCTGGTGGTGATTGCCGGCAACCCGGTGCTCTCAGTGCCGGATGGCGACGCGCTGGATGCGGCGATCGACGGGCTGGAACTGATGGTCTCGGTCGATCCGATGATCACGGCAACATCGCGGAAGGCGCATTATATCCTGCCGCCCTGCCCGCCGCTGGCCAAGGATCATTATCCCCTGCTGCTGGCCCCCATTGCCTTCCGCAATTTCACCAAATTCTCCCCCGCGCTGTGGGAGCCACTGGAAGGGCAGAAGCGCGATTGGGAAGTGGTGGCCGAACTGGCGCAGGCGCTGGCCGCAGCGCAGGGCATCAACTTGCCGCCACCGGTGCAGCCGCGCGAACAGCTCGATCGCATGTTGCAAAAGGGTGGGCTGAGCCTGGCGGACGTCATGGCGCATCCGCACGGGCTTGATCTGGGCCCGCATGTGCCACGCTTGCCAGAGCGGCTGTTCACGTCTGGCAAGACCATCCGCTGCGCACCCGAACCGGTAATCGACGATTTCACCGGACGCTTTGCCGCGTGGCTGAAGGCGCAACCCGAGCCCGGCCTGGTATTGATCGGCCGCCGCCATATCCGCAGCAACAACAGCTGGCTTGGTAACGCCCCGCGCCTGGCCAAGGGGCCGGACAAGTGCATCGTGCTGATCAACCCCCAGGATGCCGCTGAACACGGCATCGGCGATGGCGCGCTGGTGCAGATCAGCAGCGCCGCCGGCACGGTGAAGGCGCCGGCCAAGGTGACGGACGAGATCATGGCAGGCGTCATTTCCCTGCCCCATGGTTTTGGCCATGCCCGGCCCGGTGTGCGCCAGTCGGTGGCAGCGCTGCGGCCGGGGGTGAGCCACAATGATCTGACTCTGCGCTCGCGGTTGGACGTGCTGTCGGGAACGGCGGCGCTGGTGGGCACGCCAGTCAGGATCAGCCCTGCCTTCGCGGTTGCAGCAGAGGCCGCGAGCGGCTAAAGCGGCGCTCTATGTTCAAACTCCCCGATCACAAAGACCGCGCCAAGACCGCCGCCGAAGCCAAGCTGGCCAAGCTGGAAAAATTCAAAGCCGCTGCGCCAAGCGATGAAGCCATTGCTGCTGCCCGCGCGCGCGCCGAAAAGCGCGCCGAGAAGGAAGCCGAGGCCAAGGTCGCCCGCGCCGAACGCGCCCGCCAGATGGCCGAAGAAAAAAAGGTCAAGGAAGCCCAGCGCGAGAAGCAGGCCGAACAGCAGCGCCTGGAAGCCATTTCCCGCGAAGCCGCCCAGAAGGCCGCCCGCGACGCCCGCTACGCCGCCCGCAAGCAGCGCATCCGCTAACCAGCCACTTCAGCGCCAGAACCGCGGCGCTGTCATCACCTGTTCGTGGGCCTTCACGGCTGTGGCCAGCAGCGCCGGGCGTTGGGTTTGGCCAGTCAGCGCCGCGGCCCCGCGCACACGGCTGCTGCCAATGCGGGCCAGCACCGCCTGCGCCACCACCAGGTCGTTCAAGGCACCTAATGCATCCTGCAGAGGCAACAGCGCCGACATGAAGCGCGCTCGCCGGCCGGGTGCCGGAAACAGGCTGCCGAACAGTTCGCAGGCATGGCGCAGCCGCTTCACGCGCTTGCGCAGCCGGTGGCGGGCTGCGTCATCGCCATCCACCAACGCCTGCCCAGCCTTCTTCACCTTGCGCCGGCAGCAATCAAGCTGGCGGGCGGCGTGATCGCGTGCGTCGTCCGCCGGCAGTGGTGGGTGCAGCACAATCCATTCCGACAGGTCGAGCAGCATGGCCCGCGTGGAGGCGGCGTGCAGTGCAGCCATCGCGTGGGCGAAGGCTGCATCCCGCGCGGCTGAGAGCTTGTCGTGCAGCGGGCCCGGCGAGGCCCGCGCCAGCAGCACATCCAGATCGCGTGCAGCACCCAATGCGCCCGACAGGTCGCGCAGCCCCGCCTCCAGCGCCAGCTGTGGGCCCGTGAGTGGCTGGAACAGTCGCAGTGCCGATCGCAGCCGGCGCAGGCTCACCCGCGTCTGGTGCAGGATTTCGCCATCCAGCGCGGCCAGCAATTGCGCCTCGTTGCGGCGATACTGGCCAAGGCAGGCGCTGACGACGGCGCGCAATACCGCATCGGTTCCACCCAGATCCAACAGCCCTTTCCGTTCGCGGTCCATCTGCCCTCACCCCGCACGATTCGCCGGGACAAGCATAAGCCGGATCAATGGCCAGAAAACGCCATCAGACTGTGGGGGGTGATGCCGGCCTTGCGCAGCCGCTGGGCGCCGCCCAGATCGGGCAGATCGATGGCAAAGGCCGCCTGTGTCACAACCGCACCGCCGCCGCGCAGCAGTTGCGCCCCGGCAAGGGCAGTGCCGCCGGTGGCAATCAGATCATCAACCAGGCAGACACGACTGCCGGCCGGCACGGCATCATCGTGCATCTCGATGCGATCCTGGCCATATTCCAGCGCATAATTCACGCCAGAAACGCGCCCGGGAAGCTTGTTCTGCTTGCGCAGCAGGACCAGCCCCACCCCCAGTTCGCGGGCCAGGGCCGCCCCGAAGATGAAGCCGCGCGCCTCGATCCCGGCGATCAGATCGGGTGGCGTGGTCAGGCTTGCCGCCATGCGGGTGATGCTGGCGGCAAATCCCGGCCCATCCAGCAGCAGCGTGGTGATATCGCGGAACATGATCCCGGGCTTGGGATAATCGGGAATCGTGCGCACCAGCACCTTCAGATCATCGGTTGCCATGCTGTCCCCCATAACGCCAGAAGGCGGCCACCCTCCCGGATGGCCGCCTCCCTGCAACACGCAATCTGCCAAATCAGGCCTTTTTGATGTCGGCCCACACCTTGCGGTACGACAGATAGCCCAGCCCGGTCATGATGATCAGGAACAGGATCACCGCCATGCCGGTTTCCTTGCGGTTTTCCAGCTTGGGTTCCGCCGTCCAGGTCAGGAAGGCGGTCACGTCCTTCGCATACTGATCGGTGGTCGCGGGCGACCCATCGGAATAGGTCACCTGGCCATCAGCCGCGAGCGGCGGCGGCATGGCGATGTTGATGCTGTGGAAATAGGGATTGTAATACAGCGTGTCCGGCTTGGTCCAACCCTTCGGCACGTCATCGGAATAGCCGGTGAGGAGCGAATAGACATAGTTGGTGCCATCCGGGCGGGCCTTGGTCATCAGCGACAGATCGGGCGGATTGGCGCCGTTCTGCGCTGCGCGGGCAGCCGCTTCGTTGGCATAGACCAACGGGAATTTGTCGGCACCGGTTGCCTTGCGGGTCGTCGGCTCACCGTTCGAGTCGATCGCGGCCACGTCATATTCGGCAGAGATCGTCTTGATCTGGGCTTCGCTGTAACCCAGGTCAGCCAGATCGCGGAAGGCGACACGGTTGATCGAGTGGCAGGCCGAACAGACTTCCTTGTACACTTGGAAGCCGCGTTGCAGCTGGGCACGATCGAACGTGCCGAACACGCCCAGATTGCCCGGGCCATTATGGGCCCATTCCATGTGCTTGGGATGCTTGTGGAGTTCCTTGGTCATGTCGGGCGAGGCCGCCTCGCGGGGAGCAATGGCTCCCCACAGGACGTTCACGACAAACAACAGGCCAACGGCAAGTGCGCCGAGACGGATCATGTATATGGCTCCTTATTCGGCCGGCTGCGCGAGGGGCGCAGCGCCACCGCCACCTGACTTGCTGCCGTACTTGGCCAGCACGGCTTCCGAGATGGACCCCGGCAGCGGCTTGGTCTTCTCCAGCTTGGAGACGATCGGCAGAATGATCAGGAAATGGGCGAAATAATAGGCGGTGAGGACCTGGGACAAGCGCACCCAGGGTTCTTCCGCCGGCTTGCCGCCGCACACGCCCAGCACCACAGCCACCACCACGAACACCCAGAACAGCAGGCGGCTGAGCGGACGATAGTTGTTCGAGCGCACCGGCGATGTATCGAGCCAGGGCAGCAGGAACAGCAGCAAGATCGAAGCGAACATCGCGAGCACGCCCCACAGCTTGGCCGGCACGCCCAGGAAGTCGGTCGTGAAGGCACGCAGGATGGCGTAGAAGGGCCAGAAATACCATTCCGGCACGATGTGGGCAGGCGTCGAGAGCGGGTTGGCCGGGATATAGTTGTCGGGCTCACCCAGGCTGTTCGGCATGAAGAACACGAAGGCCGCGAAGAGGATCAAGTAGATCCCGAGACCGACGAAATCCTTGGCCGTGTAATAGGGATGAAACGGCACGGTATCCGCTTCCGACTTCACGTCCACACCGGTCGGGTTGTTCGAACCCGGGATGTGCAGCGCCCAGACGTGCAGGATGATGACCCCGAACGTCACGAACGGCAGCAGATAGTGCAGCGAGAAGAACCGGTTGAGCGTGGCGTTGTCCGGCGAGAAGCCACCGAGCAACAGCGTCTGGATGTAAGTGCCCACGACCGGGAAGGCCGAGAACAGACCGGTAATGACCTGCGCACCCCAGAAGCTCATCTGGCCCCATACCAGCACATAACCCATGAACGCGGTGGCCATCATCAGCAGGAAGATGACGAGACCGAGCATCCACAGCACTTCACGCGGCGGCTTGTACGATCCGTAATAGAGGCCGCGGAAGATGTGGATATAGACGACACCGAAGAAGAAGCTGGCGCCGACCGCGTGCATATAGCGGATCATCCAGCCGCCGTTGACGTCGCGCATGATGTGCTCGACCGAATCAAAGGCGACGCGCGTGTCGGCGGCAAAGTGCATGGCCAGCACCACGCCAGTGATGATCTGGATCACCAGCGCCACACCAGCGAGCACGCCGAAATTGTAGAAAGCGTTCAGGTTCTTCGGCGTCGGATAACCCGGCCCCAAAGCATCATGAACGAAGCGGGCAAGCGGCAGGCGCTCGTCCATCCATTTGCCGACTTCGCTCGTCGGCTGATATTGTTTTGCCCAGGGAAAGCTCATGCTCTTGCTCCTCAGCCGATGGTCACAGCGGTGGGCGACTTGAAGGCGTAGGGCGGCACTTCCAGGTTCTTGGGTGCCGGGCCCTTGCGGATGCGCGCGGCCGCATCATAGTGCGAGCCGTGGCAGGGACAGAAATACCCGCCGAAATCGCCCTTGGCTTCACCTTCGGCTGCGCCCAGCGGCACGCAGCCGAGGTGGGTGCAAACACCCAGCGTGATCAGCCATTGCTCGCTGCCTGGCTTGGTGCGGTCTTCCAACTTCTGCGGGTCACGCAGAGTGGAAACGTCCACCTTCTTGGCATCAGCGATCTCTTCCGGCGTCAGGTGCCGGGCAAAGACCGGCTTGCCGCGCCAGCTGGCCTTGATGGCCTGGCCGGGCTGCACAGCCGACAGATCGAGATCGATCGACGCCAGCGCCAACACGTCCGCGGACGGGTTCATCTGGTTGACGAGGCTCCAGGCCACCGGCACGACGCCGGCGCCGGCAAAGGCCGCCGTCGCCACATAAAGAAAATCACGGCGACGTTCGCCACCGGGACCGAGATCTTCGGCAGTCGCCTGCCGCACTTCGCTAGCCATCTTGCCCCTTCCGGAATCTGATGCATGACCGGCAAGCCTTCAGCCTGCCCGCATGACGGGCCCGGATAGACAAGGCGATGCCGCAACGCAACGGAGAAAAGCCGCACACCCCCCCGGACAAATTGGCGCGGTTATGACAATCCGGTAAGGTCCGTGGCCGAGCGCTGGCCACTGTAGGGGGTTTCGCGTCGCGAGAAGCCTGTCTAAAGCTTGGCCATGATCGAGCTTGATGACCAGCAGAAGGCCGCGCAGGCCTGGTTCCGTTCCCTTCGCGACAGCATCTGGGCGATGCTGGAAAAGCTGGAGGATGAATCGACCCTTCCCGGTGACGCGGGCCGCTTTGAAAAGCGCGTGTGGGACCGGAGCGACCACAGCGGCGGCGACGGTGGCGGCGGCGAGATGGGCATCATGAAGGGCCGGCTGTTCGAAAAGGCCGGGGTCAATATTTCCACCGTTTATGGCGAGTTCAACCCGGATTTCGCCAAGCAGATCAACGGCGCTGCCGAAGATCCGCGCTTCTTTGCCACCGGGCTCAGCCTGGTGATCCACCCGGCCAACCCGCTGGTTCCGGCAGTGCACATGAATACGCGGATGCTGGTCACGACGAAGCGCTGGTTTGGCGGCGGGGTCGATCTGAACCCTGCCCTGCCCGATGCAGCTGAAACCGCCGCCTTCCATGCCGCCGTGAAGACGACATGCGATCGGCACAGCCCGGATTATTATCCGGCACATTCGAAGTGGGCGGAGGAGTATTTCTGGGTGCCCCATCGCAACCGCCATCGCGGCGTGGGCGGCATCTTCTATGATCACCTGAACAGCGGCGACTGGGCGGCAGACTTTGCCTACACACAGGACGTGGGCCGCTGCTTCCTGGAAACCTATCCCAAGCTGGTGCGCGCCAAGATGCACCAGGATTTCAGCGAAGCGCAGCGTATCGAGCAGCTGAAGTACCGCGGCCTCTATGCCGAGTTCAATCTCGTCTATGATCGCGGCACCACCTTCGGCCTGAAGACCGGCGGCAACACCGATGCCATCCTGATGAGCCTGCCGCCGCTCGCGATCTGGGAATGAGCGAGCGGCAAGGTGGCGGCAGCATGGTGGCATCGCGGGTAATCGCGGTGCCAGCCGATCAGATTGCCACCATCGTCACTTGCCTCGAAATGACTGCGCCGCCGGCGCCGGTTATGCCGGTGAAATCAGCGTTGAAGCTGGAACGCTGGACGGCGCCCGTGGATCTGGACCGCTATCGCGCGCTGTTCCGCGCCATCGGTCAGCCCTGGCTGTGGCGCGGGCGGCTGGTGATGGATGACGAAACGCTGGCCGCGACGTTGAACGCGCCGACGCTGGAGGTGCATGTCGCCACACGGCGGGACGGCACGCCGCAGGGCCTGCTGGAACTGGATTTCAGCGGCGACCGCGAATGCGAGCTGGCCTATTTCGGCCTGGTCCCGGAGTTGACCGGGCGCGGCCACGGGGCCTGGCTGATGGGCCACGCACTGAAACGGGCGTGGCGGGAGGGAATCCGCCGCGTCTGGGTGCACACCTGCGATCTTGATCATCCGGGCGCACTGACCTTTTACCAGCGCCACGGTTTCCGCCCTTATGAGCGGCTGGTCGAGATCTATGCAGATCCACGCGCCAGCGGGCTGTACCCGCCCGAAACGGCGCCGGCGGTGCCTCTGCTGCGCGCCGAGACCTAGCGCAGCGGTGCGGCCAATTGGCGATAGGCGGCTGCACTGGCCCCGCCGACACCGATGGTGACAAGACAATTGCCGATGGCGGGCACCAGCGCGTGCAGGAAGCGCCCCACCGACGCCAGCCCGCCGGAGCGCGCCACCACGTCCAGCGCGGCGCCCGCGCCTTCGGCCAATATGCCGATGCCGATCACACCGAACAGGCCCAACACCAGGAACAGGGTCAATTGCAGGCCCTGCCCCTCGCTCAAGGCCCAGCTGCGGCGCAGCAGCGCTAAGGGCGTGCCGCCTTCGGCCAGCACCACAGCACCCGAAAGAAACAGCAGCCGGGCGAACAACCACAAGCCGGGTACGACCAGCAGCAACAGGCCCAGCCCAATCGGCAACGAGCCGGCCAGTTGAGCCAACGCATAAACTGGAAACGCCGCCAGCGCCGCGGCCAGCGCTTCACGGGGCGTGGCATTGCCGCGCAACACCAGATGGGTGGCAGCAAGCTGGCCGAACGCGGCGATCAGGCTCGGCACGGCCAGCCGCCACAGCAGTTGCTGATTGCTGATTGCGTCAAGGCTGGTGGGTGCCGGCGGCCCGAACAGTTCAACAGCCACCGCCGGCAGCAACGCGAATGGCGCCACCAGGAAAAACAGCCGCGGCAGATCTGCCCGTACGGCGGTGGACATCGTGTCCCACAGGGCGGCGGCCGACAGACGTTGCATTGTCGGCCTCCTTCCCGCCACGGTATTCCGGCCGGATCAGGCCGCCGGTTTGATGCCGGCTTCGGCCACCAGGGTATGCAATTCGCCGGCCTGGAACATTTCCATCATGATATCGCTGCCGCCAACGAATTCGCCCTTGATGTAGAGCTGCGGGATCGTCGGCCAGTCGCTGTATTCCTTGATGCCCTGGCGGATTTCCTGATCGGCCAGCACATCAACGCCTTCGAAGGCGACGTTCAGCCGTTCAAGGATGGCAATGGCAGTGGAGGAAAAGCCGCACTGCGGGAAGAAGGGCGTGCCCTTCATGAACAGCACGACATCGTTGCTGTTCACCAGATCGGCAATGCGTTCGTGGACTGGGTTGGTCATCGGGAGGAATCCTTCTTGGCCGGGCTGTTCACGCCGCGACCGTGGTCAATTTCAAAGCATGGAGCGCACCCCCCATGCGACCGCCAAGAGCATTATACACCAGCCGCTGCTGCGCAACCCTTGAGAGGCCAGTGAACTGCGGCGCTGTCACCACCGCGGCATAATGATCGCCATCGCCGGCCAGATCGGTGATCTCCACCTGCGCACCGGGCAGCGCCGCCAGAATCGCCGCTTCGATGTCGGCTGCAGCCATCGGCATCAGGCGGCTCCGCTGATCTGGGCTTCGGCCTGGGCCAGTTTTTCGGCCAGCATCGCCTTGATGTCGTTCACGCCAACGCCCAGCCCGGCCAGATCGCCGTGCAACTTGGCGATGATGTCGTCATCACCGGGGATTTCCAGATCCGACAGCAGCACTGACTTGGCATAATCGTCGGCGGCCTGGCCATCCTTGCCCAGCTTTTCCGCCGCCCACAGGCCGATCAGCTTGCCGCGGCGGGCAAGGATGCGAAAACGCATTTCCTCGTCATGGGCGAACTTGGTTTCAAAGGCTTTCTGGCGATCGTCGAACGTGGTCATGTCATGCTGCTCCCAGGCGGGTATCCCACCCCAAATAGGTAAGCACGGCCGCCTGATCAATGATTGTATCTCGTCTTCTTTGCCGCTATGGCCACTCGCCCGCGCAGGAGGGCCGTGTTAGCCTGTTCCGGCGCTGTTGAATTTAAGCCGCGACCTGCCCTGCACCGGGCTGGCCGCGCCGCCTTCGAAAGGTTTGCCATGACCCGCCGCCGCCAGATTTACGAAGGCAAGGCCAAGATCCTGTATGAAGGTCCGGAACCCGGCACCATCATCCAGTATTTCAAGGATGACGCCACCGCCTTCAATGCCCAGAAGAAGGGCACGATCAGCGGCAAGGGCGTGCTGAACAACCGCATTTCCGAACATGTCTTCACGCTGCTCGGCATGATCGGCATCCCCACCCACTTCATCCGCCGCCTCAACATGCGCGAGCAACTGGTGCGCCAGGTGGAGATCATCCCGATCGAGGTGGTGGTGCGCAACGTGGCTGCCGGCAGCATCGCCAAGCGCTTCGGCATCGAGGAAGGCACCCAGCTGCCGCGCACCATCATCGAATATTATTACAAGGATGATTCGCTGGGCGATCCGCTGGTGAGCGACGAACATATCGCCGCCTTCGGCTGGGCCAGCCAAGACGAGATGCATGACATCGCCGACATGGCGATACGCGTGAATGACTTCATGGCCGGCATGTTCGCCGCCGTCGGCATCCGCCTTGTGGATTTCAAGCTGGAGTTCGGCCGGCTGTTCGATGGCGAATTTGCCCGTGTCATCCTGGCCGACGAGATCAGCCCGGATGGCTGCCGCCTGTGGGACATGAAGACCGGCGACAAGATGGACAAGGACCGTTTCCGCCGCGATCTGGGCGGCGAAGTGGAAGCCTATCAGGAAGTCGC
>JAIXPM010000321.1 GCA_027486275.1 Sphingomonadales bacterium | reverse complement strand
TGTGGGCCGCATGGGGCGCGCTGGCCAAGGCGCGCGCCGACCGCGAACCGCTCGATCTGGAGCTGCCCGAAAAGCGCGTGGTGCTGGATGAGGCCGGGCGCATCGCCGGCATCTCGATCCGCGAGCATCTGACCGCGCACCGCGTGATCGAAGATTACATGATCGCCGCAAACGTCGCGGCGGCCAAAGCGCTCGAAAAGAAGAAAGCCGGCTGCATCTTCCGCTGCCACGAGGCACCGAGCCGCGAAAAGATCGTCGCGCTGCGGGATTATCTCGAAACGCTGGGGCAGAATATCGCGTTGGGCCAGGTGGCCAAGCCCGCCGTGTTCAACCGCATCCTCGCCCGTGCCAAGGATGGCGAGAATTTCCAGCAGGTCACCGAGCAGGTGCTGCGCACCCAGACCCAGGCCTATTATTCCCCGGCCAACGTCGGCCACTTCGGGCTGAGCCTTGGCAGCTATGCCCACTTCACCTCGCCGATCCGCCGTTATGCCGATCTGGTGGTGCACCGCAGCCTGGTCGCGGCCTACCGGCTGGGTGACGGCGCGCTACACAAGGAAGAGGAAAAGGGTCTGACCAAGACCGCCGACCATATCAGCATGACCGAACGGCGGGCGATGGAAGCCGAACGCGACACCATCGATCGCTATGTCGCCGCCTTCCTCTCGACCAAGGTCGGCGAGATCGTGAAAACGCGTATCACCGGCGTGGCCAAATTCGGCTTCTTCGCCACGGTCGATGGCCTGGGCGGGGACGGGCTGGTGCCGGTTTCCACGCTGGGCGAAGAACGCTTCGTGTTCGATGAAGACGCCCGCATCCTGGAAGGCATCCAGACCGGCACGCGCTATGCCGTCGGCCAGCGCATGGAGCTGCGCCTCGCCGAAGCCAGCCCGATCACCGGCGCGCTGCGCTTTGAGTTGCCAGAGGGCGGCAGCAGCGGCGGCCCGCGCCGGGATCGCACAAGGCCACGGGGGTTCACGCCGCGGCCGGGCAAGTCGCGGGTGCCGCCGGGGGTGCGGCGGGGCCGCAAATAGGGCCTCGGGCGGGCAGGGCCTAAGGCCCTGCACCCACTTTCGTTTTCAGGCGCGCTTGACGATGCGGCCGTTTTTCTGCTGCTGAACATCATGGATTGCAAAGAGGGGTTGTCGATGAAACTTGTGACTGCACTGCTGCTGACCGCCTTGGCCGCGCCCAGCCTCGCCCAGGAAAAGCGCCAGACGCCGCGTGACGCCATGGTGGCCGAAGCCGATGCTGCTACCGCCCGTGCGCCGGTGGAGGAACAGGCGTTCGTGTCGAAGGGCAGCGTGAGCATCAAGGGCAAGGCCGTGGCCTACACCGCCACCGCCGGCACGCTCACCATCCGGGATGACAATGCCCGGCCCACCGGCAGCCTGTTCTACACCGCCTACACCACCGGCGAAGCAAATCGCCCCGTCACCTTTTTCTACAACGGCGGTCCCGGCTCGGCGACGATCTGGCTGCACATGGGCAGCTTTGGCCCGGTGCGCGTGAAGACCGACAAGCCGGTGTACGTCACCCCCGATCAGTACAGCGTCACCCAGAACCCGTGGTCCCTGCTCGACAAGACCGATATCGTCTTCATCGATGCCATGGGCGCCGGCTGGTCCCGCCCGCTGGGCGACAAGACCGGCAAGGATTTCAACGGCGTCGATCAGGATGCCGATGCCTTTGCCCGCGCCATCATGCGTTATGTGAGCAAGAATAACCGCTGGAAATCACCGAAATTCATCCTCGGCGAATCCTATGGCACGCTGCGCTCCGGCGTGGTGGCGCGCATGCTGGAGGAACGTGGGCTTTCGCTGCACGGCGTCGCCCTGCTGTCCACCATCATGAACTATGGCGTGCGCCAGGCCGGCTATGATCAGAACCACATGGTGCTGTTCCCCGGCTATGCTGCCACCGCCTGGTATCACGGCACGCTGCCGGGCCAGAAGCCGGCTGATCTCGACGCCTTCGTGAACGAAGTGCGCGGCTTCGTGGCCGGGCCCTATGCCGCCGCCCTGGCCAAGGGCAGCAGCATTTCGGATGCCGAAAAGGACGCCGTCGCCCGCCAGATGAACGCCTATACCGGGCTGCCCATCGATTTCATCAAGCGCGCCAACCTGCGGGTTGATCTGCAGCATTTCCAGACCGAACTGCTGCGCCCGCGCGGCCTTTCGATTGGCCGGCTGGACACGCGCTACACACTGCCGCCCACCGATCTGAATGCCGACAGCCCGGATGAGGATCCGGCCGGCACCGCCATCACCGGCGCCTACATCTCCGCCTTCCACGATTATGCGGTGAAGACACTCGGCGTGAAAACCGAGCTGCCCTACAAGCTGACGGCGCGCGAGCCGGGGTATAGCTGGGACTGGTCCCACCGCCCCCCGCGCGGCGGCGTGCAGACGACGCCCAACACGGCTGTTGATCTGGCCTTCACCATGCGCGCCAATCCGAAACTGAAAGTGCTGTTCCTCAACGGCTATTACGACATGGCAACGCCGTTCTATGGTGCCGAATTCGACGCCAGCCATATGCTGCTGCCGGCCGAGCTGAACCGGAATATCAAGTTCACCTATTACCAGTCGGGCCACATGATCTATCTGGCGGAATCCGAACTGGCCAAGATGCGGGATGACGTGGCGGCCTGGTATGATGAGGCGTTGAGGTAAAGAGAGCCTCCGGCGGGCAGGGTCGCAGACCCTGCACCCGTTTGATTCTGGGCTGCCCCTGTTTCTCGTGCGCAAACCAGCGCCGCAGGCAGCGGACAACAGCCTGCGGTGCTCTCGTCAAAACACAAGTGCGGCCCAAAAACGAAATTGGGTGCAGGGCCTCAGGCCCTGCCCGCCGGAGGCATGACAGCGCCGCCGATCAGCGGCCTTCCAGGACGCCTGCGACAGCCAGGAAAACGTCGGCACGGATCTGCACGCCCAGGTGGCTGCTGTTGATCTCGATCGATCGGCCGTGGTTGTCGCGGCAGATTTCGCCCGCAACGAGCCCGTCGGACTGGCTCCAGATGGCCGTGCTGGGGACGGAGAGAGGGGCGGCGATTTCCGCGCTGCGGGCCGCCACCGCCGGATCATCGAGCCGTTCTCCGGTGAACCATTCGAACAACCGCCAGACATTGGTGGCTTTCCCGCTGCCGGCGAACGGCGAACTGATCGTGATGACTTCCCTGACCAGATCGGGCCGGCGCTGCGCGACCAGCCGCGCAATCATGCCGCCGAGGCTGACGCCGATCAGTGTTACCGGGCCGCTTGTGGCGGCCATCGTCTCAAGGCGTTCGATGAGCTGTTCGGCCTGGGCGCCGGTCGTTCGCGCGCCAAAGTTGCGGCCCAAACCCCAGCTGTGCGCCCGGTAGCCCCGTTTCCGCAGGAAGCGCTGCAGCGGGAAAAACGCCCGCTCTCCTTGCATGAGGCCGGGCAGCAGCATCACCGGGCGGCCGTCACCGGCCGGCTCGCCGCGCAGCAAGCTCTTGTGACGTGGCCGGTTCATCACGGTCCAGGCAGCACGCGGCAGTTCGGCGGCCCACAGCAGTTTGGAAGGTGGGCGGATGGATTCGGCGAATACTGTCATCGTTATGTCATATAACGGTAATCGTTTCGTCGCAAACCGCATCTCAGGCCGGCATGGTGTCGCAACAGATTGCGCGCGTGCTTCTCAATCGAAGCGCTATCCAAAATCGAAAGTGGGTGCAGGGCCTCAGGCCCTGCCCGCGGCGGGTCCCATCGAAACACAGTTTCGATGGGTGCCCTTGGAGGCCACTTTATCACTCTGCGGAAATATGCACCGCATCCCCCGGTGCCATCGAGTCGAGCCAGCGCGCCAGCACATCCCGTTCCATCGCCACGCAGCCTTCGGTGGGGCGGCCGTCGGGTTGGCGGACGTGCCAGAAGATGGCGCTGCCGAGGCCGGGGATGGGTGGGGTATCGTTGTGGGCCAACACCAGGATAAGGTCGTAGGCATGATCGTCGCGCCACAGGGATTCATGGCTGTGGGGGTGCGGGATTGTGACGGG
>JAIXPM010000262.1 GCA_027486275.1 Sphingomonadales bacterium | reverse complement strand
GCTTGACGAACCGGGCATGGCGGTGGCAAGCGGACGCCGGCTTCTGCGGGTATGATGTAATGGTAGCCTGTCAGCTTCCCAAGCTGAACGCGCGGGTTCGATTCCCGCTACCCGCTCCATCGCAGCCGAGCGAGCGCGCGTGCCGCGCGCCGACTGGCGCAATATCGGCCGGCGACCAAAAAAGGCGGCCCTCAGGCCGCCTTTTTCGTGTGTCGTCCGAGGGCGTGGCTCCGCCACGCTCTTCCTTCTTGCTTCCTGCCTCCAAGGCAGACTCGGCGGCTCCGCCGCCGGCTGCCCCTTACTCCGCCGCTTCCCCCAACGGCGGCAGATTATGCCCGAGCAGGCGCAGCAACTCCGCCGCCGCCTCGACGATGTTCGTCCCCGGCCCGAAGATCGCCACTGTGCCGACCGATTTCAGGAAATCATAATCCTGCGCCGGGATAACACCGCCGGCGATCACCTTGATGTCCGATCGCCCGGCAGACTTCAGCTCATTGATCAGCGCCGGCACCAGCGTCTTGTGTCCCGCCGCCAGTGACGACGACGCCACCAGATCCACATCGAGCTGCAACGCCAGGTCGCGGGCCTCTTCCGGCGTCTGGAACAAGGGGCCGACGGTGGCATCAAAGCCCAGATCGGCCAGCGCCGTGCCGACCACCTTGGCGCCGCGATCATGCCCGTCCTGGCCCATCTTCACGATCAGTACGCGCGGCTTGCGGCCCGTGCGGCGCTCAAACGCCTCCACGCCCTCGGCCACGCGCACATAGGCCGGATCAGCCTTGTAAGCATCTGCATAGACGCCCTTCACCATCTTCACGACGGCGGCATGGCGGCCGAACACATCTTCCATCGCGGCGCTGATTTCGCCCAGCGTGCAGCGGGCGCGGGCGCACTCGATGGCCAGCGCCAGCAGGTTTTCGCTGCCGCGCGCGCCTTCACGCAGGGCATCGAGCGCGGCCTGCGCCCGGGCCGGATCGCGCGCCGCCTTCACGGCTTCGATGCGGGTGATCTGGCTGGCGCGCACCGCCACGTTGTCCACGTCCAGCACCGGCACTTCGTCCACGCTGCTTGGGCGGTACTTGTTGACGCCAACGATGACCGTCTCGCCCATGTCGATGCCGGCCTGCTTGGCAGCGGCCGCGGCTTCGATATTGAGCTTGGGCATGCCGCTGGCGACCGCCTTGGTCATGCCGCCCAGTGCTTCCACTTCGTCGATGATGGCCTGGGCACCGTCCACCAGCTGCTTGGTCAGCGCTTCGACATAATAGCTGCCGCCCAGCGGATCGACGACCTTGGTGATGCCGGTTTCTTCCTGCAGCACGATCTGGGTGTTGCGGGCGATGCGGGCGGAAAAATCGGTGGGCAGCGCGATGGCTTCGTCCAGCGCGTTGGTGTGCAGCGATTGCGTGCCGCCCAGCGCAGCGGCGAGCGCCTCCACCGTGGTGCGGATGACGTTGTTGTACGGGTCCTGTTCCTGCAGCGACACGCCCGACGTTTGGCAATGGGTGCGCAGCATCAGGCTGCGCGGGTCCTTGGCGCCAAAGTTGGTCATGATGCGCGCCCACAACGTGCGGGCGGCGCGCAGCTTGGCCACTTCCATGAAGAAGTTCATGCCGATGGCGAAGAAGAAGCTCAGCCGCCCGGCAAATTCATCGACATCCAGGCCCTGGGCCTGGGCGGCGCGGACATATTCCATGCCATCGGCCAGCGTGTAGGACAGTTCCTGCAGCGCCGTCGCCCCGGCTTCGTGCATGTGATAGCCGGAGATTGAAATGCTGTTGAATTTCGGCATGTTGCGCGCGGTGTGGCTGATGATGTCGGCCACGATCCGCATCGAAGGTTCCGGCGGATAGATATAGGTGTTGCGGACCATGAACTCCTTCAGGATGTCGTTCTGGATGGTGCCATCCAGTTTGGCCTGAGGAACGCCGGCTTCCTCGGCCGCCACGATGAAGAAGGCGAGGCACGGGATCACCGCACCGTTCATCGTCATCGAAACCGACATCTGGTCGAGCGGGATGCCGTCGAACAGGATCTTCATGTCCTCCACGCTGTCGATGGCGACACCGGCCTTGCCGACATCGCCCGACACGCGCGGGTGATCCGAATCATAGCCGCGGTGGGTGGCCAGATCGAAGGCGACCGAAAGCCCCTTCTGTCCGGCCGCCAGGTTGCGGCGATAGAAGGCGTTGGATTCCTCGGCCGTCGAGAAACCAGCGTACTGCCTGACGGTCCACGGCCGGCCGGCATACATGGAGGCGCGCACGCCGCGCGTGTACGGCGCGAAGCCGGGCAGGCCCGGATCCCAACCCGCCGTGTCTTCTTGCGTGTAGAGCGGCTTGACAGTGAAGCCTTCGGGGGTGTGCCAGTCCAGCGACTGCCCCTTCACTTCCTTGGCGGCCATCGCGGCCCAATCGTTCACGGTTGGCTTGGTCATGTCACTCTCCGTCTTGCCATCCGCTTAAGCAAGGCGCAGCGCGGCTGGCAAGCTGGAGGAACTGCGATGTGGTCGCAGGGGGCCGACCGGGAACCAATCCGCTGCTGCGGCGTTGGTTTCTTCATGGCCATTGAACCCACCACACAAGCAGACCCGCCCGAAATCATCTCCACCGTGAAGGCGCGCGGTGGCGTCACCGGCAACAAGGTGCGTTATGTGCTGGCGATTTCGCTGCTGCTGGTGGTGGCCGGCATGGTGGCAGTCTATCTCGGCGTGCCCGGCGGCCTGATGGACGGAGCCACCAGCGCACCAGGGAAGAACTGACTCACTCCGCCGCTTCGGCCAGCATTTCCACCTTGGGGCTGGCGGTCGCGGCAATGGCCAACAGGCGCTTTTCGATGGCTTTCAGGCGCACCGGATTGTCGATCTTGGCGCCGGTGAGATCGGTCACGTAGAAGGTGTCGGTGGCCTTTTCACCGTAGGTGGCGATGTGGGCGCTGTGGATGGTCAGCTTCTGCTGGAACAGACCATTGGTCAACGCATACAGCAAGGCCGGGCGGTCAGAGGCGTTGACCTCGATCACCGTGTAGCGGTTGCTGGCCTTGTTATCGATCAGCACGCGCGGTTCCACCCGGAACAGTTCGGCCTTGCGGCGGGCCAGTGGCCGGGCGGCGAGCTTGTCGGCGAGACGAATGCGGCCTGACAACACATCTTCGATGCTGCGCCGCAGCCGCGCCAGTTGCGCCGGTTCGACAAAGGGCCGGCCCAGCGGATCGAGCACGACGAAATTGTCGATCGCCATGCCATCGCGGGTGGTGTGGATGCGGGCATCGAAGATGTTGCCGCCGGCCAGGGAAATGGCGCCGGCGATGCGGTAGAACAGGCCGGGGTGATCGGTGGCATAGATGGCGACCAGTGTGGTGCCGCGCGCCGGATCGGGCGTGCAGGCAATCGCCAGGGGGGCATCGCCGGCGCCTTCAACCAGCGCGGCATTGGCGGTGAGCACGTCTGACGCTTCGGCCACCCAATAGCTGTCGGCAAAGCGGCGGGCATAGGCGGCAAATCGCTGTTCGGGCCAACCCAGCGCATCGCGCAGGCCGGCCTGTTTGGCGGCGATGCGTGTCGCGCGCCCTGTCTGCTTGTGGCCCAACCGCAGCACTTCTTCCGCCGAATCATACAGTTCGCG
>JAIXPM010000034.1 GCA_027486275.1 Sphingomonadales bacterium | reverse complement strand
GATGTGGCGTTATCGTTGCAGTGATGTGTCAGCGATTGGCGAGCCGGTGCTGTTCCCAGGCCAGCGCATGGCCCACCATGGTTTCCAGATCGGCGAAACGCGGCTGCCAGCCCAGCAGTTCGCGGGCCTGGCTTTTCGCCACCAGCACCGCTGGATCGCCAGCGCGGCGCGGGCCGTCGTGGCGCGGGATGGCAGTGCCGGAAACGGCTTCGAGCGCGTCGAGCACTTCGATCACGGATGCGCCCTGGCCATAACCAAGGTTCACCGCGTTATACTGGCCGGGATCGGCAAGGCAGGCGCGCAGCAACAGGATATGGGCTTCGGCCAGATCCGTCACATGCACATAATCGCGCACGCCAGTGCCATCGGGCGTGGGGTAATCGCGGCCGAAGATGGTGAAGCGCTCGCGCTGGCCGGTGAGCACGTGGCAGGCGAGCTCGATCAAATGATGCGGATGCTGGCTGGCCTGACCGGAACGCATCTGCGGATCGGCGCCGCACACGTTGAAATAGCGCGGGCACGCCACCGAAAAGCTGCGGTTGGCGGCCACCATGTCGGCCAGCGCGCGTTCGGCAAAGGCCTTGGACCAGCCATAGGGATTGATCGGCGCGATGGGCGCGGTCACTTCCAGCGGCTGGCCGTCACCGTTCCCGTACACGGCGGCGGTGGAGGAGAGCACGAACGCGCCAATACCGCAGGCCAGCGCGGTTTCCGCCAGCGCCAACGTCTCGGCGAAATTCTCGCGGTAATAGAGCGCCGGTTGTTCCACCGATTCCGCCACCGAGATGCGGGCGGCGAAATGCAGAACAGCGCCGATGCCATGTTCACGGATCACGCGTTCCACCAGCGCCGTGTCTCCGGCGCGGCCCTGCACAAAGATTGCGCCTTCGGGCACCAAACCGCGGTTGCCGGTGGACAGATCGTCCAGCACCACCACCTTCACGCCGCGATCGATCAGCGCCAGCGCGGCGTTGCTGCCGATGTAGCCGGCCCCGCCTGTCACCAGCACCGGCGGCAGTTCGGATTCGGGGATCAACGGAAGCAGCGGGTTCATGCCCCTTGCCTAGCCGCTGCGGCGCGCCGGCTCAATCAGGAATGCCGGCGGCCGTGTACGCCGCATAAAATCGATCAGAAACGCCCGGATGGCGGAACGGCATGATCCGCGCCCGGCTGGCCCGCTCGCCGGGATTGCGCGCCAGCAGCGCCTGCGCCAGCGCGCGGGCATCGTCCAGCCGGCCCTGCTCGAAGGCGGCGGCAATGCCCACCCGCATGGCCTCCAGGCTGGTGCGGCTGCGTGCCATCGCGCGCTGCACCCAGGCCCGCGCGGCATCAAGATCGCAAACCTGGTAACAGGCCAGCGCCCGGCCGGCGTTGATGCCGTTGTCGGTGGGATCGGCGACCGACAGCGCCTCGGCGCGGTCGAAATCCGCCAGCGCACCCGGGCTGTCGCCGGCATGAACCCGCACCCAGCCCCGCGCCAGCCACGGGAAGGCATAATGCGGCTGGCGGGTGAGTGCGCGCTCGATCACCGCCATCGCGCCATCGAAATCATGGCTGAGCAGCAGGTAGAACAGCCCGCCCACCGATTGCACCATCACGTCATCCGGCGCGCTGTGGATGGCGTGGCGGGCGATCCCGGCATAGCGCACCGCGCTTTCCGGCGAGACGATCTTGCCCGTCTGCACCGCCGCCCACGGCAGATAGGCGCCCGACAGGCCGTGATCGGGATCCAGCGCCAGCGCCTGTTCCAGATAGCGTTCCACCGCCACGAAATCGCCATCGCCCATCATGTGCGCCAGTGCCCGCAGAAACAGCGCGTTAGCCGTGGCGGACGGTCGGTCCTGGGCGTCGTTGGCGCTGGCAAAGCGGATGCGCGATTCCAGCGCGGCGGCGATGGCGGCGGTCAGTTCATCCTCCAGCGCCAGCAGATCGTCGCCTTCGCGTGTATAATCGTCGCTCCACAAGATCTGCCCAGCCGGATCGGTGAGGCGGCAGCGCACCCGCACGCGCGGGCCTGATTGCACCAGGCTGCCCGAGACGACATGCGCGGTCGTTTCTGGAGCGCCGGCCGCATCTGCCGCCGTGGCGACATGCAGATTGCCGAACCGCGCCAGCGCATCGGCAAGGCCGGCCTGCAACATCTGCGCCAGCGGATCGGCGATGGCGGGATTGCCGGCAGCTGCCAGCGGTTGCACGATCACCCGCGCCAGCACGCCAGAGGCTTCGGCCACCAGCGGCGCGCGCGGCGGCGTGACCATTGCTGTTCGGGCCGCGGTGGCCAGGCCAGCCGCAGCGGCGGGATCGACTTCACCCACCAGTCGCTGGGCGGCGCTGCTCGCTTGCGCGGCTTGGGCGCGATCACCACTGGCCGTGAGCAGGGCAATACGCTGGCGGTGCAGATCGGCGTCATGCGGATCGGCTTCGATCATGCGGGCAAGAACGGCCAGATGCGTGGCCACTGGCAGCGGCCGCGCAAGCAGGGCCTGGCCCAGCAGCCGGGCGGCATCGGCCATCTCACGCCGCACCGCGCCGATCCACGCATCAAACAGGGGCTGGGCGCGCAGATCGCTGCCGGCCAGAAACGGCTGGTTGGTGGCGATGAACAGCGCTTCCAGATGTTCGGCCGGCACCGTTTCGAGCCCGCCCGCCAGCGCAGCGCGCACCTGGGCCACGTCCACCACCAGATCGATACTGTCGAGCCCCAGATCCTCACGCCCGGCCAGCAGGCGATCCGGCCGGTCCAGCAAGGGCCGCAGCTTGGCGAGGCTCCAGCGCAGGGCCGCGCGCGGATCGTCGGGGATGTCCCACAAGATCTCGCACAGGCGCTCGCGGCGGTGGCGGCGCGGCTCCAGCGCCAGAAACGCCAGCAGCGCGCGTGTCTTGCGCGACGCCGGCAGCGGCCGGGCGGCGCCATCGGCAAACAGGGTCATCGGGCCAAGGCAATTGAGCACAAGCATAGGCGTATGCCGATAATGGCGGCAGTTTTTGCCATTTCAATGCTGATTCCAACGCAAATTCCAACGCTGCCACCCACGCTGCTGCCAACGCCGCACCTGCAGAGACGCACTCAGCCGGCCCAGACGCCGGTTCACCCCCTCGACGGAGACAAGACATGACGATCAACCTCACCAACCGCCCCGTGCTGGGCACTGCCATGCTGGGCGCCATCGCTGCGTTGCTGAGCGCCGCGCCGGGCACCTGCGCCGAAAAGTTCAACGGCTTCTATGTCGGCGGCGATTTCGGTTACGAAAGCAGCGGCCGCACCAACAAGGACGGCTGGACCTTCGGCGGCCTCGCCGGCTTCAACCTGAAGGCCACCGACCGCGTGGTGATCGGTGGCGAAGTGCGACTGGCCGATTCCACCATCAAGGAACAGCTGCGCCGCGAAACCGCCACCAGCGTGACCGTGGTCGATAGCAACATCGGGCGCAGCATCGGTCTGGCCGCCCGCCTGGGTTATATCGTTGGCGAACGTACCATGGTGTTTGGCCGCGTTGGCTGGGAAGACACGCGCCTGAACGCCGTGCAGACCCGAACGCCGAAGCCGCCCACCACCAACCCTGCCCCGGTGGTGGACGATTTCAGCTTCAACGACGACACGCTCACGCTGGGTGCCGGTGTCGAACATTTCGTCACCGACAACGTCAGCGTGCGGCTGGGCTATGACTGGGCCGAGAATTTCGATCGGCACCAGGTCCGCCTGGGCGTTTCGTTCAACTTCTGACCTGACCGTGGTTCCGCAGCGGGCCGGTCTCCCCAATTGACCGGCCCACCCGGAAGGGCGGGCGGTTGCCGAGGGGGTGGCCGCCCGTTTCCCCCAAACACCCCCTCAGCCCCCGACGAACCGGGGCCGGTCCTGACAGGGCCGGCCCCGGTTTTGCGTGCGTTGCCGGGCGTGACTTGGCGTTCCGCCACGCTATGCTGGCCGCATGAGTCGCGAATTTGCCACCTATCCCAGCCTTGCCGGCCGCCGCGTGTTCATCACCGGCGGCGCGACCGGCATCGGCGCGGCGCTGGTGACGGCGTTTGCCGGGCAAGGGGCGGTGGTGGGCCATGTCGATCTGGCAGCCGACGCGGCAGCAGCCCTGGCAGATTCGCTGCCGGTCGCCCCGTGGTTCCGGGCGCTCGACGTCACCGACACGCCCAGTCTGCAGGCGGCCATCGCCGAATTTGCGGCGCAGGCTGGCGGGCTCGATGTGCTGATCAACAATGTCGCCAACGACAGCCGCCACGATCCGCTCTCCGTGGATGAGACGCGCTGGCGCGGCCTGATGGCGGTGAATCTGGATTGCGGGTTTTTCGCGGCGCAGGCCGCGATCTCGCTGATGCCGGCCGGTGGGGCCATCATCAATTTCTCCTCGATCAACGCACTGCTCGGCCCGGCCGGGATGCCGGCCTATGTCGCGGCGAAATCGGCCATCGTGGG
>JAIXPM010000278.1 GCA_027486275.1 Sphingomonadales bacterium | reverse complement strand
GCCGGTGGTCATTGATGATGCCCGGCCGATCGCAACGAGCTTTCCAACGTTCGTGGCAATGATGGAGCAGCTTGGCTGCAGGCTTCTCCCAACAGCAGATCATTGATGGCGCGGGCAGCCCCGCCGCTGCCATAAGGCAAGGCTGGTTCTGCCATCGTTGCCCGCAACGCGTAATCGGCCAGAACACGCTGCGCCGCTGCCACGATTGCCGTCGGATCACGCCCCACCAGCGCGGCATTGCCGCTGAACAGCCCCTCGCGCCGCTCGGTCGTGTCGCGCAGCACCAGGCAGGGCAGACCGATGGCCGGTGCCTCTTCCTGCACCCCACCCGAATCGGTCAGCACAAGGCGACACTGTCCCATCAGGGCGACGAACCCGGCATAGGGCAGCGGCGGCAGCAGGTGAACGCTGGGATGGCCGCCCAGAGCGGCACGCAGCGGGCCTGAAACCGCCGGGCTGGGATGCACCGGCAGGATGATCTCTGCTTCGCCCGCCAATTCGGCCAGCGCGTCCAGCAACCCGCCCAGCACGTGACCCTGGTTCTCGCGACGATGGATGGTCGCCAGCACCCACGGCCGTTCGCGCGGGATGCCGGCCAGCGGCGCTACCGCCGCCCCTGCCAGTGCCACATCGCCGGCCAGCCGCGCCTGCATCAACAACAGCGCATCGATGCCGCTGTTGCCAGTGACGTGCACGCCATCGCACACACCCTCCGCCGCCAGTGCCGCCGCTGCCGCCGCAGTCGGCGCGAAATGCAACTGCGCCATCTGCGCCACCAGCTTGCGGTGCATTTCCTCCGGGTGCGGATCGTGCGTTCCCGTCCGCAAGCCCGCTTCGACATGCGCCAGCCGCGCCCCGGCATAGCGGGCCGCCAAGGCACCGGCGAGCGTCGAACTCGTATCGCCCTGCACCACGACCCACGCCGGCCGCGTTTCCCGCACCACCTTCGCCAGCGCCGGTACCAGCCGCCCCACCACCCTATCCGGCGAGGCCGCCATCACCCCCAGATCATGATCCGCCTGCAGCCCGAACCCGGCCAAGGCTTCATCAAACATCTCACGATGCTGCCCGGTCGCCACCAGCAATGGGCAGTGCCCACGCGTCTGCAGATCAAGCAGCAGCGGTGCCAGCTTCACCGCCTCCGGCCGCGTACCCGCGATAAACATGATTGGAAACGATGCAGAACCCGGGCCGCCAGTAGACATCATTCGCCCCCGCGAAGTGACTGACCCTATTTCACATTCTGGCGCATCTGCCAGGCCGTGGCAACCACCGTGCCTGACTTCCGGATTCCGTCGGCCGAACCCGTAATTGCCTCCGCTGAGCGCAAAGGCGGTCACTGCCTGCGAGCCAGCAAAGAATTCGCGAAGCCGATCCGTTATGCTCTTGTATGGGCACAAATTGGCATGCTTCATGGCCTGCAACAGACTTGGCCGCGCTTGATTTCGTGGTGGGGGGAATCCCACGCGGCGGGACAACCGCGTTTGCCGATGCCTTCAACCGCCATCCCGATATCTACTGCCACGCTTCAGAATCGCACCTCGTTGAATTCGCCGCGCAAATGTCTGGGATGCTCCCCATCCCGGCGGCTGCGAGGCCCGCTGTGCGGGCGGAATTGCGGCGCTGTTTGCAGATCAATCTGATCGACTCGGTGGAATTCAATCTGCAGATGGGCAGCCCCGAACCCCCGCTGCGCTTTGGCGAGGCAGACCTTGATCCATTGGCCGATGAAATGGCCTCCGCGTTTAACCGCAGAAGCCAGGGACTGGCATGTGCTGATCGGCTTTCGGCAATCCTCGCCCGGGAATTGCGCCAGCGTTCGGGCAAGCCGCTGGTTGGCGAAAAGACGCCCACCAATGCCCTCGCACTCGATCAATTGGGCTGGCAGCTTACACCGCCGAATGCGACGCCGGTGTTCGTTGTTGTTAGACGGCCCTTTGCGGTGATCCGCTCGATGCGGGCACGGCTCGACAATCCGGTCGATGTATTTGCCGCCGATTACAGGGGCAGCACTGCCGAACAGGCCGGTTATTATGCGCGGCATGCATTGGCCTGCGCCCGGCTGCTGCGGGCGGGCGCTCGGCTGTTCCGCTATGAAGATCTCAGCGGTAACCCGCACCTCGCTTTCCGCCACGCGCTGCAGTTGATCGGCGTCGCCGCCACCGATCGCATTGTCCACGAGCTTGCGCACACCATTCAATATCGCGGCCGGGATACCAGCCGGTCAGGCTTTGCCGCAGACGAGCAGGCCCTGATCGATGCGATCACCCAACCCGCGCTCAATCAGCTGGGGTATAGCCGCGATCCTGCCAGCCAGGCCGACAGGGTGGCGCTGGACTGTGGCGGACGAGTGATAGCCGGCCAACACCCCGACGGCTGGCTGGAACAGCGATCAGTGCTGATGCTGGTGGCTAAGCCGCACCATCAGCGCGCGCTGCTGCAGGTGTGGCACCGGTTCCCAGCCGCCATCGTGGGCGCACACTCGCAAGTCAGCTGGTCCGTTCAGGCGGCCGACGGGCGCACGCTGGCCGCGGGCAGCGCCGCCGGCAGCGAGCCGGCCACGATCGACCTGGCCGTTGCTGTTGATCCTGCCACCTGGCACCACTGCGCCAACGGCAATCTGCTGCTGGTGGCGGAATTATGCTGCACGCACAGCCACGTCCCGATGGCGAATCCCGATGGGCCAGACGGCGCCTCCGCTGATATGCGCACCCTGTCCGGCCAACTCCGGCAGGTGGACTTTGCTTGAGACTTTCCCGCGGCGGCAGCAACACCGGGACGATCAGAAGGGCGCATCCTTCACGCGGAACAGCGCTTCCAGCGCCGGATCGGTTGGCCGGCCCAGCACGCGTTCGGCGATATACTCGCCCACCACCGGGCCATGCTTGAAGCCGTGGCCGGAACCGCCGCCGGCGATCCAGGCATTGTCCCAGCCCGGGTGGCGCTGGATCATGAAATGCTCGTCCACGCTGTTTTCCAGCTGGCACACCCGGGTCTCGATGATCGGCTGATCCTTCAGCCCCGGGAAGCGGCGGGCGATATAGTCGCGCGACCGGCGCACCTGGAAGGGCGTGACGATGCGATCATCATTGTCGGGGTCCATGATCGTGTCGCCGCCAACCGGGCAGACCTTGATGCCCTTGCCGTCGACGTTGGGGAAACCATAGTGGCTGGCTTCCGAAAACACCGGCAGGTTCGGGCAGGAATAACGGTCGTCGCCGGCCGGTGCGCCAAAGAAATAGACCTCGCGTCGCGGCGTCTGCAGCTTGTTGCCCAGCAGATCAGGGAACAGCCGGGCCAGCCACGGCCCGCAGGCAAACACATATTTCGCGCCGCTCACCGTTTCGCCGCCCTGCAGCGCCAGATTGGCCATGGCACCGCCACTGGCCTGCCCGGGCTGGGCGCGGCCGGCCACCAGTTGCACACCCTTGCGCGCGGCGGCTTCGGCCACGGCCAGGCAGGCCCGATGCGCCCGCACGATCAGCGCGCCCGGTTCGTACAGGCCAACCGCGTTCTCGCCCGGCTCCATCTGCGGCCACCGCCGGCGCATGTCGGCCGCCGTCATCAGTTCATGATCAACCTTCAGTTTCGTGAACACATCCCGCGAGCCGCGCAGGCCGGCATTGAGATCGGTCGCCAGCTGCAGCCGCCCCGCCAGCGAGAGCAGCGGCAACCCGAACTCGCGTTCCCGCTCCCGCCACAGCTCCATCCCGCGCAGCACCCAGCGCGAATAGACTTCTCGATCGCCATAGCCCACCCGGATCTGCCGGGTTTCCCCGCCCGACGTGGCCCGCGCATTGCCTGGCCCATAGGCATCAACCAGCGTGACACTATGGCCCATCTCGCGCAGCCGCAGCGCCGTCCACCCACCGAACGCGCCGGCGCCGATCACCACCACATCCGCCGGCTT
>JAIXPM010000140.1 GCA_027486275.1 Sphingomonadales bacterium | reverse complement strand
GGCCAGCGCCTATACCTGCCCCGATCATTTTGCCCGCGAATGGAGCCATGTCTTCAAGCGGCTGCCGGTGGTGATCGCGCCGTCGGCCTTGCTCCCGCAGCCCAACATGGCGGTGCCGCATGATGGCTTCGGCCTGCCGCTGCTGATCGCGCGCGATGGCAAGGGTGTGGCGCGGGTGTTCATGAATGTCTGCCGGCATCGCGGCACGCGGCTGGTGGAGGGGTGCGAACTGGTGAAATCACCCGCGCTTGTTTGCCCCTATCACGCGTGGAGCTATGGCACTGATGGCAAGTTGAAGGGCCTGCCACGCCCGGAGACGTTCGCAGGGCTGGACAAGAGCACGCGCAATCTCGTCGAGATGCCGAGCCTGGAGGCCGGCGGGTTGATCTGGGTGGGCCTGGATCGCGATGCGCCGCCGGATTTCAGCCTGGCGGCGGGGCCGCTCGCCGCCGATTTCGATGCCATCGGTTTTGCCGATCAGCATCTTTATGCCCGGCGCACGCACAAGGTGGCGGCGAACTGGAAGCTGATCATGGATGCCTTTGCCGAAAGCTACCATGTGCTGCGCCTGCACGCATCCACCATCGCGCCCTATTTCCAGGATGGCGTCACCACGGGTGATCGCATCGGGCCGCACACGCGCTCCGCCGTCGCCCGGCTGGCGGCGCTGGAGGGCATGGATCTTGATGACATGCGCGATCTGCGGCGCACGATGACCTTCACCTACACGCTGACGCCCGGCACGGTGATCGTCGCCAGCCCGGATTATATCAACATCATGGTGGTGATGCCGCGCGGCGTGGACGAGACGTGGGTGGAGGATTTCATGCTGATTCCCGAACCCCCCAAGGACGAGAAGGCGGAGCGGCACTGGGCGAAAAGCTGGGCGCTGCTGGATGGCGCGGTGTTCGGGTCAGAAGATTTCCGGGCCGCGGCGCTGGGACAAGAGGGCCTGATGTCGGGCGCGGTCGATCACATCCTGATCGGCGGGCTGGAGCAGGGCATCGGCACCCATCATGATACGTTGGCGGGGCTGATGCCCGATTGAACGACGATTTCCCGGGACTCACCCCTTGCAAAAGCGTGTCGCAATCCTAACACAGTAGGCAGGCCGTCGCGGTGCTGATAAGCTGCGGCCACAAAAGGTGAGGACAGGCATGTCGGAAGAAGTCGCGATCAAGCTGGAACCCCCGGTGGCGGTGAGCGCCATTGCGCCTGCGAAGGCCGCTGGCCTGGTGCCATTGAAGGATCAGGAAAAGGCCCAGCTGGAAGCCAAGGTGGAAAGCTTCATCGATGAGCTGATCGCCACCGATGCCGCCAGCCCGGAATTCGGCAAGAAGGTCGATGCGCTCGCCAACCTGGGTGCGACCGAAATTGCGCGGGCCGCCGCCCAGTCCAACCGCTTCCTCGATCGGCCGACGCGTGCGCTGAACAAGGAAGCCGGCATCGGGGCCGACCTGGTGCAACTGCGCAAGATCGTCGAGGATCTTGATCCCGGCAAATCCGGCAAGCTGACCGGCCGCAAGAAATTGTTTGGCCTCATCCCGGTCGGTGGCAACAAGCTGCGGTCCTACTTCGACAGCTACAAGAGCGCGCAGACCAACATCAACGCCATCCTGGGCGCGCTGAAGAGCGGCAAGGACGAGCTGTTGAAGGACAATATCAGCATCGAGGACGAACGCGCCAAGCTGTGGGACGCGATGGGCAAGCTGGAACAGATGGTCCACATGTCCAAGGTGCTCGACGAGAAATTGGAAGAGCGCGCGACCGAACTTGATGTCGTTGATCCGGCCAAGGCCAAGGCGATCCGCGAGAATGCGCTGTTCTATGTGCGCCAGCGCACGCAGGATCTGCTGACGCAGCTGGCCGTTTCGGTGCAGGGCTATCTGGCGCTCGACCTGGTCAAGAAGAACAATGTCGAGCTGATGAAGGGCGTGGACCGCGCCAGTACGACGACGGTTTCCGCTTTGCGGACCGCCGTCACCGTGGCGGAAGCCATGACCAATCAGAAATTGGTGCTGGAACAGATCACCCAGCTCAACACCACCACGGCGGGCATCATCGATTCGACCGGCGAACTGCTGAAATCCAACACGGCGATGATCCACGAACAGGCCGCAGCCAGCACCATTCCGGTGGAAACGCTGCAGCGCGCGTTCCAGAACGTCTATCAGACGATGGATGCCATCGACACGTTCAAGATGAAGTCGCTGGAAGCGATGAAGACCACGGTCGACACGCTGTCGGTGGAGGTCGAGAAGAGCCGCGCCTATGTGGCGCGCGCCCAAGGCCAAGCCGAAGCCCAGATCGCCGGGCCACAGAACAACCTGACCGCGCTCACGTAAATGGCAAGCGGCGCACCGTTCGACGAAGCTGAAGCCCGCCGCCGCCGCCTGGCGCGGGCCGAAGCCATGCAGATGGCGCGCAGCCGGCGTTGGGAAAAGCGCAAGGCCAACATGGCCACAAGAGTCACGCGCGGCA
Organism: Sphingomonadales bacterium; assembly: GCA_027486275.1. The sequence continues at coordinate 9,331 of JAIXPM010000140.1, read as the reverse complement.
TGGCGGCGTTTGCCGCGATGCTGGCGGCGCTGATCGTCTATGGCTGGACGGCGGGCGGCATGGGTATCGGGCTGTTCATTGTCTCGTTCCTGCTGCTGCCGATGGCGGGCATTGCCGGCATGCTGCTGCCGGTGGGCGGCCCAGACGTGGACGACATGGACAAGGCGCCGCCTGCTGAGCTGCCGGCCATCACCGAAGCCTTCCTCGATCGCCAGCGCAAGCAACTGCCGCGCCTGGCCGCACCGCAACTGGATGGCATCGCCGTGCAACTGGCGGCACTGGAAAAGCAATTGGCGCACGTGCCCGCCGATCACCCGGTGGCGCAGGATGTCGGCCGGCTGCTGTCGAGCCATCTGCCCGAACTGGTTGACCGCTATACCCGCATCCCGCCGCTGCAACGCACCGGCCTCGTGGAACATGACGGCCGCACGCCGGAAGTGACAGTGGTGGACGGGCTGAAGACGGTGGAGGCCGAACTGGCCCGCGCCTCGGCGACGCTGGCCGAAGGTGATCGCGATGGTTTGCGGGTACAAGGCAAGTTCCTGGAAGCGCGCTATAACGAAGGGCAATAGCCCCGCATGACAAGCGGGCGCTGACCTGTTAGCTTCTCGCTCAGGGTCGCATCCTTCCGGGGGGAGCTACGGCCATGTCTTTATTGTCGATTGTGACCAAGGCGCTGAATGCGCTTGATCTGGATGACGAGGTCAATCGCCTTGTTATCGACCGCACGGTGAATGTCTGCCGCAACCGGCCGCACCCGTGGTCCACCAAACATGATTATATCAGCTGGTCCGGCCTCACCGATCGCACCTACAACGCCCGCCTGCTGCCGGCCAAGCCGCCCAGCGGGGAGGGGATCGGCACCAGCCGGCCGCCGTTGCAGGCCACCGCAGCGCTGTTTGCGCGGTTGCCCGGCACCAACCAGCGGCTGTGCCCGAAATCCACCGGGCTGTTCCCGGCTTTTGCGCAATATCTCACCGATGGCTTCATCCGCACGATGCTGCACAATGATGATGACAAGGAAGATCGGCGCCGCACGACCTCGAACCACGAAATCGACATGTCGCCGCTGTATGGCCGCACGCCGATGCAAACCATGCTGCTGCGGGCGGGCACCGGTGGCCGGCTGCAGAGCCAAATCATCAACGGTGAGGAATTCTCGCCCTTCCTGTTTGGCGCTGATGGCAAGGTGAAGCCCGAATTTGCCGGGCTTGATCTGCCGCTGGGCCTGAAGAACGTGACGCCCCAAGGCCGGGCCACCCTGTTTGCGGTGGGCGGGGACCGGGTCAACGCCGTGCCGCAGACGGCGATGATGAACACGCTGTTCCTGCGGGAGCATAACCGGCTGGCAGGCCAGCTGGCGGCCAAGCACCCCGAATGGGACGATGATCGCCTGTTCGAAACCGCGCGCAACATCATCATCGTGATGTTCATCAAGATCGTGGTTGAAGAATATATCAACCACATCAACACCACCGAATTCCCGCTGCAGGCCGATCCGAAGGTGGCGTGGCGGGCGAAGTGGAACCGGCCGAACTGGATGACGGTGGAGTTCAGCCTGCTTTATCGCTGGCACGGGCTGGTGATGGAAAATGTCACCTGGGGGGACAAGGCGCACCCCGGCAATTCCACCCTGCTCAACAACAGCCTGCTCATCGGCAGCGGGCTGGCCCAGAGCTTCGTCAACACCTCGGCCAACCGCACCGCCACGCTGGGCCTGGAAAATGCCGCCAGCTTCATGATGTTTGCCGAAACCGGCGCCATCAATCAGGCGCGGATCAACAATGTCGCCAGTTACAATGATTATCGCCTCGCCATGGGCATGGAGCCGGCGCGCAACTTTGCCGCCATCGTGGGCAGCAGTGACACGCCGGCCGAACAGGCGCGGCTGTCGGCCCTGGCGAAACGGCTGGAGGGCCTCTACGGCGATGTGAACAATGTCGAATATTATATCGGTCTGTTTGCCGAGCGGGTGGAGAAGAACGGGCCCTTGCCGGAACTCGTGTCGAGCATGGTGGCGATGGACGCTTTTTCTCAGGCGCTGACCAACCCGCTGCTGTCTGAGCATGTGTGGGGCAACCCGGCCAACAAGCGGCTGGCCTTCACCGAGGAGGGCATCGCCGTGATCGAGCAGACCAACCGCCTGCGCGACATCGTTGATCGCAACGCCAAGGGGCTGGGCAACGCGTTTGTGGGGATGACGCGCAAGGAGTGGAAGCGGGCTTAGACCAGCGCCCGCGCCAGCACGGCCTCGTAGATCGCTGTCAGCCCCGTCACGTCGGCGACGGCGGCGTGTTCATCCACCTTGTGCATCGATTGGCCGGGCAGGCCGAATTCGACCACCGGGCACAGGCGGCGGATGAAGCGGGCATCCGATGTGCCGCCCGTGGTGGAGAGTTCTGGGCTGCGGCCGGTGACATCGGTGATCGCGGCGCTGACCAGAGAGGACAGCGCGCCGGGTTCGGTGAGGAAGGCTTCGCCAGAAATCTTGATCTCGATGTGGGATGCCGGTGCGTGAGCGGCGACAACGTCACGGATCCAGTCCGACAGCGAGGCGCCCGTGTGCTCGTTGTTGAACCGGATATTGAGCCGGGCGCGGGCCTGGGCCGGGATCAGGTTGGTGGCCGGGTTGCCGACCGCCAAATCGGTGATTTCAAGGTTGGAGGCCTGGAACCAGTCGTTGCCTTTATCCAGCACACGCGCCTTCAATTCAGCCACGATGGCCACCAGCCGCGTGATCGGGTTGTCCGCCATGTGCGGGTAGCCGACATGGCCCTGCGCGCCATTCACGGTGATCCACGCGTTGAGGCTGCCGCGCCGGCCGATCTTCATCATGTCGCCCAGCTTTTGCTGCGACGTCGGTTCGCCAACAAGGCAGAGATCGGGCACCAGGCCGTGGGCTTCCATCCAGTCCAGCATCATCGTCGTGCCGAAGGTGGCGGGGCCTTCCTCGTCACCAGTGATGATGAAGCTGAGGCGGCCCACCAGCGGCCCACGGCCAAGATGGCGGGCGGTGGCGGCGATCATGGCGGCGAGCGCGCCCTTCATGTCGGCAGCGCCGCGGCCGACGATGAAGCCGTCTTTCACTTCGGCGGCGAACGGGTCCTCGCTCCAGCCGGCCATATCACCGGCCGGCACCACGTCGCTGTGGCCGGCGAAGGCAAAGTGTGGCCCGGGCCCCCCGGCCAGCGTGGCGAAGAGATTATCGACCGGGCCATCGGGTTCGTGGCCGAAGGGCAGGCGGGTGCAGGCAAAGCCCAGCCCGGCCAGCGCCCGTTCCAGCACGTCCAGCGCGCCTTCATCGGCCGGCGTGACGCTGGGGCAGCGGATCAGGTCTTGGGTGAGGGCAACAGGATCAGGTGCGTTCATCACCCGGCTTTGCGCATTTCCGTGGCCACCCGGTCAAGATAGGCGGCAATGCGCCGCGCGTTGGCGCCAAGATCGCTTTCGCCGACGCGCGATTTGGAGCGCATGTCGACGCGAGTGCCCGTGGGGGTGGCGGTGAGCCGGATGACGATATCATCGCGATAGCCCCACCACAGGCTGCGTTCCACCGCTTCGATGCGGCCGGCGGCGCGATCGGCCAGGATGATCTGCCAATCCTTTTCGCAGGCGGCCAACGCCACATCGAAGGCCTTGCCCTGTTCAACTGGCAGATCGAGCGGACGCACATCGGGATAGGCGCGTTCCTGTTGCGGGGCGAAGGCCGGGTTGTACTCGATTGGGCTGGCATCGGCACCGCGCAGGGTGGCATCGATGGCCTGGAACGGCGGCGGGGTGGTGGTATCGGTGCTGATATCGTTGATCGGCGGCTTGTCTCCGGCGTTGATCACCACGGCGATCGGCACGGCAACAGCGGCAAAACCGGCCGCCGCCGCAATCACCGTGACGGTGCCGCCACGCCGGCGCAGCAGTTGATACAGGCACCAGCAGGCGCCGATGCCGGCCAGCAGCGCGGCGGCGACGAACAGCCCCAAGGAGGCTTGCCAGCCGATCACGCCAAAGCGGTGCAGTGGCCCGGCGGCCAGCATCAGCACGGCGGCCACCAGCGTGGCACGGGCAATGTTGGCGGGGTTCATGCGCGCGTCTCCGCTTCAAGCTTGATCTTGCCGGGGATGGCATAGCGGGTGAAGGGGAAATCCTCCTTCATCGCCTCGTCGCGCCACTCCACCATGAACGGGTGGGCCAGCACGCGATCGATATAGGCTTGGATCCTGGCGCTGACCGGCAGATGATAGGTGTTGATCCGGGTGCAGGTGGGGGCAAACATGATGTCAGCCGCGCCAAAGCGGCCGAACAGCCACGGCTCCCCGGTCTCTTCGCCGAAGCGGGTGAGCGCTTCTTCCCACAGGCTTTCGAGCCGGCGCACATCGGCCAGCACGTCGGCAGCGGCCACGAAGCCTGGCGCATGATGCTGCAGATCCATCGGGCAGGCGCCGCGCAGCGGGGCAAAGCCCGAATGCATTTCGGCGCACATGGCATAGGCCAGGCCACGCGCATGCATGTCGCGCGGCCAGAAGCGATCATGCCCGGCCTTGTCGGACAGATAGAGCAGGATCGCCATCGAATCCCAGATCGCTTCGCCATGATCCCACAGCACCGGCACCTTGCCCGATGGCATGTCGGCCTTGGCTTCGCCGCTGATCCACTCGGGCGAATCCATCACCCGCAGTTCGGTTTCGAACGGCAGCAGCGATTGCTTGGCGGCCAGCCAGCCGCGCAGCGACCAGCTGGAATAGGTGCGATTGCCGATGATGATCTTCATGGGCTGCGACTTACCCCCCTTTATTGCCGTGCAGCATCGCCCAATCCGCGGCGGGGAGCAAGCCGCGCTTGGCAATTGGCGCGGTTCATGGTTTTGATGGGCAATGACCGACCAACCACTCGTGATGGTGCTGAACGGCCCCAACCTGAACCTGCTGGGCAGCCGCGAACCGCATATCTATGGCCATGAGACGCTGGACGATATTGCCGAGCGGCTGGAAGCGCAGGCGGCGGCGCTGGACCTCGCGCTCGATGTCCGCCAGTCCAACCATGAAGGCCATATCGTCGATTGGCTGCACGAAGCCGGTGCGCGCGGTGCGCTGGCGGTGCTGCTGAACGCAGGGGCGCTCACCCACACGTCGGTCGCCATTCATGATGCGATCAAGGGCATCGGCGTGCCGGTGATCGAGGTGCATCTTTCCAATCCGCACGCGCGCGAGGAATTTCGCCACACCAGCTTTGTGGCACGTGCGGCGAAAGGCACGATTTCGGGCTTTGGCGCGGCGTCTTACACGCTGGCGCTGGACGCGGCGGCTGCTTTACGGCAGTAAGCCGGGCTTCATTGGGGGCAAGAGACGGGACCATCATGTCTGACAGCAAAACTTCAGTGGTTGGGGGAATCGTGGTCGATACCGGCCTGGTGCGTGAACTGGCCGAACTGCTGGACGCCAGCAATCTGACCGAAATCGAAGTGAAGGACGGGGATCGGACCATCCGCGTCGCCCGCACCGCGGCCGCTGTCACCATGGCCGCTGGCCCTGCGAGCTACGCCCCGGCCCCGCCGGCGGGCGGCTGGCCCGCACCGCCGCCGGCTGCGGCTGCCACGGCTTCTGCACCCTCTGGTGGCGATGACGTGCGCAACCACCCCGGCCTGGTGAAATCGCCGATCGTCGGAACCGCCTATCTTACCCCGGAACCGGGTGCGCCGGCCTTCATCACCGAAGGTGCCACCGTCGCCGCCGGTGCCACGCTGCTGATCATCGAAGCCATGAAGGTGATGAACCCGATCACCGCGCCCAAGGCCGGCGTGGTGAAGGCCATCCTGGTGAACAATGAGCAGCCGGTGGAATATGACCAGCCGCTGGTGATTATTGAGTAAGCCTGCGCCGATGTTCAAGAAGGTCCTGATCGCCAACCGGGGCGAAATCGCGCTGCGCGTCCACCGTGCCTGCCGCGAAATGGGTATCCGAACCGTGGCGGTGCACTCCACCGCCGACGCTGATGCCATGCACGTGCGGTTGGCCGATGAAGCCATCTGCATTGGCCCGCCGTCGGCGACGGACTCCTATCTGAACATCCCGGCGATCATTTCGGCTGCCGAAATCGCCCAGGCTGATGCCATCCACCCCGGCTATGGCTTCCTGTCCGAAAACGCGCGCTTTGCCGAAATCGTGCAGGAACACCGCATCACCTGGATCGGCCCGGATCCGGAACATATCCGCAAGATGGGCGACAAGGTTGAAGCCAAGCGCACCGCAGCCCTGCTGGGCCTGCCGCTGGTGCCGGGCAGCGATGGCCCGATCGAAACCATGGAAGAAGCGCTCGCGGTGGCCGAAATCATCGGCTATCCGGTGCTGGTGAAGGCCGCTTCGGGCGGCGGCGGCCGTGGCATGAAGGTGATCCCCGATGCCGCCAGCCTGCCCTCGCTGGTGAGCCAGGCCAAATCCGAAGCCAAGGCCGCCTTTGGCGACGATACCGTCTATATCGAGAAATATCTTTCCGAGCCGCGCCACATCGAATTCCAGGTGTTCGGCGATGGCCATGGCGGCGCCGTCCATCTGGGCGAACGCGATTGTTCGTTGCAGCGCCGCCACCAGAAGGTGCTGGAAGAAGCCCCGTCGCCGGCGCTCAACGCCGCCGAGCGCGCGCGCATGGGCGAAGTGGTGCGCGAGGCGATTTCCAAGCTGAAGTATCGCGGCGCCGGCACCATCGAATTCCTGTGGGAAAACGGCGAGTTCTTCTTCATCGAGATGAACACCCGCCTGCAGGTGGAACATCCCGTTACCGAAGCCATCACCGGTCTGGATCTGGTTCGCGAGCAGATCCGCGTTGCTGCCGGCCTGCCGCTGTCGGTCACCCAAGACGAGGTGAAATTCGAAGGCCACGCCATCGAATGCCGGATCAACGCCGAAGATTCGAAGACATTTGCGCCGTCACCGGGCCGGGTTACCGATTTCCACCAGCCCGGCGGCCTGCACGTGCGGGTCGATTCGGCGCTGTATGACGGCTATCGCATCCCGCCTTATTATGATTCGCTGATCGCCAAGCTGATCGTGTACGGCGCCAACCGTGATGAGTGCCTGATGCGCCTGCGCCGCGCGTTGGAAGAATTCGTTATCCAAGGGCCGAAAACCACGATCCCGCTGCACCAGGCGCTGATCGAGGATCCGGATTTCCAGAACGGCGATTATTCGATCAAGTGGCTGGAACGCTGGCTGGCCAAAAAGGCGGCCGAAGAGACGGCGGCCGATTGAAGCTTCTTTTCGGGCGGGCCTGATCGGGGCATGCTGAACCCGTGACCCGTCCGCTCACCCATCGGCTCGATCCCGACATGCTGCTGCGTGCTTATGCCAGCGGCATCTTCCCGATGGCGGAACGCGCCGACAGCACGGACGTGTTCTGGGTGGAGCCCCGCCGCCGCGGTGTGCTGCCGTTGGACGCGTTTCACCTGCCGAAAAGCCTGGCCAAGACGCTTCGCCAGGAACGCTTCCGCTTCACCGCCGATCGCGCCTTTGCCGCCGTGCTGGAAGGCTGTGCCGAGCCGGCGCCGGGGCGCAGCGAGACCTGGATCAACCCGCTGATCGCCGAAGCCTATGTGGCGCTGCACGAACGCGGCCAGGCGCACAGCGTGGAGGCATGGACAGCGGACGGCGAGCTGGCCGGCGGGCTGTACGGCGTGCGGCTTGGTGCGGCCTTCTTCGGCGAATCGATGTTCACGAGGCGGACCGACGCCAGCAAATGCTGCCTGGCGGCGCTGGTTGCGCGGCTGCGGCTGGGCGGGTTCCGGCTGCTCGATACGCAGTTTCTCACCAGCCATCTGGCCGGCTTTGGCGCCGTCGAGATCCCGGCGAAGGATTACCGGGCGCGGCTGTCGGCAGCGCTTTCGGGCACATCCGGCGATTTCTTTGCCGGCGATGAAGGCGGCTTGGGCGAAGGCCCATCGGGAAAGCGCATCGTGCAGCTCTTGAGCCAGACGTCATAGCGCGGGTGCTGCATGACATTCAGGCTGGGGCTTTCGGCATAGAGCCAGCCCGAAAACACCCGCTTCACCTGCCCGGCCAGCCGCTCATCGACCTGCAGGAAGGCGCCCTGCAATTTCGGCCATTCCCACGGCGGCGTCGTCTCGCAGGTGCGCGCCGTGATGCGGATGCCGGCGAAATCAATATATTGCCCGGGCTTCAGGGTGAGGAAGCGCGTTTCCCCCGTGCGCTTGGCCAGCGCGCCGACCACCAGCACGCGCTCCTTGACCGGGGTGACTTGTGCGACGCGCGGCGCGGCGGGTTTGGCCGGGGGTGGCGCAGCGGCGGGCGCTGCGGCCGGCGGCGCTTCCTGCGCCATTGCAACACCCGCAATCAGGCCGGCGACCAGCGCCAGCGCTTCACTTGGCCGGGGCATTGGCGGCCGCAGGTTCGCTTGCTGGCGCATCGCCACCGGAACGGTTCACGACACTGCCGATCAGGCCCATCAGATCGGGCGCACCCGATGTTTCGATGATCTCGCCGCCGTCTTTCAGCATGTCGGCCTCGGCGCCCGGCGCCAGCGCGATGAAATTGCCGCCCAGAAGGCCCTCGGATGACACCGCCGCCGAACTGTCGATCGGCAGTTTCAGCCCACGGTCTACCGTGAGGCGCAGCACGGCCTGATAGCTGGTCGGATCCAGCTCCAGCCCGACCACCTTGCCCACCTTGACGCCGGCCACTTTCACATCAGTGCCCAACGTGACGCCGCCGATATTGGGAAATCGCGCCGTGAGCGTGACGCCATCGCTGCCTTCACCGGCGCCAGTGCGGGCCCAGGCAAAGGCGACGAATCCGGCCGCCAGCACCACCACGAACAGGCCGATCAATGCCTCGGCCAGATGGTCCTTCAGCGTGCCGGCCATCAGGCGTCAGGCGACCAGGCGCGATAATCGCCCGTCGTCGCCGCGCGCTGGCCGCCGGCGATCAGCGCGCCGCTGGGGGAATGGGCGAGCTTCGTGCCAGTGGCGTTGGGCGTCCATTCACGTTCCCACACGCGCGTCACCAGCGGGTTGGTGCTTGGCGGCTCGTTCACCGTCTTGTGCATCCACAAATGCCATTCCGGCGGAATGCGCGTGGCTTCGGGTTCGCCGTTGTAGATCACCCAGCGCTTTTGCGCCGCGCCGGTGCCGGACCGGTAATAGATGTTGCCCTGATCATCGCGCCCCACTTCCTCGCCATTGCGGGCGGTGAAGATGCGGGTGCCAAGGCCGGGGCCATTCCACCAGGTGAAGATCGTCTTGAGCACGGACACGTGTCGCTCCTTTGCCCACCCAAAACACATTTTGCCGCACCCGCGCAACCCCGGTGATGGCGGATAGGCGCGGACG
>JAIXPM010000325.1 GCA_027486275.1 Sphingomonadales bacterium | reverse complement strand
TCGGCATCATGGCGAGCGCAGCAGCGGCGATCGCGGTCTTCAGAAACTTACTCATAGCAGCAACTCCCTCGTTGGCTTTGGCCCCGTCTGAGCATCGTCGTGACACCCAGCCGCAAAGACACATGCAAAATTCATACCAATTTAACGACTTTGTAAGTTTCTCAGCAATTCAAGCGTCTTAATATTTTCTTACCGATTTCTTAAGTTCACGTTCTGTAAAGTTTTCCGACAGTTTTCATGGTTAATGCGTTAACAATCATACCGCCGGCAGCCGCTGACACGGACCGGAGATGGGGCCATTTCGGAGGGATGAGCGGGCCGTTTCCAGCCGTTACGGATCACCGCAACCGCGCGTGCGAAACCGCCGCTGCCAGGCGACGCTACGTGATCGAAAACCGCTGACGCGGCTGATTCAGCTGATCAGGAAGGCCACCAGTGCCCGCACCTTGGCCTGGCGCCATTGCGGCGTGGGCGCGGTGAGCCACCAGGCTCCGGCGGCAGGCACACCCGCATCGAGCGCGATGATACGCCCCGAGGCGAGATCTGCGGCGGCCAGCAAGGCTGGCACCCGCGTCTTGCCCAGCCCGGCTGCGGCCGCATCGATAGCAAGGCCAGGGTCTGCCACCGTCAGCGCGCTTTCAACGCAGGGCGTTTCGGGATCGAGCGGGTGTGCGATGCACGACAAGTTAGTGGGCGCGTTTGGCCCGGTGCTGGGCGCCGCCACCGTGATCAGAAGTTCATCGCCCAAGGTGCGACCATGAATGCCCTCGGCCTGCGGCTCACCGCCGAAATGGATGGCCAGATCGTGATTGGCCTGGGTGAAATCCATCTCCCCGTCTTCATGGGCGGCGATGGAAAAGCGCAGTTCCGGGTGCTGCCGGCCATAGTCGGCCAGGCGGGCGGTGAGCCACTTGGCCACCAGTGCGCGTGGCGCCGCAATGGAGAGCACACGGCTGGATTGCCCGGCCTGCATCACCCGCACCGCCTCTTCAAAGGCCAGGAAGCCTTGTTGCAGCGCCGGCAATGCCTGTTCGGCTTCGTGGGTGAGTTCAAGATTGCGGGTCAGCCGGCGAAACAGCACGACGCCCAGCGTTTCTTCCAGCGCGCGGATCTGCTGGCCCACGGCGGCTGGTGTGACCGCCAGTTCATCGGCAGCGCGCGTGAACGACAGGTGGCGCGCGGCCGCTTCAAACACGCGCAGGGCATTCATGGGCAGATGGGTGCGCTTCATGGGGAGAGAATGGCTGGCCTGCGCGCCGCAATCAATGCACTGGTGGGCGGCCGACTGGCACGTCCAGCGCAAAGGCCGGGATGACGACCGTGTAGCGCGCGCCGTCTTCGCCCATCATCACATAACGGCCCTGCATGCGGCCCGACGCGGTGGCCAGCGGACAGCCCGAGACATAATCATAGGCGCCGCCCGGCGCGATCAGCGGCTGCACGCCCACAACGCCATCACCTTCCACCTGTTCGGTGCGGCCATCGCCATCGGTGATCAGCCAGCGCCGCGCCATCAGTCGCACCGGCACCAGGCCGGCATTTTCCACCCGCACATGATAGGCCCAGACATAATAGCCGCGTTCGGGATCGGATTGATCGGGGAGATAATGGGGAGCGACACGCACGGTAATGCCGCCGGTGGTTTCGGCGTAGGGGAAGATCTGGCCGATCATCCCCGTCATAGGCCGGCCGATTTCAGCGCCTGATCAAGATCGTCGATCAGATCGTCCACATCTTCCAGGCCCACACTCAGCCGCAACATGCCTTCGGTGATGCCCATTTCGGCACGCACCGCTTCCGAAACGCTGGCATGGGTGGTGCTGGCCGGATGCGTCATCAAGGTGCGGGAATCACCCAGATTGTTGGAAATATCGATGATGATGAGCGCATCGAGCAGCGCCTGCGCCTGGGGCCGGCCGCCATCAAGATGCATCGCGATGATGGTGCCGCCCGCCGTCATCTGGCGCAGCGCCAGGGCGTGCTGCGGATGGCTGGGCAGGCCGGGATACACCAGGCGCGGCACCCGGCTTTCCAACCAGGCGGCCAGTTTCAGCGCATTGTCACACTGGCGGCGCACGCGCAGATCCAGCGTTTCAAGGCTCTTCAGTACCACCCAGGCGTTGAACGGGGACAGATTGGGCCCGGTGTGGCGCGCGAACGCCAGATAGGTGTCGTTGATCCACTTTTCGCTGCCGACCACGGCACCGGCCAGCACGCGGCCCTGCCCGTCCATCAACTTGGTGGCGCTGTAGGCCACGATATCGGCACCGTGTTCCAGCGGCTTCTGCACGATCGGCGAGGCAAAGGCGTTGTCCACCATGACCAGAGCGCCGGCATCATGGGCAACATCGGCAATCGCCCGGATGTCGCACAGGTCCAGCCCCGGATTGGTGGGTGTTTCGAGGAAGAACGCCTTGGTGTTGGGCCGCCGTGCCTTGGCCCAGGCGTCCACATCGCGGGCATCCACCGTGGTGGTTTCGATGCCGAAGCGCGGCAGGATCGTATCGACCAGCACCCGGCACGAACCGAACAGCGCACGCCCCGCGACCAGATGATCCCCGGCCGAAAGGGTGGAAAGCAGCATGCCGCTCATCGCCGCCATGCCGGTGGCGGTGGCCCGCGCGGCTTCGGCGCCTTCGATCAGGGCGATGCGCTTTTCCAGCATCTCCACCGTGGGGTTCTGCAGCCGGCTGTAGGTCATGCCCGGGCGCTCACCGCGGAAGCGCGCGGCGGCTTCTTCGGCATTGTCATAGCAATAGCCTGACGTCATGAAGATGGCCTCGGAGGTCTCGCCCACCTCTGTGCGCATGGTGCCACCGCGCACCATCTGCGTGGCGGGCCGCCACTGCTTCACGAGCTCCAAGTCTTGTCCGGTGTTACGCTTCATGGCTCCCGCCATAAACCTGTGATGGCCCGGGCGCAATGAAGCGCTGCTTCAAATTGCCACAGTGTCACATGATCTTTGCCGTGATTGTCAATCTGCAATGGCCGTGCTGGCCTTGTCGCCCTGCACGATGAGCAGATACATCACCGGCGTGACAACGCGGGAGAGGACGGTGGACGATACCAGCCCGCCGATGATCACCCAGGC
>JAIXPM010000408.1 GCA_027486275.1 Sphingomonadales bacterium | reverse complement strand
CCAGTGTCGAAAGACGTGGGGGTTCGAGTCCCTTCGCCCGCACCAGCCTGCCGCTGCTTGTCCGGGTGACTTCACAAGATTTTCAAATTCAACTTGATGGGTTCTTCGATGCAGATTGCTGAAATCACCAACCAGGGCCTGCGCCGCGCTTATTCGCTGGTGATCCCCGCCGATGCCATCGCCGCGCGGCTGAACGCGCGCTTGGCCGAAGTGTCCAAGACCATCAAGATGCCTGGTTTCCGTCCGGGCAAGGTGCCGGCCAACCTCGTCAAGAAAATGCACGGGGCGGCTTTGCGCGGTGAAGCGCTGCAGGCGGCTGTGAATGATGGTGTCAACAAGGTGATTGCCGATCACGGTCTGCGCCCGGCGACCCAGCCGCAGGTTGATGTGGATGGCGAACTGCCGGAAGAGGGCGATGCCCGCTTCACTGTCAGCCTGGAAATCCTGCCAACCATCGAGGATGTGAAGGCCGAAGATCTGGCGCTGGAAAAGCTGGTGGTGCCGGCTGACGAAGTCGCCATGGATGCCGCGATCGCCCGCCTCGCCGAATCGGCGCAGCGCACCGAACCCGCTCCGGCAAAGCACAAGGCCAAGACCGGTGACACAGTGGTCATCGATTTCGAAGGCAAGGTGGATGGCGTTCCGTTCGATGGCGGTAAGGGCGAAGGCATGCGGGTCAAGATTGGCTCGGGCCAGCTCATCCCCGGCTTTGAAGACCAACTGATCGGCGCCAAGGCCAACGAACAGCGCACCCTGAAGGTGAGCTTCCCGGCCGATTACGGCGCCGCCAATCTGGCTGGCAAGCCGGCCGAATTCGACGTGACAGTGACCGGCGTCGAAGTGCCCGGCGAAACCAAGATTGATGATGAATTCGCCAAGGGCTTCGGCCTCGATAGCCTTGATGCGCTGAAGGAAATCCTGAAGGATCAGCTCGACGCCGAATTGGGCACGCTGTCGCGCACCTATCTCAAGCGCAAGCTGCTTGACACGTTGGCTGCCCGCCATGATTTTGACGTGCCGGAATCGATGGTCGATGCCGAGTTCGAACAGATCTGGCAGACGCTGGAAGGCGAAGCCGCGCGCGAAGCTGATCCGGAAGCAGCCCGCGCCGAGATCGAGGCCGAGCGCGAGGATTATCGCCGCATTGCTGTGCGCCGCGTGCGTCTGGGCCTGTTGCTGTCCGAAATCGGCCAGCGCAACGGTGTGACCGTTTCGCAGGCTGAAATGAACCGCCTGATCGGCCAGGAAGCCGCGCGCTATGCCCCGGCCGAGCAGCAGAAGGTCGTGAAGTTCTTCCAGGAAAACGCCATGGCCGCCATGCAGCTGCGCGCGCCGCTGTATGAAGACAAGGTGGTGGACTTCCTGATCGGCAAGGCGGAAATCACCGAACGCGCGGTCACTCGCGCCGAACTGGAAGCTGCCATCGAGAGCGAAGATGAGACTCCGGGCGGCCACGTTCACGGTCCCGGCTGTGGCCATGATCACGATCATGACCATGCGCCAGCCAAGCCCAAGAAAGCTCCTGCAGCCAAGAAGGCCAAGGCCGCCGAGGAACCGGTAGTTGAGGCCGAACCGGTGAAGAAGGCGCCCGCCAAGAAGGCTGCGGCCAAGAAGGCCGATGCCGAACCGGCCGTGGAAGCTCCGGCGGCCAAGCCCAAGAAAGCGGCTGGCAAAAAAGCCGCCGAGTAATGCCGCAGCTGCGGCTGCTTGGGCCCGGTATGCTGCGATTCATCCTCGCGGCGATGGTGGTGGTTTCGCACCTCACCAGTTTGAATATCGGCCGGCCAGCCGTTCTGCTGTTCTTCATGCTCAGCGGCTATTGGGTGTCGCGCTTGCTTGCCGGCTGGCAGGCCAGCGTTCCGGCCTTCTATATCAGCCGCACCTTGCGGGTTTGGCCGCTCTATGCGGTGGTCACCGTGCTGGCTTGGCTGCTCCACGCCCATGCGGAAGCGGTGCGCCCGGAAAGCCTGTGGTCGGCGCTTACCCTGCTCGGGCTGGCGGCGCGCGCCGGTGACGTGATCGGCGTATCTTGGTCGCTCGATATCGAGCTGCAATTCTATCTGGCCATCCCGTTGATCACGCTGGCCGCGCAGCGCTTGCAACCTCTTGCTGTGTTGGCATTGGCCGTGGCTGCCTTTGGCCTGGGCATCGCGCTGTTTACCGCGCATGTGCCCACCTTGCTCTTCTATCTGCCGGCCTTCCTTGCCGGCCTTGCCTTCCATCGCCTGCGTTGGCAGCCCAGCGCGGGCCAGGTGCGCGCCAGCCTGCTGGCTGCGGCGGCCTTCACTGCAGCCATGACCATGGTGCCAGCTTTGAGCGGGCTGTTGTTCAAGGCCCAATTCACCGACAGCCTGGCTCAAAATCTGGGGCAAATGGCGTGGATCCTGCTGCTGGCGCCGTTTGTGGCATGGAACATCAACCAGCCGTCTGACCGGTTTGATCGCTGGCTCGGTGATCTGTCCTACCCGCTCTATCTGGTGCACCTGCCGGTGGTGCGGATGCTGGCCGAGGTGATGCCGGTGACAGGCGCTGGCGGCAAGCTGGTGGCGGTGGTTGCCGTATTGGTGGTGAGCATCGCGATGTTCATGGGCGTCGATCGCCCACTGGAAGCCCGCCGCCAGCGCCTGTGGCGCCGGACCAAGCCGGCCTGAACCCGTTGATCTGACAATCACCCACCGTGGTTCGGTGCCCGCTGCGTGCACCGGCCCGCGGGCGCCAAAACGGCTCTGAAACGGCCGGCCATTCGCCAATGTGGCGGCATCAGGCGGATCGCTTTCCTAAGGATCACATTACAACGACCGTTCTTGTGGTGACGCCGAGCCATTGGCGCACGGTGCAAGCGGGCTGCAGATCATGTGTCAGGCGATTTGGCTGAACAAATAGTTAATAAACGCGTAATACTGTTTGACAGAGTGTGAAGGTCTAGCCAATCTCGCCTCCTCAGGCTGTGTAGTTGCGTCCAACGGAGAGAAGGTCATGCTGTCGTCGACATTCCGTCTGGGTCCTGGCGCGGTACGCTTGCTGCTGGCGGCGGTTGTCGTGGTGTCACACCTGTCGGCGATCAACCTTGGCCGGCCGGCGGTGATGATCTTTTTCATGATCAGCGGCTTCTGGGTTACGCGCGCTTGGCAGGAGTGGGCGGGTGGCACCACGGGTTTCATGGCCAGCCGTTTCCTGCGCATCTATCCGCTGTTCCTGTTTGTGGCGCTGGCCAATGCTTTGCTGCTGTTCGTGGAAGGCGCGCACGTGCCGGACGAGTTTGGCCTGGCGCTGCTGCTGCCGGGTCTGGCTAGCCGGGATGAAACGCTGCTTGGCGTGGCATGGTCGCTGGATATCGAGCTGCAATTCTACCTGGCGCTGCCGTTGCTGGCCCCGCTGCTGATGCACTTGAGGCGGGCCGAAGTGT
>JAIXPM010000115.1 GCA_027486275.1 Sphingomonadales bacterium | reverse complement strand
GGCAGGCGCAGCCGGCCACTGCCCTGAATTTCAAGGAAGAAGGCTTCATAGGGGTCAGCGGCCCACGCCAGCTCCAGCTGCCGGCCCACCAGTGCGCCTGCCGCAATCTGTTCGCGCGTCGCATAGGGCACCAGGCGCGTGCCCTGCACGCGGCCGCGCACGGTGCGGCCCTTCAGGCTGGCGGCGAAATCACCCAGCGGCACGTCGATCAGATCGGCCGGGCGGCGATAGAGTGGCACGTCGTATCCCGGCTGGGGATTCAAGCTGGCGGCGATTTCCGGCTCGTAATAGCCGGTGGCAAAGCCTTCGCCTTCGGCCACGGTGATCGCCCGGAACTGGTCGCGGAAAAACGCTGCTTCCTCGCCCGGTGCCACGCTGGCGGCAGCCGTGCAGGCGGGCTGCCAGTCTTCGGGCCGGGTCAGGCCCGACAGGTCTTCACGGCGGGTGAGGCCGGCGCACGATTTGCGAAAGGCGGCCAGTGCGGCAGCAGCCTCGGGCAGGGCCGGCAGATCGACCAGCGCAACAGCGGCATCCGCAGCGCAGGTGACGAGAGGCGGCTTGGCTGGCTCAGCCGTGGGTGCGACGGCCGCAGGTGACGACGGCGGTGCTACAGGGATAACCGGCCGCTCCTGCTTGCCGGCACAGGCAGCCAGCAGCAACAGGCTGGCCAGCGCAATCCACCGGCGCACGGAACGATGGTCAGGCGTTGTTGTCGGAAGCGTCGCCCAGATGATCGGGCGGCATCTGATCGCTGTCGTCTTCATTGTCGGTCGCGATCAGCACCCAGGCCGGATCGGTGTTGCCGGCAAGGCGGCTGAAGGTCCACAGATCACGGGTTTCAATCTCACCGTCGCTGGTGGCGATGCGGGCGACAAAACCCACCGTCACTTCAACCATCTGGCCAACCACCGTAGCATCGCGCAGAGCAACGGCGCCCAGCCCGGCCAGCCGGTTGGGCAGGCTGCCACCGCCGCGCGCTTCGATGGCGTTCGACAGATTGTGATGCACTTCGTCCGACACCAGGCCGGTCAGGCTCGAAAGATCGCCGGTCCAGAAGGCTTCAAGGATCAAGCCGTAGGCGCTGCGCGCGCCGGCCAGGAAACGATCGGGGGCGAAGCCGGGATCGGCATCGGCCACGGCTTCCAGAGCGGGCAACAGGCCACGATCGGTGCCGGGCGGCAGCAGCAACTGGCCGCGCACCGGGTTTGTCGCTTCACGGCGCGGCGGCGCGGTTACTTCGGCGCTGGGCCGGAACGCGTCACCGATCGGCCGCTCCTGCCCGGTGCGCTTGCCGAGCACGGAGACGAGGCGCAGGCCGATGAAAGCGGCCAGCAACGCCAGCAGCACAATCTCGACCCAACCACTGCCTTCGGACATTTATTATCCCCAACCACCGCGCCAGAAAACCAACGGCTCCGGTGGCCTGAATGAAAACCGCCATCGAACCGGATGGCCAACTGGTCGAAAATTGGCGTGAAACCGATCATGCCGCCGGCACAATGCGGGAATCACGCCAGAATTAACCCGACTTCATCTCACAATCGGCTTTTATGGTGCTGATTGCAAGGGAATGCGGCATTAACGCCAGCCTGTCAGTCTGCTGCATTGGCGGCCATGGCGGCGGCCAGTTCCTTCACCAGCTTGGCCGCGACCACCGCAGTCATGCCATTGATATCGTGTGTCGGGTTCAGTTCCACCACGTCGCCGCCGATGATCGGGGTGTCGAGATCAAGCAGGATGTTGACGATCTGGCGGACGGTGAGCCCTCCCGGTTCATGGTGTGATACGCCCGGCGCAAAGGCTGGATCGAGCGCGTCGATATCGATGGAGACATAAAGCGGCCGGTCGAATCGCGGTCGCCAATCGTCGCGGAAATGCCGGGCTTCGATGATCTCCACGCCGAACCGCGCCGCCTGTTCGCGGCAGTGGCGATTGAGCGTGCGGATGCCGACCTGCACCAGTCGGCGGGCATGGCCGCCTTCCATGATGCGCGCAAACGGTGAGGCGTGGGAGCGGCGATTGCCATCGAGCTCGTCATAGAGGTCAGGGTGGGCATCGAAGTGCAATATGTCGAAGGCGCCGTGGCGGCGGGCCAGTGTTTCGACCACCGGGAAACTGATGGCGTGATCACCGCCCAGCGCAATCACTTGCCCGGGGCAGGCGGCGATGGCAGCGCGGATACGCTCATCATCGCCGGCATCTTCAGCGATCGCGACGTCGCCGCGATCCGCTAGTGCAAAATCCAGCCCGATCTCGGTGCCGCGTTCGGTGCCGCTGTTGCCGTGCTCACTGGCCAGCGCGGCTCGGATCGCCGCCGGGGCCCCGGCCGGCCCGCGCAGGAAGCTGCTGTGCTGGTCGGTGGGGATGCCGATCAGGCTGATGGTGGGCAGCATGTCTGTTTCGATCTTGGTGCGGGCGGCGGGACTCGAACCCGCACTTCCATGGGAAAGCGGATTTTAAGTCCGCTGCGTCTACCGGTTCCGCCACGCCCGCTGGTGCCTGCTCTGCACCGGCGTGACGTCCGGTGCGGCTCAGCCGTTGAGGCGCTCGCGTAATTCCTTGCCCGGCTTGAAATAGGGCACTTTCTTGGCGTCCACCTTCACGGCGGCGCCAGTGCGCGGGTTGCGGCCGGTGCGCGGATCGCGGGCGCGGGTGGAAAAGGCGCCGAAGCCCCGCAATTCAACCCGTCGGCCCTGCGCCAGAGCATCGGTGATCTCGTCAAAGATGGTGGCGACGATGCGCTCGACATCCTTGATGGTCAGATGCGGATTCTGTTCGGCGACGATGGCAACCAGTTCAGACCTGATCATCTTGGCCTACCTCACTTAGCGCCACCCCGGCGCATGCCCCCCAAAAATCAAAGTAATTCTATTGCATTGGCAGGGATGGTCAAGGCGCGCCTGTCAAAAAAACGCAACCATCGTGCCACAATCTCCGGACTGAGGCCGCGTGGCGGCGCCGCACCAATGAAAAACGCCCCGGCAGATGGTCTGCCGGGGCGCATTTCATGGCTTTTCCGAAAAAGCGCGATCAGCTCTTGTCGGCGTCCTCGCGGGCCTTGTTGAAGGCGGCGCCCAGGATGTTGCCCAGCGTCGCACCCGAATCGGAGGTGCCGTATTGCGCCACGGCTTCCTTTTCCTCGGTGATCTGCAGCGCCTTGATGCTCAGCATCGGCTTGCGGCCCTTTTCGAAGCCAACAACCATGGCGTCCACCTTCTGGCCGGGCTGGAAACGTTCGGCCTTCTGGTCTTCGCGGTCGCGGCTCAGATCGTTGCGCTTGATGTAGCAATCCGGGCCATCTTCGCCGATCTTCACATCCAGGCCGCCATCGCGGGCAGCGACCACAGTCACCGTCACGATGTCGTTCTTCTTCCAGTCGCCGCCGCTGGTGTTGCGGGTGCCCATGGCAGCACCAGTGCCGCCGGCTTCATCAAGCTGCTTGATGCCCAGGCTGATGCGTTCCTTCTCGATGTCCACTTCCAGCACGCGGGCCGAGACGCGCTCGCCCTTGTGGTGACGCGACAGGGCGCCTTCGCCGGTCATGCCCCAGGCGATGTCGCTCATGTGCACCATGCCGTCGACGTCGCCGTCGAGACCGATGAACAGGCCGAATTCCGTTGCGTTCTTGACTTCGCCTTCCACGATCGTGCCGACCGGGTTGGTTTCAGCGAACACTTCCCACGGATTGCGCTGGGCCTGCTTGAGGCCAAGGCTGATGCGGCGCTTTTCTTCGTCCACTTCGAGAACGATGACTTCGACTTCCTGGCTGGTCGAAACGATCTTGCCGGGGTGGACGTTCTTCTTGACCCATGACATTTCCGAAACGTGCACCAGGCCTTCGATGCCGGCTTCCAGTTCCACAAAGGCGCCATACTCGGTGATGTTGGTCACGCGGCCCTTGTGCTTGGTGTCCACGGCATACTTGGCAGCAGCGGTGGTCCACGGATCGGCTTCCAGCTGCTTCATGCCCAGGCTGATGCGCTGGGTGTCGCGGTTGATGCGCACGATCTGCACGCGCAGCACGTCGCCGATGTTCAGCACTTCGGACGGGTGGTTGACGCGCTTGTAGCTCATGTCGGTCACGTGCAGCAGGCCGTCGATGCCGCCCAGATCCACGAACGCACCGTAATCGGTGATGTTCTTCACGGTGCCGTCAACGATCTGGCCTTCCGCCAGGCTGCTGATCAGGCCGGTGCGGGCTTCGGCGCGCGATTCTTCGAGGATCGAACGACGCGACACCACGATGTTGCCGCGCTTGCGGTCCATCTTCAGCACCTGGAAGGGCTGCGGCAGGTTCATTAGCGGGGTGACATCGCGCACCGGGCGGATATCCACCTGCGAACCGGGCAGGAAGGCCACGGCACCGCCGAGATCGACGGTGAAGCCGCCCTTGACGCGGCCGAAGATGACGCCTTCGACGCGCTCGCCAGCAGCGAACTTGGTTTCCAGCGCATCCCAGCTGGCTTCGCGGCGGGCGCGATCGCGGGACAGCATGGCTTCGCCCTGCGCGTTTTCCACGCGGTCAACGAACACTTCGACTTCATCACCAACCTTCAGGTCGGTCTTGCCATCCAGGCCGGCGAATTCGCGCAGGGGCACGCGGCCCTCGCTCTTCAGGCCGACATCGATGACGACAAATTCATTTTCAAGCGCGGTCACAACACCGCGGACAACATGGCCTTCAAAGCTCTGGTTCTCACCGAGCGAGGCATCAAGCAGAGCCGCAAAATCATCACGGGTCGGCTGGGCAGAAGTAGCCATAGAGTATCATTCACCTTCATTTGGGCCGGCGCGGGCAAGGATGGACGGCAAAAGCCGCCTATACCCACGAAACCCCTCGACAAGGCACCATTGCCCGCCG
This sequence comes from Sphingomonadales bacterium, assembly GCA_027486275.1. Next base: position 3,020 of record JAIXPM010000115.1, on the reverse strand, counting down.
TTCATCGCCGTCGCGGTGGCACCATGCCAGCCGCTCAAGAGAAACCGGAAAAAAACCAAGCGCCCGCACAGGGAAAACCCTGCCGGGACGCCGATAACCCCTTACCGGCTGTGCTGTGCGCGTGCCTTTTCAACCAAGGCAATCGCTGCAGCGACGGCGGCGGCTATACTGAGATTACTGGTATCAAGCAAGGCAGCATCACTGGCCTGCACCAAGGGCGCGGCAGAGCGCCCGGAATCGCGGGCATCACGCGCATAGATATCGGCCAGCACATCGGCCAGAGTCTGATCGCTGCCCCCAGTTTCTTTGGCGCGCCCGGCCTGTTCAGCATGGCGGCGCTGCGCACGCACTTCGGGCGTCGCCGTCACGAACAATTTCGCCGTCGCGTCCGGCGCAATCACCGTGCCGATATCCCGCCCATCCAGCACCGCCCCACCCGGCTGGCGCGCGAACGTCCGTTGCGTTTCGAACAAGGCTGCCCGCACCGCCGGGTGGCTGGACACGATCGAGGCATAATCACTGTTCAGCGCGCTCATCAGATCAGGATCATCCAGCAGCGCCGGATCAAGCTGTCGTGCTGCCTGTGCCGCTGCATCGGGATCGTAAGGATCATGCCCCGCCAGCCGCACCGCCAGCCCGCAGGCGCGATACAATTTGCCGGTATCCATGAACGGTAGGCCGTAATGCCGGGCCAGCGCCTTGGCGATGGTGCCCTTGCCGCTGGCAGCCGGGCCATCAACGGCGATGACGAGGGGAGGGGTGGTGATCACCGGTTGGCGTTAGCGGGCCGGTCGCAGGTGGGCAAGTGGCGGGCAGGGCGGCGCGCAATTGACGGGGCCGGGGCGCAGACCTAGGCTTTGCTTACAGGCAGTTGATCACGGCCATCAAGACCGGACGCGCCAAAAAACGGGGGGATAAATGGAGCGTCGCACATTTCTGAAGGCGGCAGGCTTGGCAGCGGCCAGTGGCGTGGCTGGTTCGACCGCTTCAGCACAATCGGCGCTGAAGTGGCAGCGCACGGCGAAGCCGGCGGATGTGGTGGTGATCGGCGCCGGCGCGTTCGGTGGGTGGACGGCGCTGCGGCTGCGCGAGATGGGCCATACGGTCACGCTGGTTGATGCTTATGGGCCGGGCAATGCGCGGGCGACGTCGGGCGGGGAAACCCGGCAGATCCGGGTGGGCTATGGCGATCGTGAAGTCTATTCGCGCTGGGTGTTGCGCGGGATGGAACTGTGGCGGGAGCGGGAGCGCGAGTTCGGGTTGCCGCTGCTCTCCCAAGCCGGGCGGTTGCAACTGGCGACCGATCTCAATGCCGGCCTGCGCGGCTCGCGCGATGTGTTCACTCGGCTGAAGGTTGATCACGAACTGATGACGGCGGCCGACATGCGCCGGCGCTGGCCGCAGATGGAGCCGGGCGAGAACATGGTTGGCCTGTATGAACCCGGCGCCCTGATCGTGCGCGCACATCGGGCCTGTCTGGCCGTGGCCGAAGCGGCCGCGCGCAAGGGCGTGCAACTGGTGTCGGGCCGCGCCCAGCCCGGGCAGGCCAGTGGCGGCGCCATGGCCAATCTGGCGCTGCAGGGCGGCGAGACGGTGAGCGGCGCGAAATATGTGTTTGCCTGCGGGCCGTGGCTGGGCCGGTTGTTCCCTGATCTGTTGGGCAACAAGCTGCAGACGCCGCGCCGCGAGGTTTATTTCTTTGGCGCACCGGCCGGCGATGACCGTTATTCCTGCCCGAACCTGCCGGTGTTTTCGGAAGCCAGCCACTATGGTTTCCCCAATGTTGACGGCAAGGGCATCAAGGTCTGCCCGGTTGGCGGCGACACGATCATGGACCCTGACAATGATGATCGCATCGTCACACCGTTCCAGGTGCGCCGGTCGCGCGATTACATCGCCCGCCGCTTCCCGGGGCTGAAGGACCAGCCGATCATCGAGACCCGGGTGTGCCAGCTGGAAAACAGCGTGGACGAGCATTTCATGATCCAGCGCCACCCGGGCTGGGACAATGTCTGGATCGCCGGCGGCGGTTCCGGCCACGGCTTCAAGCATGGCCCGGTGGTGGGCGAGTATATCGCTGAACGCGTGCTGGGCCGGCCAACCGATCCGGCGCTGGAAGCGCTGTTCCGCGTGAAGGATGAAAAGTTCTGAACACGATGCGGCGCGACCGTAAGCCCGGCAGTTGCCAGACAGACCTAGTTCACGCAGAATGACTTTCAGGGTCAGTCACTTCGCGGGAGCGAATGATGTCTGCTGGCGGCCCGGGTTCTGCATCGTTTCCAATCATGTTTATCGCGGGTACGCGGCCGGAGGCGGTGAAGCTGGCACCGCTGCTGCTTGATCTGCAGACGCGTGGGCACTGCCCCTTGCTGGTAGCGACCGGGCAGCATCGTGAGATGTTTGATGAAGCCTTGGCCGGGTTCGGGCTGCAGGCGGATCATGATCTGGGTGTGATGGCGGCCTCGCCAGATACAGTGGTGGGGCGGCTGGTGCCTGCGCTGGCGGACGTGGTGCGGGAAACGCGGCCGGCGTGGGTCGTGGTGCAGGGCGACACGAGTTCGACGCTCGCCGGTGCCTTGGCGGCCCGCTATGCCGGGGCGCGGCTGGCGCATGTCGAAGCGGGCTTGCGGACGGGAACGCACGATCCGCACCCAGAGGAAATGCACCGCAAGCTGGTTGCGCAAATGGCGCAGTTGCACCTGGCACCCACAGCGGCAGCAGCAGCGGCGCTGGCGGCAGAGGGTGTGTGCGATGGCGTGCACGTCACCGGCAACAGCGGCATCGATGCGCTGTTATTGATGAAGGCGCGGCTGGCCGGCGATGTAGCACTGGCAGGGGCGGCGGTGGCGCCGCTGGCCGGCATCCCACGTGGGAGGCCGTGGGTGCTGGCGACCATCCATCGTCGCGAGAACCAGGGTCACGTGCTGGGCGGGTTGCTGGACGCGCTGGCCGAATTGGCGGCCATCCCAGCGTTCACCTGCTGCCGCCGCTGCCCTATGCCGGGTTCGTCGCTCTGATGG
>JAIXPM010000152.1 GCA_027486275.1 Sphingomonadales bacterium | reverse complement strand
TTCGGATTGGGCGATCACCGCATCATCGGCATCAGCCAGCCCTTGCGCCAGCACATCGTCCAGCGGCTGCGGCCCGGCCAGTTCCACCAGGCAGGCCCAGGCGTGGCGGCCGGCCAATGGCGATGCCAGGCCCAGATGGGTGGCGACCAGATCAACGCCATCGGCCGGAATCAGCTCGAAACTTTCCACCTGCCCGCCGGTCAGCTGACGCAGGCGGGAAAGCAAGGCGAGCGCGCGCTGCGGCCGGTCCACCCCGGCCCAGGCGACAGCGCGATGACGCGGTGCCGGCACCAGTTTCAGCGCAACAGCGGTGATGAAGCCCAACGTGCCTTCAGCGCCGATCAGCAGCTGCTTGATATCAAGGCCGGTGTTGTCCTTGGCCAGGCCCTGCAATTGGTTCAGCACGCTGCCATCGGGCAACACGGCTTCCAGCCCCGCCACCAGCGCTCGCATGGTGCCGTGGCGCAGCACCTGCACGCCGCCGGCATTGGTAGAGGCGAGCCCCCCCACCGTCGCTGAACCCTTGGCCCCCAGCGACAGCGGAAAAGCCATGCCCTGTTCGGCCGCCGCCGCGTGAACATCCGCCAGGATCACGCCGGCTTCGGCCACCAGCAATTGCCCGGCAACATCAACCTGGCGAATGCGGTTCATGCGCGTGCAACTGACCAGCACCGCCGAGCCATCAGCCGGCGGAATGCCGCCACCCACCAGCCCGGTGTTGCCGCCCTGCGGCACCAGGGCAACGCGATGCGCGGCCGCCGCCCGCACAATGGCCTGCAACGTGGCAACATCGCGCGGCAGCAACAGCAGCGGCGTGGCGCCCTTATAGCGCCCGCGCCAATCGACCAGCCGCGGGCCGATCAGATCGGGGTCCTCGCTCCAATCACGGCCGGCCGCGGCCTTCAGGGCAGCCAGCGCGTCAGCAGACGGCGGCAGCGGGATCACGAGATCGGTCATGCGCGTTCCCTAGCGGTTTTCCCGGCACAGCTGAACCCAAAGGTTGCAGGCCATATTCAGCCCCCCTATTCAGACAAGGTTCAAGCGGTGCGGGGCAATCACCCGCTTTTACGGGCGGTTGGGGGCAGCCACCGGTTTACACGGGACGGCACAGTCGCAGCTGCGGCATCAACAGGGGAACAGTCAGGATTGTCGGCATTTCGGTCTGGCGTGATGGCGAGCGTGGCAGCGCTGATGCTGCTGGCTGGCCCGGCTGCGGCGCAGAATCGCCGCGCACCGCCACCGGCTGCGGCACCCCAAAGCTTTGATGGCCAGGCCTGGCGCCGCGTGCCGGTGCGGCCGGGCGGTGACCGGGTGGAAGACGGCGCGCTGGCACGGCCCACCCCGCCGCGCGCCGGCCGCAACCGCTGCATCGCCACCAACGGCATCGCCGGTGCCCAGTTGTACGGCGACCGCGCCATCGAACTAACCATGCGCGGCGGCCGGCGCTGGCGGCTGCACCTGGCGCAGGAATGTCCGGGGCTCAGTTTCTATCAGGGCTTTTATTACCAGCAGAAACAAACCGGCCAACTGTGTGCCGGCCGCGATGCCATCGGCGCCCGTTCCGGCGGCGAATGCGCCATTGCCGCCATCGTTCCGGTGGCGCCGCCGGCCCGAAAAGCCCGCCGCCGGCGCTGAAACCGGGGCTTAATGTCATCAAACTGTTGCATGACAGACACAGGCACCGCACCACACGCCAACGGTACCGGCCAAACTCCCTGCTGCTCTGGACAAAATCCTTGTCGCCTGTCCAAACTGATGATTGCGGCATGACAGTCACACGGGCGTCATGTCACGGCACAGGATCCGGCCATCAGAGCCAGCAACAAGATCCGGGCTTTTTTGGGTTTTTGGGGAGGACGTCATATGAAGATTGCATTTGGTATCCGTGCCGGTCTGGTGGCCAGCGCATCGCTCATCGGTTTGGCCGCCTTGCCGGCATTCGCGCAAACCGCGCAGGCCGATGAAGACACCGGCATCGCCGAAATCGTCGTGACCGCACAGCGCACGGCGCAAAGCCTGCAGGACGTGCCGATCGCGGTGACCGCCTTCGATGCCGGCGCCCTGCAGCGCCAGCAGATCAACAACCCGCTCGATATTCAGCTGACCCTGCCCAACGTCACCTTCACCAAGGGCAACTTCACCGGTTCCAGCTTCACCATCCGCGGCATCGGCGATCTGTGCGTCGGCGTGACCTGCGACAGCGCAACCGCCATCCACGCTGAAGGCATGCCGCTGTTCGCCACCCGCCTGTTCGAAGCCGAATTCTTCGATCTGGAGCGCGTTGAAGTGCTGCGCGGCCCGCAGGGCACGCTGTTCGGCCGCAACGCCACCGGCGGCGTCGTCAACTTCGTCAACGCCAAGCCGCGGATGGATGCCATCCATGCTGCCGGCGAAATTGAATATGGCAATTTCGATTCGCTGCGTCTGAAGGGCATGTTCAACCTGCCCATCACCGACAATCTGGCGGTCCGTGTTGCCGGCACCTATCTGAAGCGCGATGGCTACAGCACCAACGTGTTCAACAACACCCGCATCGATGGCCGCGATCTTTATGCCATCCGCGGCAGCGTCCGCTGGGAACCGACGGAAAACACCACCATCGACGCGATGGCCTATTATTTCCGCGAAAGCGATGATCGCAACCGCAACCAGAAGCAGCTGTGCCAGACCGATCCGACCGGTGTGCTGGGCTGCTTGCCCGGTCGCCGCGACAACGGCTTCATCAACGCCAACACCACCTTCGTTGGCACGCTGACCAGCCGCGAATTCCTGACGACCCAGGGCGGCGCCGCTTTTGGTGCATTGGGCCTCGGCAGCCTGTATGGTGCCGATCCGTACAACTACGCCGGCCACACAAACCCAACCGACGTGCGCGACGTCCGCACCGATTACACGCCGAAATATTTCGCCGAAGAAGAACAATATATGCTGCGCGTTCAGCATGACTTCGGCAGCATCAAGGCGCAGGTCACCGGCATGTACCAACGCAACGCGGTGGACAGCTCGGTCGACTATAACCAGAGCGTGTTCAACCCGGCTGTGGCCACTGCCGCGATCGCCAATCTGCGCGCATTTTCGGCCGCCATTCCCGGCTTGACCAACGTTGCCAATGCCATCAGCAGCGGCGCCCAGTTCTGCACCTCGCAACCGGTGGAGAACGGCCTTGGTGCCTATGGCGGGTTCCGCGACTGCTCCGCCACCCCGCAGGATTTCGATCGGTCCAACCAGATCGTGCGCGGCAAGACCGTGGAAGCCATCATCAGCTCCGAATTTGATGGGAAGTTCAACTTCCTGCTCGGCGGTATCTACGTAAACACCGTGCTGCCGGAAAACAGCTATTACGTGAACAGCTGGGGCATCGACTATGTTTCTGGCATCTTGGCCGCTGCCAACGGCGGCTTCCTGGGCACGCCATTCTTCCGCAACAACACCGCCCGCTACTCCCTGAAGAGCTATGGCATCTTCGGTGAAGCCTATTACAACCTCGCCGACAATCTCAAGAGCACCGCCGGCCTGCGCTACAACAACGACGAAAAGGCCGTCAGCGCCCGTTCGACGCTCGCCAGCTTCTTCGTGCCGTTCGGCACCACCGGCAGCGCCTTCAACTCGCCGGCTGCCGCCGGCTTCGACGGCGATCCCAACCGCGCCGGCATCCAGCCCTTCTCCAATCGCGAAGTCAGCCAGAATGCCGTGACCGGGCGCTTCGTGCTCGACTGGCAGATCACTGAAGACAATCT
>JAIXPM010000144.1 GCA_027486275.1 Sphingomonadales bacterium | reverse complement strand
TTCCAGACGGAGCGGCTCATGCGCGCTTACCTCTTCTTCTTGGCGTGGCGCGAACGGATGATCATGTGATCCGTCGCCTTGTTCGAACGGGTCTTGGCACCCTTGGTCGGCTTGCCCCATGGGGTCACCGGGTGACGACCGCCCGAGGTGCGGCCTTCACCACCGCCGTGCGGGTGATCGACCGGGTTCTTGGCGACGCCGCGGGTGAGCGGACGATAGCCGAGCCAGCGGTTGCGGCCGGCCTTGCCCAGGTTCTGGTTGCTGTTGTCCGGGTTGGACACGGCACCAACGGTGGCCATGCACTCGGCACGGACATAACGCTGCTCGCCCGAGTTCAGGCGAACCATCACCATGCCCTTGTCGCGGCCGACAACCTGCACGAAGGTGCCGGCGGCGCGGGCCATCTGGCCACCCTTGCCGGGCTTCAGCTCGACGTTGTGGACAATGGTGCCAACCGGCATCTGGCCGATTTCCATCGCATTGCCCGGCTTCACGTCGACCTTCTTGCCGGCGATCACGCTGTCACCAACGTTCAGGCGCTGCGGCGCGATGATGTAGGCAACGGTGCCGTCCTTGTCGGCATATTTCACCAGCGCGATGAAGGCCGAACGATTGGGGTCATACTCGATGCGTTCGACGGTCGCAGCGACGTCCCACGTGCGGCGCTTGAAATCGACGATGCGATACAGGCGCTTGTGACCGCCACCAATGCCGCGCGCGGTGGCGTGGCCCTTGTTGTTGCGACCGCCGGTCTTCTTCAGACCTTCGGTGAGCATCTTGACCGGGCGACCCTTGTGCAGGGACGAACGATCGATCAGCACCAGGCCGCGCTGGCCGGGGCTGGTCGGATTGAATTTCTTGAGTGCCATTGTCCCTGCCCTCAGATGCTGGTGGTCACGTCGATGCGATCGCCATCGGCAACCGTCACCACGGCCTTCTTCACATCAGACCGGCGATATTCCTGGCCACGCCAGCGCTTGGTCTTGCCCTTGGCCACCATGGTGTTCACGGCCAGCACCTTCACGCCGTACAGCGCTTCGATGGCAGCTTTGATCTGCGGCTTGGTGCTGTCCTTGGCGACCTGGAAGACGACCTGGTTGTACTCGGACACCAGGGTCGACTTTTCGGTGATCACCGGCTTCACGACCACGTCGTAATGCTTGATGTCGATGTTAGCCATTGACCCGGGCCTCCAGAGCCGAAACGGCAGCGCGGGTCAGGACCAGCGTGTCGTGCTTGAGAATGTCATAGACGTTGGCGCCGATGGCCGGCAGCACGTCGATGTGGGGCACGTTGGCCGAAGCGCGGGCAAAGCCCACATCAACCGCAGCGCCATCAATGAACAGGCCGGACGTGATGCCAAGCGCGCCCATCGAAGCCAGGAACGCCTTGGTCTTGGCTTCGCCAAGGTTCAGGTCTTCCACCACGATCAGCTTGCCTTCCTGGGCCTTCACGCTGAGCGCGGTGGCCAGGCCGAGACGGCGGATCTTCTTGTTCAGCGACGGATCGAAATCACGCACGCGCGGACCGTGGGCCTTGCCGCCGCCGATGAACTGCGGCGCAGCGCGGTTACCGTGACGGGCACGGCCGCCGCCCTTCTGGTTGCCCAGCTTCTTGCCGGTGCGGGCGACTTCGCTGCGTTCACGCGCCTTGCGGGCGGTACCGCGACGCTTTTCCAGCTGCCACGTCACAACGCGGTGCAGAATGTCGAGGCGCGGCTCCTTGCCGAACACGGCGTCCGACAGTTCCAGCTCGCCGGCATCAGCCGCGGTCAGGGTCTTCACCTGAATCTTCATGATCAGGCCTCCGTGGTTTCGTCAGCAACGGCCGGTGCGGCATCAACCACATCCGCAGTCACGACGTTGGTGTTGGCAGCCACCTTGAGAGCGGCCGGGTACGGGGCGTCGGCGTTACGGGCGACCTTGACGGCGTCCTTGATGAGCAGCCAGCCGCCCTTCGAGCCGGGCACTGAGCCCATCACGAAGATCAGACCGCGCTCGACATCAGTCGACACGATTTCAAGATTCTGCTGGGTGCGCTGCTTGGCACCCATGTGCCCGGCCATCTTCTTGCCCTTGAACACCTTGCCCGGGTCCTGGCGCTGGCCAGTCGAACCGTGCGAGCGGTGCGAGACCGAGACGCCGTGGGTGGCGCGCAGACCGCCGAAGTTCCAGCGCTTCATGACGCCGGCAAAGCCCTTGCCCTGGGTGATGCCGGTGACATCAACCATCTGGCCCGGGATGAAATGATCTGCAGAAATGGTGGCGCCGGGTTCCAGCACGGCATCTGCTGCCACGCGGAATTCCGCCACCTTGGCCTTGGGCTCCACTTCGGCCTTACCGAAATGGCCGCGCTCCGGCTTCGTGGTGTTCTTGGCCTTCTTCGCGCCAGCGCCAAGCTGGACAGCGGTGTAGCCATCGGTCTCGTCGGTCTTCACCGCGATAACCTGGTTGTTCTCGAGGGCAAGAACGGTGACCGGAACGTGCCGGCCGTCGTCGCGGAAAATCCGCGTCATCCCCATTTTCTTCGCGATCACGCCTGTGCGCATGATCTGCTCCTTTCATCAGAGGCCCCATCCGGTGTTCCCGGGAGAGGGGCGTGACCCTTCCAAATTCGCTCCGCGTATTTGGTCGAGACGGTTACTTGCCGAGTTTGATTTCCACGTCCACGCCGGCGGCCAGATCGAGCTTCATCAGCGCGTCCACCGTCTGCGGGGTCGGGTCAACAATGTCGAGGAGGCGCTTGTAGGTGCGCACCTCGAACTGTTCACGGCTCTTCTTGTCGACGTGCGGCGAGCGGTTCACGGTGAACTTCTCGAAGCGCGTCGGCAGCGGAATCGGGCCACGGATGGCCGCACCAGTCCGCTTGGCGGTGTCGGCGATCTCACCGGTGGCCAGATCGAGCACACGATGGTCAAAAGCCTTCAGGCGAATGCGGATGTTCTGAGCGTCCATGGCACCAATCTTGTAAAACAGCGTTCATTCAAAAAAAGCGGACCGACACATCCCCGCCAGCTCATCACTGGATGTGAGGTCGGGGTTGCACCGGCCGCTTCAGAATAACTGCCCCTGGGTTTCAAGCCGCGGGGCCCGGCTTTTTTCATCCGCGCTGTGTTTCCACGCGCTGACGAATCAGGGCCGCTTCCCTAGGGAAACGGCCCTTTACACTCACTTGATGACGGTTGCAACCACGCCGGCGCCAACGGTACGGCCGCCTTCGCGAATGGCGAAGCGCAGACCCGGATCCATGGCGATCGGAGCGATCAGCTTGACGGTCAGCTGCACGTTGTCGCCCGGCATCACCATTTCGGTGCCAGCCGGCAGTTCAACGGTGCCGGTGACGTCGGTGGTGCGGAAGTAGAACTGCGGGCGGTAGTTGGCAAAGAACGGCGTGTGACGGCCGCCTTCGTCCTTCGACAGCACGTAGACTTCGGCGGTGAACTCGGTGTGCGGCTTGATCGAGCCGGGCTTGCAGAGCACCTGGCCACGTTCCACGTCTTCACGGCCAACGCCGCGCAGCAGGGCGCCGATGTTGTCGCCAGCCTGGCCCTGATCGAGCAGCTTGCGGAACATTTCGACGCCGGTGCACACGGACTTGCGGGTGTCGTGGATGCCGACGATTTCGATTTCTTCGCCAACCTTGACGATGCCGGTTTCAACGCGGCCGGTCACCACGGTGCCGCGACCCGAAATCGAGAACACGTCTTCGATCGGCATCAGGAACGGCTTGTCCAGCGGACGCTCCGGCTGCGGGATGTAGCTGTCGACAGCGGCCATCAGCGCCAGGATGGCTTCACGGCCCAGCTTGTCGTTGGTGCCGTTCAGCGCGCACACGGCCGAACCACGGACGATCGGAATGTTGTCGCCATCGAAATCGCGCTTGGACAGTTCTTCGCGGATTTCCATTTCGACCAGCTCGAGGATTTCCTCGTCGTCGACCAAGTCGCACTTGTTCATGAACACGACCATCGACGGCACGCCAACCTGCTTGGCGAGCAGGATGTGCTCCTTGGTCTGCGGCATCGGGCCATCGGTGGCGGACACGACCAGGATCGCGCCGTCCATCTGCGCGGCGCCGGTGATCATGTTCTTCACATAATCGGCGTGGCCGGGGCAATCGACGTGGGCATAGTGGCGGTTGGCGGTTTCATACTCGACGTGGGCGGTCGAGATGGTGATGCCGCGCTCACGCTCTTCCGGGGCCTTATCGATGTTGTCGTACGACGTGAAAGTGGCGCCACCGGTTTCGGCCAGGATCTTGGTGATCGCGGCGGTCAGCGAGGTCTTGCCATGGTCGACGTGACCGATGGTCCCGATGTTGCAGTGCGGCTTGTTCCGCTCGAATTTTGCTTTGGCCATGGCCTTGAACCTTCTTCCTTGCTCAACGTGTGAGGCGTTCAACGATTATGGCGGGTCCACAACGGAACCGCCCTGGCGGTGGTGTCAGCGGAGAACCGGCCGAATCATCGTGCCCAGAGGCGCGCTGACTAGCCGGCTTTCGCGAAAAATCAAGCCAGCTTGAGCTTGATTTCCTCAGCCACGTTCGACGGCACTTCGTCGTAGTGGCTGAACTGCATGGAGTACTGGGCACGACCCTGCGACATCGAGCGCAGATTGTTCACGTACCCGAACATGTTGGCCAGCGGCACCATGGCATCGATCACCTGCGCATTGCCGCGGGTATCGGTGCCCTGGATCTGGCCACGGCGGCTGTTCAAGTCGCCGATCACGTCACCCAGATAATCTTCCGGTGTCACCACCTCGACCTTCATGATCGGTTCGAGGATCTTGATGCCGGCCTTGTCAGCCGCTTCGCGCATGCCGCCACGCCCGGTGATTTCAAACGCCAGGGCCGAAGAATCGACGTCGTGATAAGCGCCGTCATACAGCGTGGCCGTGAAGTCGATCAGCGGGAAGCCGATCAGGTGGCCCGACGAAGCAACTTCGCGGATACCCTTTTCGACGGCCGGGATATATTCCTTGGGCACGTTGCCGCCCTTGACCTCATCCTTGAAGATGACACCCGAACCGCGCTCGCCGGGTTCGACAGTGAACTTGATCCGCCCGAACTGGCCGGAGCCGCCGGACTGTTTCTTGTGGGTGTAATCCACGTCCACCTTGCGGGCCAGCGACTCGCGATAGGCCACCTGCGGCGCACCCACGTTGGCTTCGACCTTGAATTCGCGGCGCATGCGATCCACCAAGATTTCGAGGTGAAGTTCGCCCATCCCCTTGATGATGGTCTGGCCGCTTTCATTGTCCGACGACACGCGGAAAGACGGATCTTCCTGCGCCAGGCGGTTGAGGGCGATGCCCATCTTTTCCTGGTCGGCCTTGGTCTTGGGTTCCACGGCGACTTCGATCACCGGCTCGGGGAATTCCATGCGCTCCAGGATGATCGGCTTCAGCGGCGCACACAGCGTGTCACCCGTGGTCACATCCTTCAGGCCAACCAGCGCGATGATGTCGCCGGCAAAGGCTTCCTTGATGTCTTCACGGTTGTTGGCGTGCATCAGCAGCATGCGGCCGATCTTTTCGCGCTTGTCCTTGACGGAGTTGAGCACGGTCGAGGCGGCTTCCATCTTGCCCGAATAAATACGGGCAAAGGTCAGCGTGCCAACGAACGGATCGGTCATGATCTTGAAGGCCAGTGCCGAGAACGGCGCATCATCCGATGCTTCGCGGATTTCGTCCTCATCCTTCAGGTTGATTCCGTGCATCGGCGGAATGTCGAGCGGGCTCGGCAGATAATCGACCACGGCATCGAGCAGCGGCTGCACGCCCTTGTTCTTGAACGCCGAACCGCACAGCACCGGCACGAAATCGAAGTTCAGCGTGCCCTTGCGGATCAGCGCCTTGAGCTGGGCCGTCGTCGGCTCGGTGCCTTCGAGATAGGCCTCCATCAGCGCGTCGTCCTGCTCGACGGCCATTTCGATCAGTTCGGAACGGGCGACAGCGGCGGCTTCCGCCATGTCAGCCGGAATGTCCTTGTATTCGAACTTGGCGCCCAGGCTTTCTTCGAGCCAGACGATGGCGCGGTTCTGCACGAGATCGACCAGACCGATGAAATCGCTCTCAAGGCCAATCGGCAGATACAGCACCGCCGGACGCGCGCCGAGGCGATCCTTGATCATCTGCACGCAGCGATTGAAGTTGGCACCGGTGCGATCGAGCTTGTTGACGAAGCACATGCGCGGCACTTTGTACTTGTCGGCCTGGCGCCACACGGTTTCGGACTGCGGCTCAACGCCGGCCACGCCGTCAAAGCAGGCCACGGCACCATCGAGCACGCGCAAGCTGCGCTCCACTTCGATGGTGAAATCGACGTGCCCGGGGGTGTCGATGATATTGATGCGGTGCTCGGGGCCATTGCCTTCATCAGCCGACCACAAGCAGGTGGTTGCCGCACTGGTGATGGTGATACCGCGCTCTTGCTCCTGCTCCATCCAGTCCATGGTGGCGGTGCCTTCGTGCACTTCGCCAATCTTGTAGGACTTGCCGGTGTAATACAGGATGCGCTCGGTCGTGGTCGTCTTGCCGGCATCAATGTGGGCCATGATGCCGATGTTGCGATAACGCTCAAGTGGATGAGTGCGGGGCATGGGAAAAGGGCCTCGGGCTTAGAAGAACAGGATTAGTGGCCGGCACTGCACGCAGCGCCGGCCAAAACGATTTACCAGCGATAGTGCGAGAAGGCGCGGTTGGCTTCCGCCATCCGGTGCGTGTCTTCACGCTTCTTCACGGCCGAACCACGGTTGGCAGCGGCGTCCATCAGTTCGGCTGACAGGCGGGCGGCCATGGTGTGCTCGGCGCGCTTGCGGGCGGCCGAGATGATCCAGCGGATGGCCAGGGCCTGGCCACGTTCCGGACGCACTTCGACGGGCACCTGATAGGTGGCACCACCGACACGGCGGCTGCGCACTTCGATACCCGGGCGCACGTTGGCGAGCGCATCGTGGAACACGCCCAGCGGTTCGCGGCGGCTCTTGGTCTCGATCACTTCCAGGGCGGAATAGACGATCGATTCGGCGACCGACTTCTTGCCCTGCAGCATGACGAGGTTCATGAATTTGGAAAGCACCTGATCGCCGAACTTGGGATCCGGCAGGATGACGCGCTTTTCGGGGCGACGACGACGTGACATGATCTATATCCCCCTTACTTCGGACGCTTCGCGCCGTACTTCGAACGGCTCTGCTTGCGGTTCTTCACACCCTGCGTGTCGAGCACACCGCGAACGATGTGATAGCGCACGCCGGGAAGATCCTTCACGCGGCCGCCGCGAATCAGCACGACCGAGTGTTCCTGCAGGTTGTGGCCTTCACCCGGGATATAACCGATAACTTCAAAGCCATTGGTCAGACGGATCTTGGCCACCTTGCGGAGCGCCGAGTTCGGCTTCTTGGGGGTGGTGGTATAAACGCGGGTGCAAACACCACGCTTCTGCGGGTTGGCCTCCATGGCCGGCACCTTGTTGCGCGCCTTCTGGGGCGTGCGACCCTTGCGGATCAACTGGTTGATCGTTGGCATCGTCTCTCTTCTCGCTTCGGCAAATGGCCACCATGGCCAAACGCCTACTCCAGACCTGCCCCGTTGATGACACCCGTGAAGGCGGTCATCACATAAGCGCGAAAGGCCCCCCGGTTCCCGGAAGGCCGCCCACGCACGGTGCCGTCTGTCGTATCCCCCGCCAGCGTTGCCACCGATCAGGGATGCGCGCCCTTACCCGCAATGGGTCCCCGGGTCAACGGGTAGGGGTGTGGCCTCAACCCGCTCCCTGCCCGGCGCTGGGCTTGAGAACACGCGGCAGGCCGGCACCCAGCACGCCCAACAATTCGGGGCCATAGGCCTGGGAATTGGCTTCCAGTTCGGCCTGGGTAATGCGCTCACCGCCCTGCTTACCGAACAGCACCACCTCGTCGCCCAGCCGCACCGTGTCGCGGGCGTCGGTCACATCAACCATCAGCGTGTTCATCGTCACCCGGCCCACCACCGGGAACCGTCGGCCGCCGATCAGCAC
>JAIXPM010000110.1 GCA_027486275.1 Sphingomonadales bacterium | reverse complement strand
TTCCGGGCGGCGATGGAGAGCAGCAGCGATCCGGAGGTGCGCGAAGCAGGTGCGCTGATGCTGTCGTTCAACGGCTATTATGAGGATCGCGACGCCGATCAGCGCTATGACAATGCCGGCCTGACGCTGTTTCGCCAGTGGTTGACTTTGGCGCCGGCGATGATCTTTGGCGACAGCATCGGCGACTGGTGGAGCCAAGTCGATGAGGACCGCTACCTGCGTTATCAGACCAGCCTGTTGCTGCGCGCCTTGCAGGGCGAGAAGGCCGGCGCGCCGCTCGCGTTCGACTGGTTCCGCGGGCGTGATCGTACCCGGCTGCTGGCGGACACGATCAAGGCGACGGTGGAGCAGTTGCGGGGCCAGTTTCCCGGCAAGGCGATGGCTGACTGGAAGCGGTCGATCTTCTGGAAATATTATGATCCGGCAGCTCAGCGCCCCGATCGGCCTGTCCTGCCGGACGATCCGGATCCGCCACGATTGTCAGCCGTGCTGAAACTGGGGCCAGTGATGGCGCCGCACAACGGCGGCGAAGGCTGGGTGGGATTGATGGAGATCGATTCTGCGCATCCTGCGCTCTATTCGGTCGTCGACGCCGGTGGGCAGAGCCTGTTCATCGACCCGCAGGGCAAGGGCAATCCGCACCTGACCGATCAGACCATGATGCATGAAAGCAACGAACTGAAGAAGATCGAGATGAAGCCGGAGGATGTGAGGGCCGGTGCAGTGTCAACTCAGGTCATCGATTATGTGCCGGCCGGGCCCTGAGCGTCAGACCTCCAGCAGCAAAGCTTCCGTCTCGCCGATGCTGGCCGGGGTGCCGACGTGGAACCACAGGCCGGGGTGACTGATGCCGAACATGCGGCCTGACTCAAGCGCCTTGTTCCAGGCGCGCCACATGGTGAAGGGCTCCACCGGTTCGCCATCGAATAGGTGACGGCTGATGATCTGCACGCCGGAATAGACGAAGGGGGCAACCTTGAGCCCGGCGCGGGGGGCGAGGCGGCCGAGGCCATCCATGTGAAAATCGCCACGGCCTTCATAGCCGTGGGCGCGGGCGAGGGGGACGAGCAGGAGGAGCGCGTCCATCTGGGCGACGTCCCAGCGCTGGGCGAGCAGGCGCAGCGTGTCGACCGGGCCGTCGATCCACATATTGTCGGCATTGATGGTATAGAAGGCGTCGCCCTGCAGCAGGGGCAGCGCCTTGGTGATGCCGCCGCCGGTTTCGAGCAGTTGCTGGCGTTCGTCAGAGAGGTCGATCCGGGCAGGCGATTTTCTGGCCTTCACCGCCGCTTCGATCTGGTCGGCGAAATAATGGGCGTTGACCACCGCGTGTTCGATGCCGGCAGCAGCGACGCCATCCAGGGCGCGATCGAGCAGGCTCTTGCCGGCCACCTCGATCAACGGTTTGGGGCGGGTGGCCGTGAGCGGCCGCATGCGCTTGCCCAGCCCGGCGGCCATCACCATGGCGCTGTGCGGCAGCACGCAATCGATGTGCGGTTTGAGGAATAGTGGCGTGCGGGCGTTGCTCATGCCGGCACCTGGACACCTAGGCGGGCGCTGGCCGGCACATTGGCATCAAACCAGGCCTTCACCGGCGCCAGCGCCGGATGGTCCAGGTTGGCGTTAACCAATTCCCACAGGCGCGGGTGGAAGCGCGGGTAGGCTGGTTTGCCGTCGCGAACATAAAGGCGAGTGAAGACGCCCAGGATCTTGATGTTCCGCTGCGCGGCGAGGATGGCATAGGCGGTGCGGAAGGTGGCTTCGTCCATGCCGGGCCGAGCCGCGATATAGCGGGCGATCATGGCGGCTTCCAGTTCGGGCGACACCACGCGGCGGATATCCTGTAGCAGGCTGGCCAGATCATAAGCCGGGTGGCCGGCCAAGGCGTCCTGATAATCCAGCAAGCCCAGGTGCTTGAGGCCCGGCCGGTCGAGCAGCATCAGATTATCGGCATGATAATCGCGCAGCACCAGCACGGGCGGATGGGTGAAGAGGGCGGGCCACATCGGCGCCCACGCCTTGTCGTAGCCGGGTGCTTCGGCCAGGCCGACGGCGGGCAGATACCAATCGGGGAAAAGCCGGGCTTCGCGCAGATACTCGGCCTCGCTGTAGGGTGGCACGTCTGCCGGCGGGTGCTGGTGCAGCTCGGCGAGGATATCGACGGCGGCGGCGTAAATCTCATGCTCTGCGCTGGCATCTTCGGCCAGCACCGGGTTCACGCGGCCATCGCCATAATCTTCCAGCAGCACCAGCCCCTGATCGAGATCGGTGGCCAGCGCTTGCGGCGCCGAAAAGCCCAGATCATGCAAATGCTTGCCGATCGCCAGAAACGGCCGGCTGTCTTCCTTGTCGGGCGGGGCGTCCATCAGCACGGCGGTGCGGCCAGCCAGTTCCACCCGGAAATAGCGGCGGAAACTGGCATCGCCGGCCAGCGGGCGCACGGCGGCGCCCCCCCACCCATGGGCATTCAGGAACGCACCCGTGCCGGGCGGCGGAATCATCTGGGAGAGGGAGGTGGCCACCGGCCTTCCCAAGCCGGGGGCGTGTCCCAAGTCAAGCGGCGTGGTGCGTCACCGCTGCCGGAAAATGTCAGGCGCAGGGCCTGCGGCGGCAATCGGTGTCCCAATCGTTCCGGCCACTCGATCAACAGGGCCGCATCGGTTTCGAATAGGCCCAGTGCATCGGCCTCTGATGGATCGTCCAGCCGGTAGAGATCGACATGCCAGACCGGCACCGGCAGATCGTCATACGGCTGCACCAGCGTGAAGGTGGGCGAAGGCACTTCACCGGCCCAGCCCAGCGCCTTGAGCAGCCCGCGGGCAAAAGTGGATTTGCCGGCGGCCAGATCGCCATGCAGCGCCACCACGTCGCCAGGGTGCAGCATGGCAGCGAGGCGCGCGGCCAGTGCCGCGGTCTCGGCCGGGGAGGCGAGGTGGAGTTCAGAAATCGATTGTGACATAGGCCTGAGCCAATCGGCCGGGGATGGGGCCATAGGCGCCGGCGCCGCGCAGATCATAACCTTCGATGTCGAACAGGTTGGTCAGCTGCACGCGCAGCAGGGCGTTGTTGCCGGCCAGCTTGAAGCGATAACGGCCGCCCAGATCCACGATGGTGCGCGCCGGGATGGCGACGCTGTTGCTCACCGTGGCGGTTTCCGAACTGCGATAGGCGATGCGGGTATCGAAGGAGACACCGGGGGCGAATGGCGGCCGCCAATCGGCGCTGAACTCGACACGCTGACTGATGGCGCCCACCGGGCGTTCGCCGATGCGGCCTGGTGCGGCGCCGGGGGCGGAAACACGTGGCCACAGCCAGACGCCACCGGCGACGACGCTGAGCGTGTGGGTCAGCGGCCCGGCGATGGAGGCTTCGACGCCGCGATTGGAGACGTCGCCCAGCACATCGAAGCGGCCATTGGGGTCGAGGTTGAAATAGGGCTTGGTGATGTCGAACACGCCGGCGACCAGCTTGATCTGATCGGTGATCGCCAGCCGCAGCCCGGCGTCGATCTGGCGGGTGCGAATCGCGGGCAGCGCCTCGTTGCGGTTGATGGCATTGCCGGGGGCAACGCCGCTTTCCTCAAGGCCATTCACCGTGCCAGCATAGACGACCAGCGCCGGCGTGATGTTGGCGGCAAAAGTGATGTTGTAGAGCAGCAGGCGATCATCGGTAGCCTGCACGCCGCCGCCGGGGAGGTCGATGCGCTTCTTGTAATCGGTCCACTGCAGGCCGGCAGCGAGTTCACCAACGCCCAGCCAGCGGCCTTCATAGCCGATGCCGCCGGTGATCTGCTTCACATCATCAAATTGCTGCTGGCTGAAGCGGAAGGCCGGTTCGGGAACCCGGCTGGGCGTGTCGATCTGCACCGGGCCGAGTTCCAGCGTATCTGATCCGCCAAAGCGCCGATCGCCGCTGCGGCCGCGCACGGCCAGGTGGATCTGGTGCCGGCGCGGGCCTTCATCAATCTGGCGGGTGAGCCGCACTTCGCCCGACACGGCGGCAAAGGCCAGGCGCGGATCAACAATCACCCGCTGGGTGCCGGTGCGATCGGGTTGCAGGCCGCGCACCAGATTGGTCATCTGCCGCTCGCGATTGCGGGAGGATCGGAACAGCCCGGCGCGCAACAGCCATTGCGGCGCGATCCGCCAATCGCCCAGCACCCCGATATTGGCATCCAGCCCGGTGCCACTCACCCAATCCGGGCCAAAGCGCTGCCGGCGTGGCAGCAGCGGCGGCAGAAATTCGCTTGCGGTCTGGAAAGTCAGGCGGTGATCGTCCAGCGATTGGTACAGCAGGCTGGCAAAGGGCATCAGCGTCAGGCCCGGCGCCGGGTTCCAGCGCGCGATCAGCGTGCCGCCAAAGCTGTTTTCCCGGGTTGCATCCGCCCCGCTTTCCCGCCGCAGCGATGCCCCCAGGCCAAAGCTGAGCGCGTCGCTGGCCGGCAGCACCGCATCCACCTCGGCATTCAACGTGCCCCATTCATCGGCCAGAACCAGCGCGCTGGCCGCTGCCGTGTCACCCGGACGGCGGAAGCCGAAGTCCACTAGGCCAGTGGGGGCGGGAAACGGGCTGCCCAATGCCGACAGGCCAACGCGGATGGTGGTGGTGCGGCTGATCCGTGTGGACGGCGGCACCACCGGATCGAAATACAGGCCATCAATGCGCACATTGCCGGCCGCGATCGGCGAAAAGCCGCGCACATTCATCTGGTTGTAGATGCCGATGACTTCGCGGCCGATGGTGCTGCCAAAGGCATCGCCCACCTGGCGCACGGCATTTTCGGCCGCGCGGCTGCCGGTGGCGGCCACATCGGCCGCGGCATCGGCGGTGGCGGGGGGCGGCGTGAGATCGGGTTCGTCGGCGGGCGTTGTGGCTGCCGGCGGCGGCGTGCTGTCGTTCGGCTGCGGCTGGGCGCTGGCCGGGTACACGACCAGCAATGTGGCAGCCAAAAGATGCGAGCGGGCGATCATCACCGCAGCCGATTGCCGCTTTGCCCACCAATCGCAAGGGCCAGTGGCCACAAAAGCCCCCTGCCCTCTAGAAATCAACGGTGAGATAGGCCTGGGTCACCCGGCCGGGCAGCACTGTATAGGCATTGGCGCCGCGCAGATCAAAACCCTGCTGGCTGGTGAGGTTGGTGGTCTGGATGCGCAGCACCGCCTCGTTCCCGGCCAGCTTGAACCGGTAACGCCCGCCCACATCGATCAAGGTGCGGGTGGGCACATAGACCAGATTGTTCACCGTCGCGACTTCGGGTGAGCGGTATGACAGGCGCATGTCGAACGACAGGCCGGGGGCAAAGCCGGGCCGCCAGTCGGCCGAAAACTCGATGCGCTCGCCAATCGCCCCCACCGGCAAATGGCCCACCAGCCCGCGGGTGACGGCATCGCCGGTCACCTCGGGGCGCAGCACCACGGCGCCGGCCACAACCGACAGTTCGTCGGTGAGCGGCCCGGCCACCGAGGCTTCGATGCCGCGGTTGATCACCTCGCCCAGCACGTCGAAACGGCCGGCGGTGTCGAGGTTGAAATAGGGTTTTGACACCTGGAACAGGCCGGCGACCATGCGCATGCCGCCGCCCAGATTGAGCCGCACGCCGGCATCGATCTGGCGGGTGCTGATCGCCGGCAGGGCTTCGTTGCGGTTGGCGGCGAAATTGGGGGCAACGCCCGATTCCTCCAGCCCGGTCACCGCGCCGCCATACACGGTGATGCCATCGGCCAGTTGCACGGCGGCCGTGATGTTATACAGCCAGGGCGTCGCATCGGTGGCGGTGAGCGCGCTGGGGAAGCCGATGCGCTTGCTGTAATCGCTTTTCTGCACACCCACCGAAAGTTCGCCCACGCCGTCCCACCGGCCTTCATAGGCGATGCCGCCGGTCCATTGCCGCACATTGTCATCCTGCTGCGGGCCGAAATTCAACACGGGCGGCGGCACATCCGGGGCCCGGCCCAGAATGTTCACCACCCCCAGATCAACCGCCTGCGATCCATCAAAGCGGCGATAGCCCTGGCGGCTGCGCAGCGTGGCGTGGATCTGGTGACGGCGCGGGCCGTCATCAAAGCGGCGGGTCAGCCGCACTTCGCCACTGGTTGACGCGTTGTACAGCGTGGGGTCGCCGGTGATACGCTCGGTGCCGGTGCCATCGGGCGATGTGATGCGCACCACATTGGCAAACTGGCCGTCTATCACCCGCTGCGACCGGAACAGGCCGGCGCGCAGCAACCAGCCGCCACCGATCGTCCAGTCACCGATCACGCCGGCGTTGAGTTCGACGTCGCCGCCGCGCGACCACCAGGGCCCGAAAAACTGGCGGCGCGGCAGGCGCGGCGGCAGAAAATTGCCCTGCGGCACCGAAATCGGGCCATGATCATCGATCAACGTGTCCTTGACGGTGATGAACGGCAACAGGCTGAAACTGGCCGAGGGCGTCCATTGCGCGATGAACGCGCCTTCGTAACTGTGATCGCGGGTCTTGTTGAAGCCGTTTTCCAGCTGCAGGCCGGCACCAAAGCCGATGCTGAGCGTGGAACTCACCGGCAGGCTGGCATCAAACTCGGCGGTGGGCGTGTGCCACGTGTTATATCCGATCAAAACGCTGGCCGCTGCCTCCTGCCCCGGCCGGCGCAGGCCCAGATCCACGATGCCGGTGGGCGCCGGAAACGGGCTGCCCAGCGCGGACGGGCCAACGCGGATGGTGGTGGCGCGCACCAGCCGGCTGGACGGGGTAACGATGGGATCGAAATACAGCCCGTCGATCCGCACATTGCCGGCCACCACCGGCGAAAAACCGCGCACGCGCTCGCGGCTGTACAGGCCCGAAACCTCGCGGCCGATGCTGGTGCCAAAGGCATCGCCGGCCTGGCGCACGGCATTTTCCGCCGATCGGCTGCCGGTGGCAGCCACGATGGGCGCGGCGGTATCAGGCTCGTCGGCTGCGGGCAGATCGGCCGGCGGCGGTGCGCTGTCATTGGGCGGCGCCGGTTGTGCCGCTGCGGGCAACGCCGCCGCAGCCATCAGCACGGCCGCGCAAGCCGCAAATCGGCCAGATTCAAATTCCCCTGTCATGCGCAATCAATGGCCAGAGCGGACAGGCAAGTCCAGCGCAAAAATTGTATATAATATGCAATATTCATGCGGTGGCTGCCCGCCCGTCGTCAGAAGTCGATGGTAAGATACAGCTGCGCCACCCGGCCATCCAATGGGCCATACACCCCGGCATCTTCCAGAAACACGCCGTTCACCCCGCCGGCGTTGATGATCTGCGCGCGCAGCACCGCCGGCTTTCCAGCCAGGCGAAAGGCATAGCGCGCGCCCACATCGACAAAGCTGCGCGCCGGCAGCGCCACCAGATTGTCCACCGTAGTTACCTGCCGGCCATCATGGAACAGGCTGATATCGAACGACAGGCCGGGCGCGAAGGCCGGGCGCCAATCGGCCGACAGGCTGAGCCGCTGCGGCACCGGGCCGACCGGCAACGCACCCGAAACCCCCAGCGCCACGGCCGCGGCCGAAACGCGCGGCCAGCTGAACACGCCGCCGGCCACCAGCGACAGCCGCTGGGTCAGCGGCCCGGCCGCAGACACTTCCACCCCGCGGTTGGTCACATCGCCCAGCCGGCCAAAGCGGTTGCCCGGCCCAAGATTGAAATAGGGCTTGGCCAACTGAAAGCCGCCGGCCACCAGCACCAGTGGCCCCAGTTGCTGCCGCACGCCCAGATCGAACTGGCGGGTGATGATCGCCGGCAGCGCTTCGTTGCGGTTGGCGGCGTTGTCAGGGGCGACCCCGCTTTCCTCCAATCCGGTGACATAGCCGCCATAGAGCCGGGTGCGCGGCCCCAGCACCAGCGCCGCATTCAGGTTCATCAGCCACGGCCGCGCCCTCACATCCACCTGTTGGCCCGGCAGGCCGATGCGCTTGGCATAATCGCTGCGCTGCACGCCCACCGAAAGACTGCCACGATCCTGCCATTCCCCCTCATAGCCGGCGGCCAGGGTGAACTGGCGCACCCGGTCTTCCTCCTGCGCGCCAAAGGCAAAGGCGGGCAGCGCTGCCGTGCTGGGCTGGCCGATGCGGGTGGGGCCAAGATCGATGCTGTCTGCCCCGCCAAAGCGGCGGAAGGCGCGGCGGCCGCGCAGCGCCAGATGCAGCCGGTGCGCGCGCGGGCCATCCTGCCATTCCCGCGTCACCCGCGCCTCGCCGCTGGTGCTGGCAAAGAACAGCGGCGGATCGGCCAGCACCTGCTGCTGCGCCCGGCCATCGGGTTCAACATCGAGCAGCAGGTTGGAAAAGGCGCGCGGGCTGGACAGGGTGGAACGGAACAGCCCCGCCTTCAGCTGCCAGCCGTCCCGCCACTGCCAGTCCAGCACGGTGCCGGCCGTGGTTTCGGTGCTGCGCCCCGCGGCCCAGGCGGGGCCGATGAAGCGCCGGCGCGGCGGATCGGGCGGCAGCGCCGTGCCGGCCGGCACATAGAGCGGGCTGGCGTCTTCGCGCGGGGTATATTCCAGGCTGAAAAAGCCGATGAGGCCAAGGCGATCGCTGGGCCGCCATTGCGCGATGATGGCGGCATCGCGCGCCACCTCGCGGGTCGAATCGATGAAGCGTTGCTGGCTGAAGGCGGCGCCCACGCCGATGCTCAGCCGGTCGGTCACCGGCAGTGCGATGTCCAACTCGGCGGCATGGCTGCCCAGGCTGTCAACGCTGGCAAGGGCGGAGCCGGCAGCAGCGTCTTCGGGCAGGCGCAGCCCGATATCCACGATGCCGGTAGGTGCCGGAAACGGGCTCCCCAGCGCTGATGGCCCCACCCGGATGGTGGTGGCGCCGCTGATCCGATCCGACGGCAGGCCAACCGGATCGAAATACAAGCCCTCGATGCGCACATTGCCGGCAGCCACCGGGGAGAAACCGCGGATGTCATCAGCGCTGTAGAGGCCGATCTCCTCGCGGCCGATCACCGTGCCAAAGGCATCGCCCGCGCCGCGCACGGCATTTTCGCCGGCCCGGTTGCCAGCGGCCGGGGTGACAACGGGGGCGGGCAGGCTGCCGCTGGCCGGATCGGCACTGGTCTGGCCAGAAGCAGAGCCAGCCAGCAGCGCAGCGATCAACAGGCTGCCCGGCGCGATGCCGGGGGCAGGCATGGCCACAGGGTGTTTCCTTGGATTGACTGTGTCGCGCCCCTAGAACAGAACGAGCCGGCGGGCAAGCCGCGCCGCCGGCCCGCTGTGCGGCACAATCGACCGATCAATAACGATAATGATCCGGCTTGAACGGCCCGGCTTCACCGACGCCGATATAGGCCGCCTGCTTGTCCGACAGGGTGGTGAGCTTCACGCCCAGCTTGTCCAGATGCAGGCGGGCGACCTTTTCATCCAGATGCTTGGGCAGCACATAGACGCGGTTTTCATAGGCCTCGCTCTTCGTCCACAGCTCGATCTGGGCCAGCACCTGGTTGGTGAAACTGGCCGACATCACGAAGCTGGGGTGACCAGTGGCGCAGCCCAGGTTCACCAGCCGGCCCTTGGCCAGCACGATGATCTGATTGCCATCAGGGAATTCCACGATGTCGGTGCCCGGCTTCACCTCGGTCCACTTGTAGTTCGAAAGCGCGGAAATCTGGATCTCGCTGTCGAAGTGGCCGATGTTGCAGACGATGGCGTTGGGGCGCATCGCCATCATGTGCTCGGCGGTGATCACATCCATGTTGCCGGTGGCGGTGACAAAGATGTCAGCCCGTTTGACGGCGTCTTCCATGGTGACGACTTCAAAGCCTTCCATCGCGGCCTGCAGGGCGCAGATGGGATCGATCTCCGTCACCATCACGCGGGCGCCGCCGTTGCGTAAGGATTGCGCCGAACCCTTGCCCACATCGCCAAAGCCGGCCACGCAGGCGACCTTGCCGGCCAGCATCACGTCCGTCGCGCGGCGGATGGCATCGACCAGCGATTCCTTGCAGCCATAAAGATTGTCGAACTTGGATTTGGTGACGCTGTCGTTCACGTTGATCGCCGGGAAGGGCAGGCGGCCCTGCTTGGCCAGATCATAGAGCCGGTGGACGCCGGTGGTGGTTTCTTCCGAAACGCCCTTCAGGTTCTTCACCGTCTCGGTCAGATAGCCGGGGCGGGCCTTGATATAGGCCTTGAGCGCACGCTGGAATTCGACTTCTTCCTCGTTTTCCGGCTCGCCCATGGTTTCGCCGGCTTCGAGGCGGGCGCCCCACAGTGCGAACATGGTGGCATCGCCGCCGTCGTCGAGAATGATGTTGGCGGTGACGTCACCCCAATCAAAGATGCGGCCGACATAATCCCAATAATCCGCCAGGCTTTCGCCCTTGATGGCATAGGTCGGGATGCCGGCCGCCGCCATGGCCGCAGCAGCATGATCCTGGGTGGAGAAGATGTTGCAGGTGGCCCAGCGCAGTTCCGCGCCCAGCGCCACCAAAGTCTCCATCAGCACCGCGGTCTGGATCGTCATGTGCAGCGAGCCGGTGATGCGCGCGCCCTTCAGCGGCTTCGACGCACCAAATTCGGCGCGCAGCGCCATCAGGCCGGGCATTTCGGTTTC
>JAIXPM010000225.1 GCA_027486275.1 Sphingomonadales bacterium | reverse complement strand
CTGGCGGACTTGACGGATCGGCTGCTGGCCACGCCGGCGTTCGCTGCAACACGACCGCCGGCCTGAGCCTTACTTCTTCAGTTCCCGCGCCAGTGCCTTGGCGGTCTTTGCGCCATAGGGCGGCTTGAACCCGGCCAGCCCGGCCAGATCGATCTTGGGCTGGCTGTAGATGGCCTTGGGATGGCTGAATTCCTTGAAGCCATCGTGGCCGTGGTAATTGCCCATGCCGGCCGGGCCAATGCCGCCGAACGGCAGGTCTTCAGCCGAAACGTGGAAGATCACGTCGTTCACCGTCACGCCGCCCGAAATGGTGCGGTCGAGCACGCGGCGCTGCTCCAGTTCGTCCTGCCCGAACCAATACAGGCCCAGCGGCCGGTCGCGGCGGTTGATCTCGTCGATGGCGCCATCCACCGCCTTGTAGGTGCGCACCGGCAGCAAGGGCCCGAAGATTTCCTCCTGCATCACCGTCATCTCGTCGGTGGCGCCGCGGATGATGTGCAGCGGCATTTTGTTGGTGTTCTGCTTGCTGAAATCCTCGTTCGCCGGGTTCACCACCACAACGTCTGCGCCCTTGGCGCGGGCGTCTTCCACATGGGCTTCCAGTCGTTCCCGGTGACGGGCGCCGAGCACGCTGGTGTAATCCGGGTTGGCCAGCATGGTCGGATACATTTTGGCGGTGGCGGCCTTCAGGCCTTCAATGATCTCGCCTTCCTTCTCTTCGGGCACCAGCAGATAATCCGGCGCCAGGCAGATCTGGCCGGCGTTCATCAATTTGCCCATCGCCACGCGCTCGGTGGCCGACGCCACATCGGCGGAGCGCGAGATGATTGTGGGCGACTTGCCACCGAGTTCGAGCGTCAGTGGCACCAGATTCTTGGCGGCAGCCGCCATCACATGGCGGGCCACGCTGGTGGCACCGGTGAAGATGATGTGATCAAAGGGCAGTTCGGTGAACGCCTTGCCCACTTCCGGCCCGCCGGTGATCACCGCGATTTCGGTCTGGTCAAACGCCGCTTCCAGCACTTCCTTCATCAGCGCCGAAGTGACCGGCGTATATTCCGATGGCTTGATCATCGCCCGGTTGCCGGCTGCCAGCACGCCTGCGAGCGGCGCAAAGGTGAGGTTCACCGGGAAATTCCACGGGGACAGGATACCGACGACGCCCTTGGGCTGCCATTCCACCCGCGCTTTCGCACCAAGCAGGCCCATGGGGAAATCCAGCTTGCGCTTTTCCGGCTTCATCCAGGCATCGAGATGCTTCAGCGCATGCTTGAGCGGCTTGATCGACGCCATGATGTCGGTGACCAGGCTGAGTTCGGTCGAGCGGTGGCCGAAATCCTCGCTCATCGCAGCGGCAAAGCGATCCTTGTTGGCCAGCACCACATCGAGCGCGCGGTTCAACCGGTCGCGCCGCGTGGCGGCCGTGACCGGCAGTTCGGCGGTGAAGCTGGCGCGCTGCGCATCAAGCACGCCCCGCATGTTCGCGGCATCGCGGGCATCCCATTCGGCAGTCTTGGCAACGGTGGCCATGGCTCATCTCCCTTGTTTGTTTGGGCGCAGCCTAGGCGGGTTATCCGCTGCCGCCAAGCCGCCCACATTGAAGGGGAACTGCGCCGTTCTGACAGACTGGCGGGGCGCTGCGCTTTGCGGCATCGTGGCCGCAATAAAAACGCCTTGGGGAAATGATGAATGAGCAACTGGCCCGCCATGTCGATTGCCGAAGCCCATACGCTGCTGACCGCGCCGGGCCAGCCGCTGGAGATGGAAACGGTTGCCATCCAGGGCCGGCCCACACGGGTCTGGAAGAATGCGCCGGCATCGTTGGCCCATTGTTTCGCTGCCGGCCGCGCCCATGGCGACAAGATCTTCATGGTGCTGGACGAGGAACGGGTGACGTTCGAAGCCTTTGCCCGCGCCACGCTGGCGCTGGCCGAGCGGTTGAAGGCCGATGGCCTGGCGAAGGGCGACCGCGTGGCGGTGGTGATGCGCAACCTGCCAGAATGGCCGGTCGCCTTTTATGCCGCCAGCCTGTGCGGGGCGATCGTCACGCCCTTGAATGCCTGGTGGACGGGCGGCGAGCTGGAATATGGCCTGACCGACAGCGGCACCAAGATCCTGCTGATCGATGCCGAGCGCTACAACCGCATCGCTGAACATCTGCCCAACTGCCCGGACCTGGAGCAGATCTACGTCACCCGCGCCAGCGAACTGGAACTTGGTGATCCGCGTGCGCGCCGGCTGGAAGAGGTGATCGGCTGGCCGATGGACTGGGCGTCGCTGAAGGACCGTGCCATCCCGGCCGATGCCTTGGCGCTTCAGCCCGAAGATGACGCGACGATTTTCTACACCAGCGGCACCACCGGCAAGCCCAAGGGCGCGCTGGGCAGCCACCGCAACATCTGTTCCAACATCATGGCCAGTGCCAGCAGCGCGGCGCGCAGTTTCCTGCGGCGCGGCGAGCAGCCGCCGGCGGCTGACCCCAACGCCCCGCAGAAGGCGACCCTGCTATCGGTGCCCTTCTTCCACGCCACCGGTTGCCATGCCGTGCTCAATCCCGCGCTGGTGGGCGGCGTGAAGCTGGTGCTGATGAAAAAGTGGGACGTGGTGGAAGCCATGACGCTGATCGAACGTGAGAAGATCAGCTCGGCCGGCGGCGTGCCCACCATCGCCTGGCAAATCCTGGAACATCCCGACCGCGCCAAATATGACCTGTCGAGCCTGGAGGCCGTCTCCTATGGCGGCGCACCATCAGCGCCCGAACTGGTTCGCCAGATCGCCAAGGAGTTCAAGGCCAAGCCCGGCAACGGCTGGGGCATGACCGAAACCAGCGCCACCTTCACCCACCATATGGCGGAAGATTACGAGCACCGGCCCGACAGCTGCGGCCCGCCGGTGCCGGTGTGTGATCTGCAGGTGCGCGACCCTGACGGCAAGGTGCTGGGGCCGAACGAGGTGGGCGAAATCTACGGCTTCGGCCCCAACGTGGTCCGGCTCTATTGGAACAAGCCCGAAGCCACGGCGGCCACCTTCATCGACGGCTGGGTGCGCACCGGCGATCTGGGGCGCATCGATGAAGAAGGCTTCTGCTTCATCATCGACCGCGCCAAGGACATGCTGATCCGCGGCGGTGAGAATATCTACTGCGTCGAGGTGGAAAACGCGTTGTACGAGCATCCGGCGGTGATGGACGCCGCGCTGGTCGGCCGCCCGCACAAGCAGTTGGGCGAGGAGCCGGTGGCGTTCGTGACGCTGAAGGAAGGCGTCGACGCCAGCGAAGAGGAACTGCGCGCCTTCGTCGCCGCGCGGCAGGCGGCCTTCAAGGTGCCGGTTGCGGTGCATTTCAGTCGCGAACCGCTGCCACGGAACGCCAATGGCAAGATATTGAAGACCGAGCTCAAGAAGCTGGTGGCCGGGGGCTGAGCTTCAGTCCCCCGGCCAGCCGGCCTTATTGTTCGTTGTTCGAGAAGCTGCCGTCGGCACGCAGGATGCGCGGGCCGCCGGTGGGGGCTGGGGCCGTTTTCGGCCAGCGGGCGGTGAGGAAACGGTCGCGGGCAAAGCGCTTCACGTTCACGGCATCGCCCTGGTTGCCGCCCAGGATGTGAAAGGCCGAGGCATCTTCGCCGACATAAAAGCCGACATGGCCCTGCCAGCCATCGCGGCTGCCGCGCCAGAAGGTCATCACGGCGCCGGGCTGCGGCACAGGGCAGGGCACACCAAACCTGGTCCAGGTGCGCGCGCCCAGCGGATTGGACGTCAGCACTTCGCCGGGCAGGGTGAGGCCGATGCAATGGGCGACGAACAGCCCGCACCAGGCGATTTCATCCTTGGCATAATCAATGCGCAACCGGCGCGCCCAGCCGATGATCAGCGGGTTGGAACCGGGGCCGGTGTCTTCCTTCACGCCAATGGCGCGCTGCGCTTCGATGAACCATGGCATCGACAGGCTGTGGATCGGGTCAGGCGCAGTCTGCGCTGTGGGTGCCGCAAGCTTGGCAAGCGTATCGGGCCCCGCCACACCATCCACATCCAGGCCATTGGCCGCTTGGAAGGCACGGATTGCAGCGATGGTGTTGCGCCCCATTGCACCATCGATGTCGCCTGGGTCGAAGCCTCTGGCTTTCAAGGCTTTCTGGAGCTCGAGCGTGGTCATATCGGAAGTCCCCCGATGAATGTTGCCTTCGACCCTGATTGAAAAATACCATAGCGGCGCAGCGTAGGACAGCCGGTGCGTGCGGCGACCAAAAGCGATGGTAGGAAAGCCCGTCTGCATCGGTTAAAGCAGCCCGAATCTTCCCTCCCACTGCTGGGCCGCCGCCATGAAATTCTTTGCCGATACCGCCGACGTTGCTGAAATCGCCGATCTGGCCGCCACTGGCCTGCTGGATGGCGTCACCACCAATCCCAGCCTGATTGCCAAATCGGGCCGCAATTTCCTCGAAGTCGTCAAGGAAATCTGCGGGATCGTCGATGGCCCGGTTTCGGCTGAAGTGGTCGCCCCCGATCACGCCACGATGATGCGCGAAGCCGCCGTGCTGCGCGCGCTGGCGCCCAATATCTGCATCAAGCTGCCGCTCACCCTGGATGGCCTGAAAAGCTGCAAGGCGCTTACCGCCGAAGGCGTGAAGACCAACGTGACGCTGTGCTTCTCGGCCAACCAGGCGCTGCTCGCGGCCAAGGCCGGTGCGACCTATATTTCGCCGTTCGTTGGCCGGCTGGATGATATCGGCCACGACGGGATGGAGCTGATCCAGGATATTCGCACCATCTACGACAATTATGATTTCAAAACCGAAATCCTCGTCGCCAGCGTGCGCAGTCCGGTCCATGTGCTGGCCGCGGCGCGCATCGGCGCCGATGTCGCCACCATGCCGCCTTCGGTGATCCGCCAGCTGGCGGGCCACGCGCTCACCGACAAGGGCCTGGCCGCGTTCGAGGCCGATTGGGCCAAGACGGGTCAGAGCATCCTCTGAGCG
>JAIXPM010000209.1 GCA_027486275.1 Sphingomonadales bacterium | reverse complement strand
CCGGCGGTGGCCGAGCGCACGCTGGCGCGCTTCCCCAATGTCTACATGAAGGCGGCCGACGGCCTGCAACCGATTTGGGCGCTGCGCCAACAGTCCAACGCATGACCGCGCCGGCGCGCCTGCCAGATGTGATTGACACCGCGCCGGCCTTCACGGCCGAGCAGGTGGCGGCCCTGAACGCGCGCTTTGCCGGCCGGCCAACGGCGGAGATGCTGGCCGAACTTCTCACCGGCGAGCTGAAACGCCGCATCGCCGTCGTCTCCTCGTTCGGGGCGGAATCGGCGGTGCTGCTCGATCTGGTCGCCGCGGTCGACCGCAGCATGCCGCTGATCTTCATCAACACCCAGAAGATGTTCGGCGAAACGCTCGCCTATCGCGACGGCCTGGCCGAAAGTCTGGGCTTCACCGATCTGCGCGTCTATCGCCCCGACCCGTATGAGATTGCCCGTCGCGACGACAAGTCCCTGCGCTGGGCTTATGATCCCGATGGCTGCTGCGATTTGCGCAAGGTTGAACCGCTCCGCCGCGCGCTGGCCGGTTTCGATGCGTGGATTTCCGGCCGCAAGGGCTTTCAGGCCGGCCGCGCCAGCCTGCCACATTTTGAACTCGACGAAGGCCGCCTGAAAATCAACCCGCTCGCCGATTGGAACAAGGCCGCCATCGACGCGCACTTCGTTGCCCGTGAACTCCCCCGCCACCCGCTCGAAGCCGCCGGCTATCCCTCCATCGGCTGCCAGCCCTGCACCAGCGAGGTCCAGCCCGGCGAAGACCCCCGCGCCGGCCGCTGGCGCCATTGGGACAAGACGGAGTGCGGGATTCACAATCAGCCGGTGTTTTAGGCTGAGGGCAGTTCGGTTATCCCGCAGGCGCACAGCCATTCGGCAACAGCGTCATAATCGGCGGGCGGCCGCGTCGCATCGGTCGCGTCACCCCTCGGCACATAGATCACCATCCCCTGCCGCGCGCGCGTGAGCAGCACGCGATAGGCATTACGGACATATTCGGCGCGGCCGATGCCGCTCTGGGTGGCACCGATCTGCTGCCAGTTGGTGCCTCTGAACTGGCGTGCCTGCCAGCCATTTTCCGTGCGGCGATGATTCAGGTCCCAGGCGACGCCCGCCCAATCGAGCTCGAGCCCCTGGACGTCGAACTCGGTCGCGGCATCTTCCAGCGCGTTGGAAGAGCGCACATCGTCGTTGCCATTCAGGAACCAGTGGCAGACATCGACCGGCGCCTTGACGTGAAGGCCTTCCGGCTTGAGCCGCAGCGCATTGGAACTGGCGAGCAGGCCGGCGCGTTCGCCGGCCCGGCGCTGCGTGCGCAGCCACTGCCGGGCCGCCGCCAGATCGCGCGTGTAGCAGACAGGAAACTGGTCAAGGTCTCTGATCAAGGCGCTGGCCGCGCCCGCATCTTCGGCCAGCAGTGCCGCCACGAATGCCGACACGCCTTCGGCGCGAAACGACCGCACCGACACCGACAGGTGCAGGCCTTCATCGGGAACCGCGCCGCGATGCGCCAGATGCCACCGCATCGCCCCGTCGATGGCGCCGCCCTCGGCCATGAGGTGCGGCGGCAGGAACAGTTGCCAGTGGGGCAGCCCGGCCTGCAGCGCATTCAGCCATTCGGCAACGCCGGCTTCCCCACGGTTGATCTCCTGCCCTTCGCCGATCAGGCAGACGACGACACACCAATCTGGCCGCCGGTCCATCACTGACAGCAGGAAGCCGGGCTCTGACTGGTCAAACGCCGGCTGCCCTTTCTTGCGGCGCATGAAATCACTGGTCATGGCGCGATCCCAGGCGCGCTGGGCTTCGTCGAAAATCACCACATGCTCGGTCGGCACGCGATCGGGCGCCAGATACTCGTCGCGAAAATGGTGGACGTTCTGGATGAAGGCGTCGGGCTCGCGGGCTTGCAGCATGCGGGCCTCGGGCAGATCAGGCAGGGCGCGCTTGCGCTTGCCGTCGCGGCGCAGCGCCTCCTGCAGCACCTGCACCAGCGGGCCGTTGCCTGACAGGAATACGGCATGTTCTTCCGGGTGGTCGGGACGGCGCTGGCAGGCGAGGTTGAGGCCGGCGAGCGTCTTGCCGGCGCCGGGTACGCCGGTGACGAAGCAGATGGCCTTGCCGCCCTCCGTCCGCATCCGCGCCACCACCGCCGCAATGGCGTTGGCCGTGCGCGACAGATTTTCGGCACCCGCCTCAGAGCGGGAGATGGCCGTGACATCGTGGCCGGCATAGAGCGCTTCGGCCGCCTCGATGATGCTGGGGGTGGGGCGATATGCGCCCTCAGCCCATGCGTCGGCGTCGATGACCGGTCCGTCACCGCTGGCGAGCAGGCGGCGCAGTGTGGGCAGCACATCATCAGGGCTGAGGCAAAGCGGACTGTGCACCCGGTCTTCCGCCCAGAAGCCAAAGCCAAGCTGCTGCGGCGGCGCCTCGCTGGCGATCAGGATCGGGATGATTGCCTTGTCATGGCTGGTGACGTGGAAATTCTTGAGGTCGAGCGCATAGCCATGGGCTTGCTCAATGGCATGGCGGGCAAAGGCGCGCTCGCCAACTTTGTATTCAAGCACCAGGATCAGCGGCCCTGCCAGGATCACGGCATCCGCGCGTCTTCCCATACGGGGGATGGCAAATTCCATGAAGAAATGGGCATCGGGCATCGCAGCCGCCAATTGCTTGAGATGGGTGATCGTGAATTGCCATGCACTGATTTGTGCCAACTCAGCCGGAAATTGGGTTGCTTCGGTGAGATAGCCCAGGATCAATTGCGGCGTCGCTTTGGCCAGCACTTCGGCTGGAGCATCAAACCAGGCGCGCTTCATTGCGCCAGGCTGCCAGGTGATGCGTTGAGCTGCAACGAAAAAGGGCGGCCCTTGCAGGCCGCCCTTCTTCTTGTTGGTCTGCCCGTTCAGGCGGCTTTTGGTGCCGAATCCCGCACGCTGGCGTCCACATGGGCTTCGAACTGGGCGAAGTTGGCGATGAACATGCCGATCAGCGCCTTGGCCTTCGCGTCATATTCGGCCTTGTCGGTCCAGGTTTCGCGCGGGTTGAGGATGGTGGGTTCGACGCCCGGCACCGAAACCGGCACGGCGAAACCGAAATTCTCGTCGGTGCGGAACTCGGCGGTCTTCAGGCTGCCGTCCAGCGCGGCGTTGAGCAGGGCGCGCGTCACCTTGATCGGCATGCGGGTGCCGGTGCCGCCAGTGCCGGCGCCGCCACCGGTCCAGCCAGTGTTGACCAGCCACACGTCCACGCCGCCCTTGGCAATGCGTTCCTTCAGCAGATTGCCATAAACCGATGGATGGCGCGGCATGAACGGGGCGCCGAAGCAGGTGGAGAAGGTGGCATCCGGCTCGGTCACGCCGATTTCGGTGCCGGCCACGCGCGCGGTGTAGCCGGACAGGAAGTGATACATGGCCTGATCGGGCGTCAGCTTCGAAATTGGCGGCAGGATGCCGAACGCATCGGCCGTCAGCATGATGATGTTGCGCGGCACCGGGCCCATGTTGTCGGCACTGGCGTTCGGGATAAAATCGATCGGGTAGGAACCGCGGCTGTTTTCCGCCAGGCTGTTGTCATCCAGATCGATCACGCGCGTGGTGGGATCAATCACGACATTTTCCAGCACCGTGCCGAACCGGCGGGTGGTGGCGTAAATCTCGGGCTCGGCTTCGGCCGAAAGGCGGATCACCTTGGCATAGCAGCCGCCTTCGAAATTGAAGACGGCGGTATCGGACCAGCCATGTTCATCGTCGCCGATCAGCGTGCGGCTGGCGTCGGCGGAAAGCGTGGTCTTGCCGGT
>JAIXPM010000129.1 GCA_027486275.1 Sphingomonadales bacterium | reverse complement strand
TCAGTTTTCCGGTTCGGTGGCGGCACGGCTGAAGGCGATGCCACGCAGAAGGAATTGCTGGGCGGCAAGGGCGCCAACCTCGCGGAAATGGCCGGCATCGGCCTCGCCGTGCCCCCGGGCCTGACCATCGCCACCTCCGTTTGCGCCGCCTATTATGATGCCGGCGGCCGCCTGCCCGATGATGTGCAGGCGCAGGTGCTGGACAGCCTCGCCTTCATTGAAGGCGTGACTGGCAAGACGTTCGGCGATGCCACCAACCCGCTGCTGGTTTCCGTCCGCTCCGGCGCGCGCGTGTCGATGCCGGGCATGATGGATACGGTGCTCAACCTCGGCCTGAACGATCAGACCGTGGAAGGCCTCGCCGCCGCTAGTGGCAACGCGCGGTTTGCGTGGGACAGCTATCGCCGTTTCATCCAGATGTATGGCGATGTGGTGCTGGAACTCGATCACTATGCCTTTGAAGACGCCCTGGAAATCGCCAAGGAAGACAAGGGCGTCACCCAGGATACCGGGCTTGATGCGGATGATCTGAGGAAACTGGTTGCTCGCTACATGGCCATTGTGGAGCAGGCATTGGGCCGTCCGTTCCCGCAGGACCCGCACGAACAATTGTGGGGCGCGATCGGCGCGGTGTTCGGTTCGTGGCGCAGCGATCGGGCGCGCACCTATCGCCGGCTCAACGATATTCCCGAAAACTGGGGCACCGCTGTCAACGTGCAGGCCATGGTGTTCGGCAATCTGGGCGATACCTCGGCCACCGGCGTGGCCTTCACCCGCGATCCCAGCACCGGCGAACATGCCTGGTATGGCGAATATCTGATCAACGCCCAGGGCGAAGACGTGGTGGCCGGCATCCGCACGCCGCAATACTTGACCAAGGCCGCGCGTGAGAAGGCCGGCGCCAAGGCGGCGTCGATGGAAGAGGCGATGCCGGTGGTGTTCGCCGAACTCGGCCGCACCTTCGATCTGCTGGAGCGGCACTACCGCGACATGCAGGACATTGAATTCACGGTGGAAGACAACCGGCTGTATATCCTGCAGACCCGCAGCGGCAAGCGCACCGCCAAGGCCGCGCTGCGCATCGCGGTGGACATGGTGGGCGAAGGCCTGATCACCGAAGCCGAAGCCGTGAAGCGCGTTGATGCCAGCGCCATGGACCAGTTACTGCACCCGACGCTCGATCCGAAGGCCGTGCGGGACATCATCGCCCGCGGCCTGCCGGCCAGCCCCGGCGCCGCCAGCGGCATCGTCGTGCTGGACAGCGACAGCGCCGAAATCCGTGCGCGTGCAGGGGACGCCGTGATCCTGGTGCGCACCGAAACGTCGCCGGAAGACATCCACGGCATGCACGCCGCCCGCGGCATCCTGACGGCGCGCGGCGGCATGACCAGCCACGCTGCCGTGGTGGCGCGCGGCATGGGCCGCCCCTGCGTTTCGGGCGCTGGCGGCATCAGCATTGATCTGGTCGGCCGCACTGTCAGCACCGGCGGGCGCATCGTGAAGGAAGGCGATCGCATCACCATCGATGGCGCCACCGGCGACGTGATGATGGGCGACGTGCCGACCGTGGAGCCCGATCTGTCCGGCGATTTCGGCATATTGATGGAATGGGCGGACAAGCATCGCCGGTTGAAAGTGCGCACCAACGCCGAAACGCCGGAAGATTGCCGCGTTGCCCGCCAGTTCGGCGCCGAAGGCATCGGCCTGTGCCGCACGGAACACATGTTCTTCGAACCGAGCCGCATCACCGCCGTGCGCCGCATGATCCTGGCCGAAGACACCGCCGGGCGTGAAGCCGCACTGGCCGAGCTGCTGCCCGAACAGCGAGCCGATTTCGCCGAGATCTTCCGCGTCATGGCCGGCCTGCCGGTGACCATCCGCCTGCTCGATCCGCCGCTGCACGAATTCCTGCCGCACGATGATGAAGGTTTTGCCGACGTCGCTGCCGCCACTGGCCTGCCGGAAACGCTGGTGCGCCGCCGGATCAACGAACTGCATGAATTCAACCCGATGCTGGGCCATCGCGGATGCCGACTCGGGATTACCTATCCTGAAATCTATGCCATGCAGGCCCGCGCCATTTTCGAAGCCGCCGTGATGGTGGCCCAGGAAACCGGGGCAGCGGTGGTGCCGGAAGTGATGGTGCCGCTGGTCGCGACGGCGAAGGAACTGGAACTGACCAAGGCCGCCATCGACGCCGAAGCCGCCGCCGTCTTCGCCGCCACCGGAACCACGCTGGATTACCTGGTCGGTACCATGATCGAACTGCCGCGCGCGGCCCTGCGCGCCGCCGATATTGCTGCCCATGCGCAGTTCTTCAGCTTTGGCACCAATGATCTGACGCAGACGACCTTGGGTATCAGCCGCGATGACTCGGCGCGGTTCATGGGGCCGTATGTGGAGAAGGGCATCTACCCTAAAGACCCGTTCGTTTCGATCGATGAAGACGGCGTGGGCGAGTTGGTGGCGCTGGCCGCCGAGCGTGGCCGCAGCGTCAAGCCTGAACTGAAACTCGGCATCTGTGGCGAGCATGGCGGCGATCCGGCCTCCATCCTGTTCTGCGAAGGCCTGGGGCTGGATTATGTGAGCTGTTCGCCCTACCGCGTGCCGATCGCGCGGCTGGCGGCGGCGCAGGCGGCCCTCAAGAAGGGCTGATCAGCGCTTGCACAGCCACCAGCCGGTTGCCAGCCCGACGGCAAAGCCGGCCAGCACCCACAGCCAGATCTCGCCGAACAGCCAGATCATCGTGGACTCCACACGGCACCGGCAATACCGGGGTGGCGTTTCAGATCGGGCTTCACGCTGCGGCCACGTTCGGCGGCCAATGCCACCAGTTCGCCAACGCCGTCGTCGTCGATCGAAACGAACGGGTCTTTAGGGT
>JAIXPM010000238.1 GCA_027486275.1 Sphingomonadales bacterium | reverse complement strand
CGGCCCCACCAGCCGCGTCCACCAACCGGCCTTGCCCGTAACAGGATGGGCGCTGGCCAGATATTGATCCCCGGTCAGTGCGTGGCACACCAAGATGGCGTTGGTGGCGTTGGCGTTCAGCTTGCCATAGGTTTCATAGGCGATGGTGAGTTCGGGCAGCACACCGCCGCCCGCCAGCGGGAAATCCCCGGGCAGCGTCACGCGGCGATCAAGGCCAAAACGTTCGTCCATTGCGGCGCGGGAATAATGGCGAAGGGGTGACTGTGCCAGCGATTTTCGCTAACGGCGCAGCATGACCAACGCCGCACCCCAGATGAAACCGTGGATCGAGGCCATGCACGCCTATGTGCCCGGCAAATCAAGCGCCGGCGCGCCCGTGGTGGCCAAATTGTCCTCGAACGAGAATCCGTGGGGGCCATCGCCCATGGCCGTCGCGGCAATGCAGGATGTGATTGCGCAAGGCCATCGCTATCCCGATCCAGCCTCCACCAGCTTGCGTGAGGCGCTGGGCGACAAATATGGCTTGAACCCGGCCCACATCATCTGCGGCACCGGCAGCGATGAAATATTGCACATGATCGCCAGTGCCTTCGCTGGTCCGGGCGACGAGATCATCCACGTGCGCCACGGGTTCGCCGTTTACGAAGGCGCCACCCGCCGCGTCGGCGCGACGCCGGTGGTGGTGCCGGATGTGGATTATACCGGCGATATCGATTCCATATTGGCCGCCGTAACGCCGGCCACCCGCGTCATCTACATCGCCAATCCCAACAACCCGACAGGCACATTGCTGCCCGCCGCCGACATCCGCCGGCTGATCGCGGGCGTGCCCAGCGATGTCGTGTTGGTGCTCGACTGTGCCTATGCCGAGTTCGTCGAAGGCGACTATGAAGGCGGTCTGGCGCTGGCGCAGAGCCTGCCAAACCTGATCGTCACCCGCACCTTCTCCAAGATCCACGGCCTTGCCGCGCAGCGCATTGGTTGGGCGGTGGCGCCGCTGCCGATCATCGCCGCGCTTGATCGCGTGCGCGGGCCGTTCAACGTGACGACCACCGGCCAGGCCGCCGCCGTCGCGTCGCTGGCGGATGATACCCACCTCGACATGGTGCGTCGCGAAACCATCCGGCTGCGCGCCTTTCTGGAGGGTGAAATCGTCGCCTTGGGCAACGCCGGCCTGCGCGCCATCCCGTCGGCCTGCAACTTCATCCTGATCGAATTTCCGGAAAGCGGCCCGGTCACGGCGGCGGGTGCCAACGAATGGCTGCTCGATCACGGCATCATCTGCCGTTATCTCGCCGTGCAAAACATGCCGCGCTGTCTGCGCATCTCCATCGGTACCGAAACCGAAACCCGCACTGTCGCTGCTGCCCTGCGCGACTATGTGGAAGGCGCGGCCTGATGCTGCCGTTCGCGCGCGTCGCCATCATCGGCATGGGCCTGATCGGCTCAAGCCTCGCGCGCGCCGTTCGCGAAGCCATGCCCACGGTGCAGCTGACGGTGAGCGATGCTAGCGCGGCGGTGCGGGAACGCGTGGCCGAACTGGGCATCGCCGATGATGTGGCCGATGGCGCTGGCGCGGCTGTGGTGGATGCCGATCTGGTCATCCTGTGCGTGCCGGTGGGCGCCATGGCCGAAGTGGCTACCGAAATCGGCCCGGAACTGGCACCCGACACGGTGGTGAGCGACGTCGGTTCGGTGAAAGAAAGCGTCTTGAAGGTGCTGGGCGCCGCCCTGCCCGGCGTGCACGTCATCCCCGCACATCCTGTTGCAGGCACCGAAAAATCCGGACCGGATGCCGGCTTTTCCAGCCTGTTCAAGGGCCGCTGGTGCATCATCACGCCGCCGCCGCGCGCTGACGAGGTGATGGTGGAGCGCCTCTCCGAATTCTGGCGGCGGCTGGGCGCCAAGGTCGATCTGATGGATGCGCCGCACCATGATCGCGTGCTCGCCGTCACCAGCCACCTGCCGCACCTGATCGCTTATTCGATCGTTGGCACCGCCAGCGATCTGGAACAGGTGACCAAGGCCGAGGTGATCAAATATTCCGCCGGTGGTTTCCGCGATTTCACCCGCATCGCCGCGTCTGATCCGGTGATGTGGCGCGACGTGTTCCTCAACAACCGCGAGGCGGTGCTGGAACTGCTGGGCCGCTTCACCGAGGATCTGGTGGCGCTGCAACGCGCCATCCGCTGGGGCGAAGGCGACACGCTGGAAAATCTGTTCACCCGCACCCGTGCCATCCGCCGCCAGGTGATCGACGAAGGCCAGGACACCGATAAGCCCGATTTTGGCCGGTAAACCGGGCGGCGCGTAGGTCGTAAAGTTTACGGATTCTTGCGTTTCGTATTTTGCATTGCAACCATGAGATAACTTCGTCCACAATATTGGGGTCGCGTAACCGCGCGGCAGGCCGAAAACGGCCGCTGCGCAACCAGAGCCTGATTTCGGGGAATCTCATGACGAAGCGTTTCATTCAGACTGTGGCCGCGATGTCCGCCGCCGCCGTGGCATTCACTGCCGTTCCGGCCGCTGCGCAGATCAATGCCGGCCGCAAAGGTGGCATTGAAAAGGCCCGCGCCGCCAAGACCGCCGAATTGCCCCGGTGCACAAAGGCGCTGGGCACCATGGGCATCAGCGATCCCGAAACCCGCTGGTGGGAAGGCCTTGGCCTTGGTTCACCCGAAGCCTTGCTGCGCGTCTATGCTCAGAAATCCGGCTGCTTCCGGCTGGTGAACCGTTCGCAGCGCGGCATGGCCGCCATGCAGCAGGAACGCGCGCTCGCCGCGGGCGGTGAAACCCGCGGCGGTGGCACCATCGGCAAAGGCCAGATGGTGGAAGCCGATTTCACCCTGATTCCCAACATCGTCACCGCCAACCGCAACAAGGGCGGTTTCAAGGTCGGCGGCCTGCTCGGCGCGTTCGTGCCCGGCG
>JAIXPM010000139.1 GCA_027486275.1 Sphingomonadales bacterium | reverse complement strand
GTGAAGGGCGGCAAGCGTTTCGGCTTTGCTGCGCTGGTCGTGGTGGGTGATGGCAAGGGTCGCGTTGGCTTCGGCCACGGCAAGGCCCGCGAAGTGCCGGAAGCCATCGCCAAGGCCACTGCCGCCGCCAAGAAAGCGATGGTGCGTGTGCCGCTGCGCGATGGCCGCACCTTGCACCATGATGGCTACGGCCATTTCGGCGCCGGCAAGGTCTATGTTCGTTCCGCCACGCAGGGTACCGGCATCATCGCCGGTGGTCCGATGCGCGCCGTGTTCGAATCGCTGGGCGTTGCCGACGTGGTCACCAAATCGGTGGGCACCAACAACCCCTACAACATGATCCGTGCCACCTTCGCGGCCCTGGTTGGCCAGGTCAGCCCGAAGAGCGTCGCCCAGCGTCGCGGCAAGAAGGTTGTGGATCTGCTGTCGCGCCGCGGTGACACTTCTGCCAAGCTGGCTGAAGCCGACGCCGAAGCGGTGGCCTGAGGAGAGGCATGATGGCCAAAGTCAAAGTCACCCAGATCGGTTCGCCGATCCGCCGCACGCCGATCCAGGAAAAGAACCTGATCGGCCTCGGCCTCAACAAGATGAACCGCAGCCGCGAGCATGTCGATACGCCGGAAATCCGGGGCATGATCAAGAAGGTGGCGCATCTTCTCAAGGTTGAAGAGGTCGCCTGACCCCTTTTCCCGGCTCCGGCCGGGAGCCAGAACAAGCGCCGGGCACCGCAGGTTCACCCTGGGGTGCCCAGCCGTTTCAAGACCAACATCCAGCGCGTAAGCGAAAGCGAGTGCAACTCATGACCACCAAGCTCAACGACCTTCACGACAATCCCGGTGCCCGCAAGAAGCGCGTGCGCGTCGGTCGCGGCATCGGCTCCGGTGTCGGCAAGACCGGCGGTCGCGGCCAGAAGGGCCAGACCAGCCGCTCGGGCGTGTCGATCAACGGCTTCGAAGGCGGCCAGATGCCGCTGCACATGCGCATCCCGAAGCGCGGCTTCAACAACATCTTCCGCAAGGATTATGCCGTGCTGAACCTCGGCACGCTGCAGGCCGCCATCGATGCCGGCAAGCTGGACGCCAAGACGCTGATCGACGCCGATGTGCTGGTTGCCGCCAAGGTGCTGACCACGGCGCGCGATGGCGTGCGCCTGCTCGGCGTGGGTGCGCTCACCGCCAAGGTGTCGCTCAAGCTCGCGGGTGCGTCGGCCACGGCCAAGGCGGCGGTGGAAGCCGCTGGCGGCTCGATCGAACTGCCGGCCCCGGCCCCGGCGCCGCTGACCAAGGACGAGCAGAAGGCCGCCCGCGCCGTTGCGCGCGCTGCCAAGGCTGCCGCGCTGGCCGCCAAGTAAAGAAGCAACCGGGTCAAACGACCCCATGGCAATTGCGCCGCGTGTCGCCTACATGGGACGGACATGCGGCGCTTTGCCGTTTCAGACACGCTTGATCGGGTAGGATATCCATGGCGTCTGCCGCCGAACAAATGGCTTCGAACCTGTCGTTCGCCAACTTCTCCAAGGCCACCGAGCTGAAGAGCCGCATCTGGTTCACGCTCGGCGCGCTGGTGGTGTTCCGTCTCATCTCGTTCGTGCCGCTGCCCGGCATCGATCCGCTGGCGCTGTCCAGCCTGTTCGAACAGACCCGCGGCGGCGTGCTGGATTTCTTCAACATGTTCTCCGGCGGCGCGCTGGAACGCATGAGCCTGATCGCGCTGGGCGTCACGCCTTACATCACCGCTTCGATCGTGGTGCAGCTGCTCACCAGCCTCGTCCCCAGCTTCATGGCGCTGAAGAAGGAAGGCGAGGCCGGCCGCAAGACGCTGAACCAGTACACGCGCTATGGCACCGTGTTCCTCACCATCGTTCAGGGCTATGGTATTGCCGTGGGCCTCGAAGGCTGGGGCGCCGGCCAGGGCGTTTCTGCCGTGATCGATCCGGGCTGGTTCTTCCGCATTTCCACGGTGATCTCGCTGCTGGGCGGCACCATGTTCCTGATGTGGCTGGGTGAACAGATCACCAGCCGCGGCATCGGCAACGGCATTTCGCTGATCATCATGGCCGGCATCGTGGCGCAGCTGCCCTCGGCGCTGGGCACCCTGTTCGAACAGGGCCGCACTGGCGCGCTGTCGGCGGGCTTCGTGCTGCTGGTGGCCGTGGTGGCGCTGGGCACCATCGCGTTCATCTGCCTGATGGAACGCGCGCAGCGCAAGATCCTGATCCAGTATCCCAAGCGCCAGATGGGCAGTCGCATGTTCCAGGGCGATAGCAGCTTCCTGCCGTTGAAGATCAATACCGCGGGCGTGATCCCGCCGATCTTTGCCAGCTCGCTGCTGCTGATGCCGCTCACCGTGGCGCAGTTCTTCAGCCAGCAGGGCACCATGCCGGAATGGATGACGACGGTGACGACCGCGCTGCAGCACGGCGCACCGCTCTACATGTTCCTCTATGCCGCCGGCATCATCTTCTTCAGCTTCTTCTACACCGCCGTGGTGTTCAACCCGGACGAGACGGCGGAAAATCTGAAGAAGTACGGTGGCTTCGTGCCCGGCATCCGCCCCGGCACCCGCACCTCGGAATATCTCGATTTCGTGCTCACTCGCCTGACGGTGATCGGCGCGGCGTACCTCACGCTGATCTGTCTGTTGCCGGAATTCCTGATCAGCGAGCTGAAGGTACCCTTCTACTTTGGGGGGACTAGCCTTCTGATCGTCGTCAATGTCACAATGGACACGGTTGCGCAGATCCAGAGCCATCTGCTGGCGCATCAGTACGAGGGACTCATCAAGAAGTCCAAACTTCGGGGGAATCGTCGTTGAATCTCATCCTGCTGGGCCCGCCGGGAGCGGGCAAGGGCACCCAGGCCAGCCGCCTCGTGAAGGAACGCGGCATGGTCCAACTTTCCACAGGCGACATGCTGCGCGCCGCTGTCGCGGCCGGCACGCCGGTGGGCCTTGCGGCCAAGGCGGTGATGGATTCCGGCGGTCTTGTTTCCGACGAAATCGTTTCGGGCGTCCTGTCCGAAAGGCTGGACCAGCCCGATGCCCGCGCCGGATTCATCCTGGATGGCTATCCGCGCACCGATGTGCAGGCGGATTCGCTCGATGCCATGCTGGCCGAAAAGGGCTTGGCACTGGATCATGTGATCGAGCTGGTGGTGGATGAAGACGCGCTGGTCGATCGCATCACTGGCCGTTTCACCTGCGGCAGCTGCGGCGAGGGCTATCATGATCGCTACAAGCAGCCAAAGGTTGCCGACACGTGTGATGTGTGTGGTGCCAGCAACTTCAAGCGCCGCGCCGATGATAATGCCGATACCGTGCGCCAGCGCATGATGGAATATCGCGCCAAGACCGCGCCGATCATTCCGCACTATGAAGGCCGCGGTATTGTTGCGCGTGTAGACGGGATGGCCGATATGGATGCAGTCGCCGCCTCCATCGACAAGATTGTCGATGCCTGAAGGCGCTGCCCTGTCAGCAGCTTGACTTTTCGGCGACTCGCGTCTAACCGCCTCTCTTCCGTTTGATCGGATTTAGGAACCGGCGGCCCGTTGGGCGGTCGGCATATTGCTTTGAGATGGCGACATCTGCCCAGGGTCGCCGTGGAGCATGAAAGGAAATCGACTGTGGCACGTATTGCGGGTGTGAACATCCCGACCAACAAGCGCGTTGAGATTGCGCTCACCTACATCCACGGCATCGGTCGCACCACTGCGACCCGTCTGGCAAATGAACTCGGCTTCCCGCG
Source organism: Sphingomonadales bacterium (assembly GCA_027486275.1). Next base: position 183 of record JAIXPM010000139.1, on the reverse strand, counting down.
GGAGCGTCGCGTTCAGGAACTGACCGACGCCGAGATCCTGTTGATCCGTGAGAAGATCGATCGTGAACTCACCGTGGAAGGTGATCTTCGTCGCCAGAACGCGATGAACATCAAGCGCCTGATGGACCTGGCCTGCTATCGCGGCCTGCGTCACCGCAAGGGCCTGCCGGTCCGCGGCCAGCG
>JAIXPM010000242.1 GCA_027486275.1 Sphingomonadales bacterium | reverse complement strand
GCGATGCGCTTCGAAGGCGTCGCTGCTTTCATCTATTATCAGTTCTGAAGGGTGAGCATGGCCGACCAGTTTGACTCACCGGTGGATGTCGAAGCGGATGAGCAGGGCTTGTCCGGCCTCGCGCAGATGGCGGTGGCCGTGGGCATCGCTGTCTTCACGCTGGCCATGCTCAACGCCCACGCGCTTGGTGCATGGGCCGACGGGCTGGAACCGGGTGCCCGTACGGCCCGCATCAGTGCTGTCGCCCATAAACTCGCAGATCAGGCGGCCACGCGCGGCCTTGATGGACCGCGTGCGGCACTGAAACAGCAGTGGGATCGGGTGAAAGCGGCGCGCTGGCCCGATCAGGCCAGCGGCAATCAGGATCAGCGATAGAAATCGTGATCGTCGAGCCGCGCCACCTTGGTGCGGCTGCGGAAAAAGCCGTTGGGCCTGGCCCAATTGGCGTGGAAATAGAGCGCGCCCTTCGATATGTCGCGGGCATCGCCGGCCAGCACGTCGCGGGCCACGTCCACCGCTTCGGCCCAGCCGTCACTCTTGCGATCAGGGTGATAGCGATCAATGCGGAAGAATTGGCCGGGCTGCTTGGCCACGGCGCAGACATTGTCGCCAAAGCCCTTCTTCACCCGGTTCAACAGCACATGGGCGACGGCGATCTTGCCTTCGCGCGGCTGGTTGCCAGCCTCGTGGTGGACAACCTTGGCCAAGCAATTGACGTGGCGCTCATTCAATATGGGCTGTTCCGGTTCAGCGGCCACCAGCGCCGTCTGGGCGGGGGCAACAGGCTGAGCAGCAGCCTGTGATTCCGGAGTCTGGGCGGCCACATGGCCCAAGGCCAGGCCCGAAGCCAGCAACACGGCTGCGGCAGCAGCCTGCATCTGAAGACGCGGAGTGGATTTCACATTCATTGCCGAATATGCGCCCCTGCGGCAGTTGGCAGCGAAAAACACAAGCCACCAACGCGACAGACACGACCTGCAGGATGTGCCGCAAACGCCAGCGCAATCCTGCCTTCTTGAGACCGGCGGATACGGCGGCCGTTCATCTTTCGTCAAGCAATCAGCGACGAACTGCGCCATCGAGGCGACCAGTCGAAGGGTTCAACCGGCCTTTGCAGTCACCTTGGACTGACAATTCATGCACAGAATCCGGCCATTGAATCGGTCGGGATTCTTGCGGCAATAGGTCTTCACGCCGCTGCTCACCGGCGCTTGGCAATCACCGCACTGTCCCGCTGGCGGCCGAGGCGCAGTAGTGGCTGGTGCTGGCGTCGAGTGTGCCGCGGGGTGCAGTTGCACAACTTTGGGCGCGGCAGGGGCGGGCGGCATTGACGGCGCGCTCAATCGGAATCGACGTTCCCAATCAAACTCGATCGGTCGATGCATGTCGACCATGGCTTTGCCCAGCGCCATGAGCGTGTCCTGGCCGATCAACTTGGCGATATCGAGCGCATTGCCGCTGTCGTTGATGCGTTGGATATGGGCGAACAGTTGATCGGTGCGGATCAGGCTTTCGATGCCAGCCACGGGGGCTTTCGGCCGGGTGATGCGGCCTTCGGCGATCAACACCAGATTGCGCAGCTTGGGCTTCAGCGTAAACCCCATGCGCTTGGGCAGCGGGATGGCGCCGCTGGCGAACAGGCGATCCAGCATCGTCACGTGGCGGCGGTTCTGTTCGATCGGGGAATCAATGGCCTTGGGAAAGCGGCCAATAAACGTCAGGCACTCGCCATTGTCCTGTACCTTGATGCCGTTGGCCAGCCGCTTGCTTTCCAGCACCCACACATCCAGCAATCGGTTGATCAGCAGATGGTCAATCTGCGCGACCAGGCCATCATGCTCGATGCGCAGATCGTGAATGATGACGTGATTGGGGCTGTGGCCCCAATGGGTCTCCATTTCGATGGCGGCCTTGCCTTCGCTCAAGTCGCCCTTGATGATCGCATCGATCTGCTCACGCAGGCGCACGATATCGTGGCGGGTGGCGGCCGGGTGGGCCATCAAGCGCTCCAGCGTGGCAATGCTGGTGTTGCGATCTTCACGGGGTTTGAGAATCATCGAGCAACCTGACACACGAATCACTTGGGCAATACTTGCCGGATTAGTGCATCAAGACACGACTTCCTTTATAAATGGTTGGTGCAGGTGGATCTATCCGTCCAACAGCGCCTTCAACCGATCGTTGACCACGCCCGGTGCCGCCTTGCCGGCCATGGCGCGCATGACCTGACCGACGAAGAAGCCGAACAATTTGTCCTTGCCGCTGCGATATTCGGCAACCTTGTCGGGGTTTGCGTCCATCACGGTCTGGATGGCGGCATCGATGGCGCCGGTGTCGGAAACCTGCTTCAAACCGCGTGATTCCACGATACTGGCAGCGCCTTCGCCGGTTTCCAGCATGGCCTCGAACACCTGCTTCACCAGCGGGCCCGACAAGGTGCCATCGGCGGCCAGCGCCAGCAGTTCGGCCAGCGCATCCGGGGACACCGGACTGTCGCCGATTTCCTTGCCCAGCTTCTTCAGCGCGCCGAACAGATCGGTCGAAATGAAATTGGCAACACGCAGCGCCACTTCTGTGACGGGCTGGCCGATTTTCGCAGCCGTGGCGGCCAGCGCGGTTTCGAACCAGTCCGCCGTTTCCTTCTCGGCCGACAACACGGCAGCGAGATACGGCGACAGGCCCAGCGTGGATTCATAACGGGCGCGCTTGGCGGCCGGCAGTTCCGGCAAGGACGCGCGGCAATCGGCGACGAATGCATCATCGAACACCAGCGGCAACAGATCGGGATCGGGGAAATAGCGATAATCATGCGCGTCTTCTTTGCCGCGCATCGCTCGGGTGGTGCCGCTGCCAGGATCGAACAGACGGGTTTCCTGTATTACCGTGCCGCCGCTTTCGATCAGATCAACCTGGCGACGGGCTTCATGTTCCACCGCCTGCATGATGAAGCGCACGCTGTTCACGTTCTTGGTTTCGGTGCGGGTACCAAAGGGCTGGCCGGCCTTGCGCACCGATACGTTCACATCGGCCCGCATGGAGCCTTCGTCCATATTGCCATCGCAACTGCCGACATAGCGCAGCAACTGGCGCAAGCCGGCCACATAGGCGCCGGCTTCGGCGGGCGAGCGGATGTCGGGCCGCGACACGATCTCCATCAGCGCGCACCCGCAGCGGTTGAGATCAACGTAGGACATCGACGGATGCAGATCGTGCACCGATTTGCCGGCGTCCTGCTCCAGATGAATGCGCTCGATACCGATGCGCTTTTTGGTGCCGTCGTCCAGTTCGATGTCCAGATGGCCTTCGCCCACGATCGGGTGATAGAGCTGACTGATCTGGTAACCCTGCGGCAGATCGGGGTAGAAATAATTCTTGCGGTCAAAGCGCGACCATTTGTTGATCTGCGCGTCGATGGCGAGGCCCGTCCGCACCGCCTGGCGCACGCATTCGCCGTTGATCACCGGCAGCATGCCCGGCATCGCGGCATCGACCAGGCTCACCTGCGCATTGGGTTCGGCGCCAAATTCGGTGCTGGCCCCTGAAAACAGCTTGGCTTTGGCCGTCACCTGAGCATGAACTTCGAGGCCAACCACGATTTCCCAATCGCCGGTGGCGCCCTTGACGATGTAGTTTGGGGCTTCAGACATGTCTGTCGCTATGGCCAGCGTCGTCTGGCTTTGCAAGCCCGCAGCTTGGCGTATCAGTGGCGATGGCGCGCGATATCCGCATGGACAAAGCCGCTTGCGGGCTTTAGCCGAATTGCGCCTGTGCCACGTGGTCGGACGTGGTCATACAGGCGGAACACCACCGCGTTGCCAACCGGAGGGGGCGGGCAGGGCAGTCGATCAGGGGATTTTGTGCAGTCGCGCACAGAAAGTGGAGTGATCGCAGGGACAGCGCCAACCCTGGCGGCAACGCCGGCCGGATGGGGCAACGCCGTGCGTTGGCCGGGGGCCATACTGGCGCTGGCGCTGGGGCTGTTGCCGCTGATCGTCACCCCGGTGTTGCCGCTCATCGATTTTTACAACCATGTCGCCCGTTTTCAGGTGCTGGCCACGCTGGCGAACAATCCGTTGTTTGCTGCAAATTATGCCGCTGCCTGGGCGATCCTGCCCAATGTCGGGTTGGATGTGATTGCGGTGGCGGCGTTGCAGATCGTGCCACTGGCGCTGCTGCCGCACTTGCTGACGGTGTTGATCCTTGCCGTGCTGTTTGCCGGCATCCTTGCACTCAACCGCGCCATCACCGGGCAGGTGCGCTGGCCGGCGCTGCTGCTGGCGTTGCCCCTGCTCTACAGCTGGATCTTCAACTGGGGCTTTGCCAATTTCCTGCTGGGGCTGGGCCTGGCGTTGCTGGCGGCGGCCTGGTGGTTGAACCAGCGTGACAGGCCGGTGCGGCGGGTGGCGTTTGCCTTGCTGTTGGCGCTGGCCATTTTCTTTTGCCACGCACTGGCGTTCGGGCTGTTCGGCATCCTGATTGCCAGCCTTGAACTGGGCCATTGGTGGCTGCAGCGGCCACGACGCTTTGCGGCACTGGTCAAAGCTCTGGGCCAATGTGCGCTGCTGGCGGTGGTGCCGGCGATCCTGTTTTTGCAATCGCGCACCGCCACTGCGGCGGGCGGGGTGAGCAATGCTGATGAAAGCCTGGCGCGGTTGCGCGCCCAGGGCTTGCTCATGGACCGCCTTGCCGAACTGGCGGCGCAGCGGCTGGAAACCATCGTTCGGGTTGCCGAAGGCCCATCCTATCCGGCCGACGCATTCTGGCTGTTGTTGCTGGTGGCGCTGCTGGGGTTGGCCTTCAAGCGCCGGGCCTTGCTGCTGGCGCCGCTGGTGGTGGTGCCAGCGATGGCCGGTTTGGTGCTGGTGCTGGTAATGCCGCCCGCACTGTTTGGCAGCGGCTATGTTTCGGATCGCATGCCGCTATTTCTGGCCCTGGTGCTGGTCGCCGGAATCATGCCGGGGCCGGGGCGGTTGCCGTTGCTGCTGCCCGGGCTGGCGACACTGGTCGGCGCGCGTCTGCTGATGCTGGCCGTGCAATGGCATGGCACCGCGGCCGATCTTGCCGATTTCGATGCCGTGGCGCGGGCCTTGCCGCCGGGGCAGGTGGTCGCTGGCCTGCCAGTGCGCGCCACGCCCCATGAAGATATGCCGGGTCGCTGCGAGATGTACCCACCGCTGCTGCTGCTGCGCCATGGCCATGCCACGCCGCTGTTTGCCATTCGTACCGCCCAGCCGCTGGAACTGCGCGGCCGCCTGGGGGCCGCACGTGATGAGCTGGCGCAGCGCCCGGCTGGCCTGCAATCCCGCCAGCGCCCGGAACTGGTGATCGCTGCCTATGCCCGTGCGGGCTATCCCTATGTTCTGCTCTGCCAGGTGGCTGCGGATCGGCCATTGCCGGCGACGCCTTTTCCCGTGGTTGCCCAGGCCGGCCGGTTCCGCCTGCTGCGCCTTGCATCGGAGCCGTAAAGGCCATGGAACGTGGTATCTATGATCACATGGCGGCCCACGCTGGATCTCACTGGTGGTATGTGGCGCGGCGCCAGGTGCTGGCCGATGTGATCGCGCGCCATGTGCCGTTGCCGCCGGCGCCGCGCGTGCTGGAAATCGGCTGCGGCACTGGCCATAATCTTGGCATGCTGGGCCAGTTCGGCACGGTGGACGCTGTCGAGCTGGATGATGATGCAAGGGCGCTGGCCACCCGCGCGCTGGGACGGGCGGTGCTGCCGGCGCGGCTGCCCGATCTGCCGCCGCTGCCGTCGCCACGCTATGATCTTATTGCGCTGCTTGATGTGCTCGAACATGTGCCCGAAGATCGCGCCACGCTGGCTGCCATCGCCGGCCGGCTGGCACCGGGTGGCTCGCTGATCGTCACCGTGCCGCAGCATCAGTGGATGTGGAGCAGCCACGACGTCGCCAACCATCATGTCCGCCGCTATGATCACGCCAGCCTGGCAGCGGCCTTTGCCGGATCGGGGTTGCAACTGCGCATGCTCACCAGTTTCAACAGCCTGTTGTTCCCACTGGCAGTGGCGCAGCGGCTGGCATCACGGATCAGCGGCCGCGAAGGCCGGCAGGATGATGATCTGGCGGCACCGGTGAATGCCCTGTTCCGGACGATCTTCAGCCTGGAACGGCACCTGATCGGCCGGGTGCCGATGCCACCTGGCCTGTCGCTGCTGGCGCTGGCGTCGCTGCCACAAGCGTTGCAACAGGGCTGACGCCCAACCGTGCCGCCGGCCGGCCTGAGCCCACCACTTCAGCAACGATATAAAGTGGCCGGCGCTTGGCCTCCACATAAACCCGGCCAAGATATTCGCCGATTACGCCCAGCACCAGCATCTGCGCGGCGCCAATGCCGATGACCAGCAGGCTCAAGGACGTCCAGCCTTCGATTGTCTCGCCCTGCAGGAAGCGCACCAGAATATACATTGCGACCAGCATCAGCAGGCCGACCAGCCACAGGCCAGCGTGGGAGGCAAAACGCAGCGGCTTGGTGGAAAAGCCGGTGATGGCATCAAAGGCCAGGCTGAGCATCTTGGTGAAGGGATAGTGCGTCACCCCGGCAAGGCGCTGGGCGCGGGCATAGGGGAAGGGCACTTGCCGATAACCAATCCACGCCACCATGCCGCGCACGAAGCGTGCCTGTTCCGGCATCGCCATCAGCACATCCAGCGCGCGCCGGCTCATCAGGCGGAAATCGCCGGTGTCGAGCGGGATGTTGATGTCGGTCAGCCGATCGAGGATGCGATAGAACAGCCCTGCGGTGAGTTTCTTGGTGAAGCTTTCACCCTCGCGGCTGGTGCGCAGGCCATAGACGACATCGGCGCCCTGCGCCGCCATCGTCTTCAGCATGTCGGGCAGCAGTTCCGGCGGATCCTGCAGATCGGCGTCGATGACCAGGATCGTCTCGCCGCGGCTCAGATCAAGCCCTGCGGTGAGCGCCAGCTGGTGGCCATGGTTGCGCGCCAGATTGAGGCAGACAAGATTAGGATCGGTGGCAGCCAGTTCCTGCATGATCGCCCAGGTGCGATCGCGCGAACCATCGTTGATCAGCACGATTTCATGATCATTGCCGAAACATTGGTGCGCCGCGGCGGCAACCCGGCGGTGCAGTTCGGGCAGGCAGGCTTCCTCATTATAGCATGGGATGACCACCGATAATCCGACCAACGCCCAATCCCCCCATGTCAACGAAACACGATGAACCGGTTAAGGATAAAGCCTAAGGGCGTTACCATTGCAACCCCGGCCAGTGTTGCCGCTAACAATCCGATATGTGGTTCAGCCAAACTGTTAACCAGCGTGAACAAGCCGCCGCAGGCCAGATTGACGGCAATGAAACGCACTGCCTCTCCGCCCAGACGCCCATCTTTGCGGGGCCGCGTGGTGCTGAAGGTCCAGAAACGGTTGAGCACGAAGCTTTGCACCACGCCTGCAGCATAGCCGATGGCGCTGGCCGCCGGTACACCAAGCGGTTCGGCCAGCAGGCGGATGACGATGTAGGATGTTGCGGTGTTGGCGACGCCCACCAGGCCGAAACGCAGGAACTGCGCCAGCCCTGCGCGCGTTGCCAGTTTTTCTTTGGGGGCGAGTGCTTTCATCAGGCCGCGATCACGGGCGGGCGCTGAAGCCCGCCGCCCGTTCGATGGCAAGTCCGGCATCGAGCACGCCCATCTCGTCGAGCGGGCGACCGATGATCTGCAGGCCCAGCGGCAGCCCGGAGGCGGACAGCCCGGCCGGCACGCTCATCGCCGGCAGTCCGGCAAGACTGGCCGGCACGGTGAAGACATCGTTCAGATACATGGCCAGCGGATCGGCCTTGGCACCAAACGCGAACGCCGGACTGGGCGCCGTTGGCGTGAGCAGCACGTCGCACTTTTCAAAGGCCGCTTCGAAATCGCGCGCGATAAGGGCCCTCACCTTTTGCGCCTGGGTGTAATAGGCGTCGTAAAAGCCGGCCGACAGCACATAGGTGCCGATCATGATGCGGCGCTTCACTTCCTTGCCGAAGCCGGCGGCGCGGGTGGCGGCATACATGTCGTGCACGTTGCCGCCCGCAGGCGTGACGCGGTTGCCGTAACGCACGCCGTCATAGCGGGCGAGGTTGGACGACGCTTCGGCCGGGGCGACGATATAATAAGTGGGCAGGGCATATTTCGTGTGCGGCAGCGACACCGAGACGATCTCGGCGCCCTCGGCCTTCAGCCAGGCAATACCCTGATCCCAAAGCGCGGCGATTTCGGGATCCATGCCGTCGAGCCGATATTCGGCCGGGATGCCGACGCGCTTGCCCTTCATGCTGCCCGTCAGGCCGGCAGCGTAATCCGGGACTGCGATATCGAGGCTGGTCGAATCCTTGGCATCGAACCCGCACATGGAGGTGAGCATGAGCGCACAATCGGTAACGGTGCGTGCCATCGGCCCGGCCTGATCGAGCGAGGAGGCAAAGGCGATCGTGCCCCAGCGCGAGGCCCGGCCATAGGTTGGCTTGATCCCGGCGATGCCGACGAACGCCGCGGGCTGGCGGATCGAGCCGCCGGTATCGGTGCCGGTGGCGCCGGCGCACAGCCGCGCCGAAACGGCTGCCGCCGAACCGCCGGACGAACCGCCAGGCACCAGTTCAGCGTCTGAGCCCTTGGCCTTCCACGGGCTGATGACGCGTCCAAAGGCGCTGGTCTCGTTCGACGAGCCCATCGCGAATTCGTCCATATTGAGCTTGCCGAGGAACACGGCGCCATCGCGCAGCAGATTGGCCGACACGCTCGATTCATAGCGCGGCACGAAGCCTTCAAGGATCTTCGAGCCCGCCGTCGTCTGCACGCCATCGGTGGCAAACAGATCCTTGATGCCAAGCGGGATGCCCGCCAACGGCCCGCCGCGCTTGCCATCATCCACGGCCTTGGCGTGGGCCAGCGCCAGTTCCGGCGTTTCGACAATGAACGCGTTCAGATGGCGATTGGCTGCCATCGCATCGAGATGCGCCTGCGCCAGTTCAACCGCGCTGAACTGCCTGGCGTCCAGCCCCGCCT
>JAIXPM010000229.1 GCA_027486275.1 Sphingomonadales bacterium | reverse complement strand
GGTTCTTCGCCGAACCAGCGGGCGACTTCGGCTTGGGCGGCGCCATCAAGGTGAAGGCCCAGCTTGGTGCGCCGCCACAGCACGTCGGCGCTGGACTGCGCCCATTCATTGGCCTTGAAATAATCGAGTTCGGCTTCGAACACGCCGCCGAGGTTGCGGCCCAACCCGCCCGCGAGCAGATCGGCCGCTGGCGCACCGATGGTCATGGCCAGCCGCTTGACCAACTTGGGATCATAATTGGCTTCGCGCGCCTGCAGTTGGTCGAGCCAGCGTTTGAACGCGGCCTGGCCGTGCTCGCCCTTGGCGCGATCAATCGCACCGCCGGGCAGGGGGGCCTTGCCGGTCCAGCGTTTCGACTTGGGCGCGATGCGGGCCATCACGTCTTCGGCGAGCACGCGGTAGGTGGTGATCTTGCCGCCGACGATGGTCATGGCGTCCAGCCCCGCATGTTCGACCAGGCGATAATCGCGGGTGGTTTCCCGAGCGCTTTCTGGGCCGTCCTTGCCGCTTTCGAGGATCAACGGGCGCACGCCGACAAAGCGATGCACCACGTCATCGGGCGTCAACGGGCGGGCGAGATAGCGGTTGGCGGCAGACAGAAGATAGTCGACCTCCGTATCGCTCACCTTGGCATCTTCGGGCCGCTGCACATCGCCTTCGGTGGTGCCGATCAGCGAATAATCCTGCTCATAGGGAATGATGAAGATGATGCGGCCATCGGGCTGCTGCAACATGAAGGCATCGCGGCCCAGATGCACGCGGCGGGTGATGATGTGGCTGCCTTGCACCAGCCGCAGGGGCGGCGCGTCGTTCAGGCCCATCACGCGGCGGGCAACGTCCTCCGCCCATGGGCCGGCGGCGTTGATCAGGCGGTTGGCGGCGATGCTGCGGCCATCGGCCAGGGTGAGTTGCCACAGGCCGTCGATGCGTTCGGCCCGCGCCACCGGCGTGCGCGGCAGCACGGTCGCGCCGCGCGCGGCGGCATCCTTTAGGTTTTCGACCACCAGCCGGGCATCGTCCACCCAGCCATCCCAGTAACGGAACGCGGTGCGATAGCGCGTATCAAGCGCGCGGCCGGCGCGTTCGCTGCGCAGATCGATGCGCGCCGAGCCCGGCACCACCTCGCGCCGGGCAAGATGATCATACAGGAAGGTGCCCAGCCGCAGCATCCACACCGGGCGCATGCCTTTGGCATGGGGCAGCACGAACGGCTGCGGCCAGGTGATGTGCGGCGCGATATCGAGCAGCACTTCGCGTTCGGCCAGTGCCTTTCGCACCAGGCCAAAGGCATAATATTCAAGATAGCGCAGGCCGCCATGGATCAACTTGGTGGAGGCCGAGGAGGTGGCGCCGCCCACATCACTGGCATCGAGAATGGCGACGGAAAGCCCGCGCCCGGCCGCATCGCGGGCAATGCCGGCGCCGTTGATGCCGGCGCCGATGATGGCAAGATCGAAAGGCTGGGAGGGCAGATTCACAAGAGCTTCCCTAACGGCGTTTGCCGCCATAGAAAAGGCGACATGACAGACCAGCTCATCCTCGTGCTCGATGCCGGCACCACCTCCACAAGGGCGATTGCCTTCACCACAACCGGCGAGATCGTCGCCAGCGCGGGGCGCCCGATGACCCAGCATTACCCGGCCAGCGGCTGGGTGGAGCATGACCCGGCCGAGATCCGCGATCTGTCGCAGGCCTGCCTGGAAGAAGTGGCCGCCGCCGTGGGCGCGGAACGCATCGCTGCCATCGGCATCACCAACCAGCGCGAGACCATCTGTTTCTGGGACCGCACCACCGGCGAGCCACTGGCCCGCGCCATCGTCTGGCAGGATCGCCGCACCGCCGATTATTGCGCCGGGTTGAAGGCGGCGGATCCGGGCCTGGAAGCGCGCGTGCAGGCGAAAACCGGGCTTTTGCTCGATCCCTATTTTTCCGGCACCAAGTTCCGCTGGGCCCTGGATAACTGGCCGATGGTGGCCGACGCCGCGCGCGATGGCCGGTTGGCGGTGGGCACGGTTGAAAGCTGGCTGATCTGGAACCTGTCGGGCGGCAAGGTTCACGTGACCGACGCCACCAACGCCAGCCGCACGCTGCTGATGGATTTGGCGACGTGTGAATGGGATGATGGCCTGATCGCCATGCTCGGCGTTCCGAAAGCGGCGCTGCCCGCCATTGTCGATTGCGCCGGGGCGCTTGCCGAAACCACGCTGCTGGGCCGCACGATCCCGATCACCGGCGCCGCCGGCGATCAGCAGGCGGCTGCCATTGGCCAGGCCTGTCTGTCGGCCGGCATGCTGAAGGCCACCTATGGCACCGGCTGTTTCCTGCTCGCCCATGCCGGCGCAGAGCCGCCGGTGTCGCGCAATCGCCTGCTCGCCACGGTCGCGTGGCGGCTGGACGGCAAGCCGGCCTATGCGCTGGAAGGCGCGATATTCGTGGCGGGTTCGGCCGTGCAATGGCTGCGCGACGGGCTGGGCATCATCGCCACCAGCGCCGAGAGCGAGGCCTTGGCGCAAAGCGTGCCCGACAATGGCGGTGTGAGCTTCGTGCCGGCGCTGGCCGGGCTGGGCGCGCCCTATTGGGAACCGGATGCGCGCGGGGTGATCTGCGGGCTGTCGGGCGGCACCACCCGGGCGCACGTGGTGCGCGCCGCGCTGGAAGCGCAGGGCCAGCAGACCGCCGATCTGGTCGATGCGCTGGCGGCAGATGGCGTGCCGGCGGCGATGCTGCGCGTGGATGGCGGCATGGTGGCCAACAACTGGCTGTGCCAGGATCTGGCCGACAGCCTGGGCGTGGTGGTGGAACGGCCGCGCGTGATCGAGACGACAGCCATGGGCGCGGCGATGCTGGCCGGGGTGGGCGCGGGCCTCTTTGCCGATCTGCCGGCGGCGGCAGCCGCAATGGCCGCGGCGGACGTGCGCTTCCACCCGGCCACCGATGGCGCCACCCGCTCTGCGCGGCGGGCACAATGGCAGGCCGCCGTTGCCAAGGTGCTCGCGTGAATCCGCTTTCCGGTTTGGCGTTGGTGGCGGCCATGGCGTTGCTGATCGGTGGCCTGTGGCTGTCGCGGCAACCGGGCGGCAACCGCACCAAGGCGCTGCTGATGATCATCGCCGCCTTTGTGGTGGCGTTCAACGCCTTCATTGCCGCCTTTCCGCCACCGCAGCTCCCGGGCTGAACAGGGACCGACAAAGCACCGATTGGCGCCTTTTACCCGGTTCCTGGAGAGGAATCGGCATTATCTGGCCCGTTTTGTGTGATTTTTGGATGGATTGCGGCCGTTTGACTTGAAAAACGCACCGGTTT
>JAIXPM010000109.1 GCA_027486275.1 Sphingomonadales bacterium | reverse complement strand
AGCACCTTCTGGGCGATCGGCGCGCCTTCCTCGGCCAGCCGCTCCAGTTCGCTGGCATCGGTGGTCCAGGCGCCGGTCTTGCTGCTTTTCTTGCCGCCCTTGTAACCCATCTTGTCGAAAAGGATTTCGCCCAATTGCTTGGGGCTGCCGATGGTGAACGGCCCGCCGGCCAGTTCGTGGATCTCAAGTTCCAGCCGGCTGATCTCAACTTCATACAGCGCGGACAGACGGGCGAGTTCGGCCCGGTCCACCTTGATGCCGGCCATTTCCATCTGCGCGATCACCGGCAGCAACGGCCGATCGACCTGCTCATGGATGGCGGTCACCTGCTCCTTCCACAGCCGGCGGCGGAAGCCCTGCCACAGCCGGAACGTCACATCGGCATCCTCGGCGGCATAGTCGGTTGCCTTGCGCAGATCGACTTCGGCAAAGCTCTTCAGCCCCTTGGCAACATCCTTGTAGGCGATCGGCGTGTGGCCGAGGTGACGGGCGGAAAGATCATCCATGCCGTGATTCCAGCGCCCGGCATCAAGTGCGTAGCTGAGCAGCATGGTGTCATCATAGGGGGCCAGCACCGGCACGCCGTGGCGAGCCAATACGATCAGATCATATTTCAGATTCTGGCCGATCTTCAGCACCGCCGGATTGGCGAGCAGCGGGTTCAGCCGGGCGATGGTTTCGGCCAGGCCCAGTTGCGGCGGCCGCTCGGCAAACATGCCGTCGCCGGTGCCGTGCGCGACCGGGATATAGCAGGCCTTGCCCGGCGCGGTGGCCAGCGAAATGCCCACCAGATCACAGCGCATCTGATCGGTGCCGGTGGTTTCGGTATCCACCGCCACCGCACCCAGCCTGAGACTTTCCGCGATCCACCAGTCCAGCCGGTCCAGCGTCGTCACCGTCTCGTAATCGGCGTGGACGAAAGCGACCTCGTCTTCAACCACCGTCGCCGTCGACGGGCGATGGGTGTTGGGTGCCGGCCCATTGGAACCGCTGCTGCCCAGCTTGGCCAGCATGGCGCGGAAGCCGTGCTTTTTCAGGAAGGCTGCCAGCGGTTCGTGCGGCGGTTCCTTCAGGGTGAGTTCGCCCAGCGGTGCGGGCAGCGGCAGATCGTCTTTCAAGCGCACCAGTTCGCGGGACAGCCGGGCCATCTCCACCGAAGCCGCCAGCGTTTCCTTCAACTTGGGTTTCCTGATCGCGTCGATATTGGCGATCACGCCTTCAACGCTGCCATACTCGCTGATCAGTTCTGCCGCGGTCTTGGGGCCGACACCCTTCACGCCGGGGATATTGTCGGCCGTGTCGCCCATCAGCGCCAGCACCTCGCCCACCTGTTCAGGCGGTACGCCAAATTTCTCAATCACCTCAGCGCGGTTGATGGTCTGGTTCTTCATCGTGTCGAGCAGGTTGATGCCGGAGCTGACCAGCTGCATCAGATCCTTGTCGGACGAAACGATGGTGACGTTCATGCCGGCGGCGCGGGCCGCCACCGTGTAACTGGCGATGATATCGTCGGCCTCCACCCCGGCCTGTTCGAAACACGGCACCGAAAAGGCCCGCACCGCATCGCGGATCAGCGGGAATTGCGGGATGAGATCCTCCGGCGCCGGCGGACGGTTGGCCTTGTACTGATCATACATGTCGTTGCGGAACGTGTGGCTGCCGGCATCGAGCACCACGGCCAGATGGGTGGGCGCTTCGGCCTTGTTCAGTTCCGCAATCAGCTTCCACAGCATCGCCGTGAAGCCATAGACGGCGCCCACCGGCGTGCCTTGCGGGTCAGTCAGCGGCGGCAACCGGTGATAGGCGCGGAAGATGAAGCTGGAGCCGTCGACAAGATAGAGATGCTGCTGCGTCATGGGCGCAACGCTAGCAGCATGGCGGCGGCGGGGCGAGAGCGCAGGTGGCGACGCAAAAACCTCCATTTTTGGTGGTTAATTGGTTCGTAACCATCTCGTGGCAGAAAGCCCTCAATTCAGGGGGAATTTTTCGTGCTGCTCAAGAAGTCCGCTCTCATTGCCGCCTCGGCGCTTGGCCTGCTTGCCGCTCCGTCGGCCGCCGTGACCCAGTTTGCCGGCAATGGCCACCTTTATGAATTCGTGGCCACGAACCTGTCGTGGCAGGGCGCATTGGCCGCCGCGGCCGCCGCCACGCCGATTGCCGGCTATACGGCGCATCTCGTCACCATCACGTCCCAGGGTGAGGATGATTTCCTCAAGATCCTCACCGGCAGCGCGACCTTCGTGTGGGCCGCCGGCACCGACGAAGACGCCGAAGGCACCTGGAAGTGGGCGGCCGGTCCGGAAGCCGGGCAGACGTTCTTCGTTTTTGGTGGCGGCCCGGTTGGCTTTTCCAACTGGAACGCCGGTGAACCCAACAATGTTGGTGCCGAGGACTATCTCCACTTCAAGGCCAACACCGGCAACTGGAACGATATCTTTTCCACCTTCTCCAGCGGTGGATACGTGGTGGAGTACAGCTTGAACTCCGGCGCCATTCCGGAACCGGCGAGCTGGGCGATGCTGCTGGGCGGCCTTGGCGTGGTGGGCACGGCCCTGCGCCGGCGCAGCAGCCGCAAAACAGTCGCGGCCTGAGCCACCCTCTTTCGAAGCGGCCCGGCGGTGGATTCCATCGCAGGCCTGTGCCATGGGGTCGCCCGCGTCTTCTCGACATGAGGCCACTTCATGCAGCCCTTCACCACACTTTCCGGCCAGGCCATTCCGTTTGGCGCCGCCAACATCGATACCGATGTCATCATTCCGGCCCGCTTCCTGAAAACCATCAGCCGCGCCGGTCTGGGCAAAGGCGCCTTTGCCGCGCTGCGCGAAAACCCGGACAATGTGTTCGATGCGCATGCCGGCGCGCCGATCCTGATCGCTGGGCACAATTTCGGCTGCGGCTCCAGCCGCGAACATGCGCCGTGGGCGCTGGGCGATTTGGGCATCCGCGTCGTCATCTCGTCGGGCTTTGCCGACATCTTTGCCGGCAATGCCTTCAAGAATGGCCTGCTGCTCGTTACCCTGCCGCCGGACGCCGTGGGCCGGCTGCTGGCCGTGGCACAGGAAGGCCAGCCGATCACCGTCGATCTGGATAATCAGGTGGTGACGACGCCGTTCCAGGACCGGTTCGAGTTCGCGATGGACCCGTTCCGCAAGCAGTGCCTGATCAGCGGGCAGGACGAGATCGGGCTGACCCTGGGCATGGCCAATGTCATCACCGCTCACGAAGCCCGGCTTGCCGCCGAACGGCCGTGGATCGCCGGCGCCGCCCACCGCGTAAGCTGATCCGGCACCCTCCTGCTCCGCCATTCGACGCGGTTGGCAGCGGCAATCATTGCCGTTAAGGGCGGGGAATGACCAAGACACTGCTGCTGCTGCCCGGGGATGGCATTGGCCCCGAAGTTACCGCTGTTGCCCGCCGCGTGGCCGGGCGGCTGATCACGGGCGGGCTTGCCCTGGCCGTGGAGGAAGCGCCGTTCGGCGGCGCCAGCATCGACGCCCACGGCGTCCCCCTGACTGATGACACGCTGACGCGCGCCAAGGCCGCCGATGCCGTGCTGATGGGTGCCGTGGGTGGCCCGCAATGGGTCGGCCAGCCGTATGACAAGCGGCCTGAAGCGGGGCTGCTGGGCTTGCGGGCCGGCATGAATGTCTATGCCAATCTGCGGCCGGCGCGCTGTTTTTCGGCGCTGGCCGATGCCTCGTCGCTGAAGCGCGTCTATGTCGACGGCCTCGATATCCTGTTCGTCCGGGAACTGACCGGCGGCGTCTATTTCGGTGAGCCGCGCGGCGTCGAAACCCTGGCCGATGGCCAGCGCCGCGGCGTCAACACCCACGTTTACACCACCAGCGAAATCCACCGGGTTGCCCGCATCGCGTTCGAGCTGGCCCGGACCCGCAAGGGCGAGGTCGTTTCGGCGGAAAAAGGCAATGTGATGGAAGCTGGCCTGATGTGGCGCGAGGATGTGCAGGCGCTGCGCGATGCCGAATATCCCGACATCAAACTCTCCCACATGCTGGCCGACAACATGGCGATGCAGCTGGTGAAGAATCCGCGGCAGTTCGATGTGATCCTCACCGACAATCTGTTCGGCGACATATTGTCGGACGAAGCCGCGATGCTCACCGGCTCGCTCGGCATGCTGCCGTCGGCTGCGATTGGCGAACCTGGCAAGCCGGGCCTGTATGAACCGATCCACGGTTCTGCACCAGATATCGCCGGGCGCGGTGTCGCCAATCCATGCGCATCGGTGCTCAGCCTGGCCATGGCGCTGCGCTACAGCCTGGGTGCGCCCGAACTGGCCGACAAGGTGGAAGCCGCCGTGGACGCTGCGCTCAACGCCGGCGCACGCACCCCCGATCTGGGCGGCACCATGACCACGACGGCCATGGGCGACGCGATCCTGGCTGGCCTTTGATCCGCAAGTTTCTCAGCCCTTTCGCCACCGGGCTGCTGTTTCTGGCGCCGGTGCTGCTGACGCTGATCCTGCTCAACTGGCTT
>JAIXPM010000151.1 GCA_027486275.1 Sphingomonadales bacterium | reverse complement strand
TGGTGCGGCCAAGAAGACTCGAACTTCCACGGCCTTTCGGCCACAACGACCTCAACGTTGCGCGTCTACCAATTCCGCCATGGCCGCACACCAGGGAAATGAAGCGCCTGAGCGCCCCTTCGGCAGATGGCGCGGGTAGCAGGGGAGGGCTTGTGGTGCAAGCCCTTCCCCGCCGCCTTGCAGCCTTAGTTGTATTTCCGCAGTTCGTTCTTGGCGATGGCCGCGCGGTGCACTTCGTCCGGGCCGTCGGCCAGGCGCAGGGTGCGCTGGCCGGCATAGCCCGAGGCCAGGCCATAATCCTGGCACACGCCGCCGCCGCCATGGGCCTGGATGGCGTGATCGTGGATGAGGCAGCTCATGTTCGGCGCCACTACCTTGATCATCGCGATCTCGTTGGCCGCGGCCTTGTTGCCGACTGTGTCCATCATGTAGGCGGCCTTGAGCGTGAGCAGGCGGGCCTGTTCGATGGCGATGCGCGAATCGGCGATCCGCTCGTGCCACAGGCTGTGTTCCGAAATCGGCTTGCCGAAGGCGACGCGGCTCTTCAGGCGCTTCACCATCTTTTCCAGCGCGCGTTCGGCGGCACCGATGGAGCGCATGCAGTGGTGGATGCGGCCCGGGCCAAGGCGGCCCTGCGCGATTTCAAAGCCGCGGCCTTCGCCCAGGATCATGTTGGCAACCGGCACGCGCACATTGTCCAGAATCACTTCGAAGTGGCCGTGCGGCGCGTCATCAAAGCCGAACACATTCAAGGGCCGCAGCTTGGTGATGCCGGGTGCATCCAGCGGCACCAGGATCTGGCTCTGCTGGCTGTGCCGCGGCGCGGATGGATCGGTCTTGCCCATCACGATGGCAATCTTGCAGCGCGGATCACCCACGCCCGACGACCACC
The DNA here is from genome assembly GCA_027486275.1 of Sphingomonadales bacterium. The sequence goes on along the minus strand of JAIXPM010000151.1, from coordinate 5,853 downwards.
ATTTGCGGCCGTTGACGACATAATGATCACCGTCGCGGCGTATGGAGGTTTCAATGTTGGTCGCGTCGGAAGAAGCGACAGCCGGCTCGGTCATCAGGAAGGCGGAGCGGATCTCGCCGGCCATCAGCGGCTTCAGCCAGGTCTGCTTCTGCTCTTCGGTGCCATAGGTGCGCAGCACTTCCATGTTGCCGGTATCAGGCGCGGAGCAGTTGAACACTTCGGATGACCAGCCGGCGCGGCCCATTTCCTCGGCCAGCGGCGCATATTCGAGGTTGGTGAGGCCGGGGCCCTTCCATTCGCCGGTGTCGTGATCGCAGATGTTGAGGAACAGGTTCCACAGCCCGGCTTCGCGCGCCTTGGGCTTCAGCTCCTCGATCACCGGCAGTACCTTCCAGCGTTCGCCTTCCTGCACTTCACGGTGGTAGCGCTCTTCGTTGGGGTAGATGTGCTCGTCCATGAAGCCGCGCAGCTTTTCGATCAGGCCTTTGGTATTGTCGCTATATTCGAAATGCATGGCGCACCTTCCCCGTGTGTGGATTATTGCATGTTGCAGCGCACAGGCTGTCACGCCTGACCCTGCTTGGCCACTGGCAAAAAGGAAAGAGCGGACGATTGCGTAGGGCGGGCCGCTTTTGCTTGCGCCTGGCATCGGGCAAGCTGTGGCCGCAGCACAGGAAACCGGTGAGCCGATGATGAATCTTGTCGAACATGCGTTGGCCGCGGTTGCCATCCAGGCCGTGATCGGCCTCACCACCCGCAACTGGTGGATCGGAGCGGCGCTGGCCTGCGGCTATTTCCTGGGGCGAGAGGTGGCACAGGCGGAGTATCGTTGGATCGAACAGTTCGGCGATGGCTTGCGTGCCAATCTGCCGTGGTGGGGTGCGCTTGATGCCCGGCTGTGGGTGCAGCCGGAACAGGTGGCCGATTGGCTTGGCCCGGTACTGGCAACGTCGCTGGCGGCCGTGGTTGCCGGTCGCAATCGCACCCCGGGACGCCGACAGGGATGACAATGGCCCTGCCTTATTCGAGATAGGCCGCCTGCAGCGCCTTTCGCCGGGCCGGAGTCAGGCCGGCTTCGCGTTCGAGATAGGCCTCTACGGTGCCGTATCTTGCTTCAATCTCGGCAAAGGCGCCGGCGAGGAAGGGCGTGCCATCGGCTTCCACCAGCGGCGTGGGCGCGGCGGCCTGCGGTGTCTGATAGCCGGCAAACATGCGCGCCACCGGATCATTGGCAACCACCGCCGGATCCAGCCTGGGCATTTCGAACTGCGGCCGGCGCAATTGGGTGGAAAGCTGATAATCGGCCATGATGGTGGCGCGGGGCACGCCCAGGGCTGACAGGATCATGGCGGTGACAAAGCCGGTGCGATCCTGCCCGGCCGAGCAGTTGTAGGCCAGTGCCCCGCGCTCATTCAGAACGCGATCGAAGACCAGCCGCAGATGCGGGGCGAGCAGGGTGGGGAAGCCGCGATAGATGGCACTGCCATTGCGCACCGCCGCCACACCACCGGCCGGCATCAGGGCCGCCATCGAATAGCCCACCGCATTGTAGCGCACCTGTTCGATGCGGGTCGGGGCCAGGCGGCGTTCTTCGGCCGAACGCAGATCGACGAGATTGGCGAGGCGCAGCCGGGCGATCTGGGCCTGATCGGCGGCAGTGAGCAGGGGCTGCCCGCCCGAACGATAGATCAGGCCCCAGCGCACATGTTTGCCGCCGGCGCCTTCATAGCCGCCGATGTCGCGGAAATTGGAGCCGGCCTCCAGTGGCAGCAGTCGTTCGGCGACGCGCAATGTCTTGCTCGTGCCGCGTTCCCTGAGCAGCATATAGCGGCGCTGGCCGGCCGGCACGCCAAGGCGATGTTCGCCATCGCCGTCAGCCGCCGAAGCCAGCGTGGCAGCACGGGCAGTCGCGTCTGGCGCGTCGCTCACCAGCACGTCCACCGGCCGGCTGGCCGTCCAGCGCACCACCAGGGTTTCGGCGTCGATCCGTTCGACGCGGGCGTCGGTCAGCGCATGGGCTGGCGCGGCGGCCAGAAGGCCCAGCGCGATCAGGGCAAGTTGCTTGGTCATCGGATCGGCTTTCGGATCAGAACCGCACCTGGATATCGGCACCAAAGGTGCGCGGTTCGTTGAAAATGCCATAGGGGCCGGTGGCGGCCTGGGCGGCGACGCTACGCAGATAGACCTGCTGGCGATTGAGCAGGTTGCGCGACCACAGCGCGATTTCAGCGCGGGTGCCGTTGCCGATTTCGATATCGGTCAGCGCCAGCCGGCCGTTGACCAGCACACTGCGGTCCGAGAAGGTGGCTTCACCCGGCAGGCCGCGCACCGGATCGGCGATATTGGCGTCAAGGTGGGCGCGCACGACTCCAAAGCCGACACCTTCGCTGTAATCGGCCGCGAAGCTGTAGGCATTGTCTGGCGTGAAGACGATGAACGGGCGCTGGAAATTATTGTTGTTGAAGGGGTTCTGCGCCAGCGGCAGATTGCCCTTGGTGTGGGCATAGCTGGCTGCGAACGTGAAGCCCTTGATCGGGGCGACAGTGAAATCGATTTCCAGGCCCTGAATGCGGCCGTTGCCGGGCGCATTCACCGTTTCGATGGTGGTGCGGGTCGTGCCGGCCACCAGCTGGGCAGCAAAGTCGATCTGAATGTCGGTGTAGCGCGTGGTGTAATAGGCGGCGTTCAGGCGGGCCTTGTTGTCGAGGAACTCCGACTTGAAGCCAACTTCAAAGGTTTCCACGCTCTCCGGATCGAACGAACGATAATTCACCGAACGCGAGTTGGCGCCGCCGGCGCGATAGGCGGTGCCCCACTTGCCATAGACATGCACATCGTCAGTCGCATCGAAAGCCAGCGTCACCATCGGATCGAAGCGGTTGTAGCTGCGATCGAAGATGAAATTGGTATCGGCGCCGTTCACCTTGAACAGCACGCCCGACCGCTTGTCGTGGGTGTAGCGGCCACCGGCGGTGAGCTTCAGGCGGTCATCGAAGATCGGCGGCGTGTAGGTGGCCTGCGCAAACGCCGCATAACTGGTGGCGCGCGCCGTGCTGGCGCGATCCGGGAACGGGGTGACCTGTCCGGCAACCAGCGAGGGCAGCACGGTCAGCGCGCTGCCATCGGCGTTCCAGCGCAAGGTGTTGGGCGCCCAGGCGTCGTCGCTGCCCTTTTCGCGATAATAAAAAAGGCCGGTGACCCAGGTGAGCCGCTCCGACGTGCCGAGCAGTTGCAGTTCCTGGCTGAACTGGTGCTGGACCAGGTTCGCAAGGCTGTAGCGCACCGCATTGGTGTTCGGGCGGAACACCGAGGCGATGATGCCGAAGCCATTGTCGAACTGGGTCTGATCGACTTCGCGATAGGCGCTGATCGAGCGGAACTCGACGCTATCGCTGATCTTCCAGTCGAGCGTCAGCAGGTGGCCGTTGGTTTTGCCGACACTGTCTTCCTGCGGCACGCCAACCAGCGCGGTCTGCGCGCGTTCGGCCTGCACGCGCACCAGCGGCGAATTCGGCGGAGCGTTCGGGCTGCGCGACAGGAGTTGCAGATAATTGGGCGTGGTCGCGTCGTATGAGATGTCGAAGGCATAGAGCGCACTGAAATCGCTGGACGGCCGCCACAGCACCGAGGCGCGCAGGCCGCGGCGCTCGAAGCGGTTGAAATCTTCGGCGCCCTCCAGCGGGTTGTCGATCGTGCCGTCGCGGCGGGTGGCGATGCCATCAAGCTTGAACGAGAAGCCGTTCCATTCCGGCAGATCGAGATGGATTTCACCGCTATAGCCGTTGAAGTTGCGGATGCCGCCCAGCACGCGGCCACCGAACTCGCCGGTTGGTTTGCGGGTGACGATATTGACGGCCCCACCCACCGCGTTGCGGCCGAACAACGTGCCCTGCGGGCCCTTGAGCACTTCGATCCGTTCGATGTCGAGCAGCGCCGCGCCCAAGCCCTGACTGCGGCCCAGGAAGACACCATCGACATAGATGCCCACCGTGGCATCGCGGCTGGGCTGGTTGGCATCGAACGGCACGATGCCGCGAATCCCGACGGTGAGGGCTGAGGTGCGCGAGAAGAAGGGCGCGATGCGCAACGACGGGATGCTGCCGTCAGCGAGATCAGCCAGGCTCTGCACCCGACGGTTTTCGAGATCGGCAGCAGTGGCGACCGAAATGGAAATCGGCGTTTTCTGCAGCTTTGTTTCGCGGCGTTCGGCCGTGACGACGATTTCAGTAAGCCCGGCATCTGCATCGGCGGCTGCCAGCGTTTGGGCAAGGCCTGGCGACGAAAAGGCAAGACAGGCAGTCGTTCCAGCCAGAATGGCGCGCAGCATCATGATTAAGACCCCCGATTGATCGGACGTCTGGCTAGGCAATCCGCATTTCGTCGCCATGACGCTTCGAAGGCGTCACGATGAAGATTCGGCGACTCCGGCGTGACGGAATCGTGCCGGTTCAATGACAGGGGTAGATGGTGCCGGATGAGGGGATTGAACCCCCGACCTTCGGTTTACAAAACCGCTGCTCTACCGCTGAGCTAATCCGGCGCGCTGCTGCCGATAGCCGCTGCGCGTCTCCAACTCAAGTCAGCAACCGTTCTGGCACGCAGGATCGGGGGACCACCAGACGATGCGGGCAATGGTGTCGCCGGCAGCGACGCGGGGATCGGTGGTGATCATGTTGATGCGGCCATCGGCCGGCGCCACCACCGTTTCCAGGCTGCGGCCAAAGGCATCGCGCACTTCGGCAATCGCCTGATCCTTCTTCACCGCGCTGCCGATCGGCAGCAGCAGGCGGGCCCAGCCGGGCAGGCGCGCGCGCACGGCAACGATATCATTGGCCACGGTCAGGCCGGCTGGCGGCGGCGTCACCTGGCCGGGCAGCATCTTCATCTCGCGCATCAGGTTGGTGAGGCCGGACTCAGCGCGCGCAATCATGGTGTCGTCGAACATCTCGGGCCGGCCCAGTTCCAGCGTGATTGCCGGTACCCCATCATCGGTCAGCGTGTTTTCCACCGTGCCCTTGTCGCCCTTGTCCATCTTGATGATGTCGGGCGCCACCAGTTCAGCCATGCGGCGGGTGCGCGGCGTGGAGGCAAAGGCATACATCATATAGGCCGTGCCGCGCGATTGGGTGTGCAGGTCCGCCGCGCTGTCGGCATTGGGGCGGATCAGGCGGCTCCACAGCCGGCCGGCGAAATCGGCGATAGCAGAGCCGCCTTCCTTGCCGGGCAGCTCACGGTTCAGATTGGGGGCGCTGCGGGACCAGTCCGGCGTCCACTGCCGTGTGGATTGCAGCAGGCCGGGCGGATTGAGGCCGGGCACCAGCGTGAGCGTGCCGGCCAGTTTCGCCGGGTCTACTGTGGCGGCCAGCCGGTGCAGCACGGCGATGCCGTTCAGCTCATCGCCGTGAATGCCGGCCGTGAGCAGCAAACGTGGACCGGGTTGGGCGCCCTTCACCACCACCACCGGCACCAGCCACGGCTGGCCGATGGGGCTCATCCCGGCCCGGAACCAGAAGCGCTGCACGCTGCCGGCGGCAAGGTCGTTCACGTCCAGCCGATCGATGATGGTGACGCCGTCCAGGCTGCCGGCCGCTTCGGTGGCGGCCGTCGCCGGAGAGGCGACCAGCAGGGCAAGGGCGGCAATCGCGGCGCGCATCAGGCGTCGCCGGGGGCCGATGCGACGATGCGCAGCGCATGGATGCGATCAGGCGCGACCAGATCGCCCAGCGCGGCATAAACGGCGCGTTGGCGGGCGATGCGGCTTTGCCCGGCAAAGCTGGCTGCGTTGATCTTCACGGTGAAATGCGATTCGGCATCGTCGCCGCGATGACCGGCATGGCCATGGTGCTGGTGGCT
>JAIXPM010000218.1 GCA_027486275.1 Sphingomonadales bacterium | reverse complement strand
TTCAGCATCGAACCATCGGTCACGCCGGTGGCGGCAAAGATGCAATCGCCCTTGGCCATGTCGGTCAGGCCATAAATGCGATCCAGATCGGTGATGCCCCAGCGGCGGGCGCGGCCACGCTCATCATCGTTGCGGAACAGCAGGCGGCCCTGCATCTGCCCGCCAACGCAGCGCAGCGCGGCCGCAGCCAGCACGCCTTCCGGTGCGCCGCCCGAACCCATGTACAGATCGATGCCGGTATCGGGGTTGGTGGTGGCAATCACGCCGGCCACGTCGCCATCGGGGATCAGCATGATGCCGCAGCCAATACCGCGCAGTTCGGCAATCAGCGCTTCATGGCGCGGCCGGTCGAGCACGCAGATGATGATGTCGCTGGGCGGCACGCCCTTGGCGGCAGCCACGGCTTTCACATTTTCGGTTGGGCTTTTGGCCAGATCGATAACGCCGTCGGGATAACCGGGGCCAACGGCGATCTTGTCCATGTACACGTCCGGCGCGTTGAGCAGCCCGCCTTCTTCGGCAATCGCCAGCACGGCCAGCGCGTTGGGGCCGGCCTTGGCGGTGATGGTGGTGCCTTCCAGTGGATCCAGCGCGATATCGATGCGCGGGCCGGTGCCGATGGCCTTGCCCACCTTTTCGCCGATGAACAGCATCGGCGCTTCATCCCGTTCGCCTTCGCCGATCACCACGGTGCCATCGAAATCCAGCATGTTGAGCGCGCCGCGCATGGCTTCCACGGCGGCAGCATCGGCGGCTTTTTCGTCGCCGCGGCCGATCATCTTGGATGCGCCAATGGCGGCATATTCGGTGACGCGCACCATTTCGAGAACGAGCACGCGATCAAGCGCCGTCGAAGGCTGTACTGGGCTTGAAGCCGTCATTTGTTTTTTTCCCACAGTCGAATCAAACGTTCTTCGCTTTACGCCCCGACGGGGCAGGGCGGAAGGCGTCAAAAATCGCGCCCGACGCGGAAGCGTCAGAAATCAAGGATGTGCATCATCACCGGCTGCCCGCTTACCGCGGGCGAGGCCGCCATGCGGGCCAGACTGTCCAGCACATCGGCTTCGCGGGCTTCATGGGTGACCATCACCACCATGGCATCGCCGTCGCTGGAGGTGCCGCGCTGCACCAGGCTTTCGATGGAAACACCGCTGTCGCGCAGGGCCGCTGTCAGCTCCGCCAGTACGCCGGCGCGATCCGCCACGGACAGGCGCAGATAATAACGCCCGCGCCGATCCGCCGCTGGCGCACGGGGCAGGGCAGCAAGATCGGCCACCGGCATCACGAACGGCGGGCGCACATCGCCGCGGGCGATATCGACCAGATCAGCCACCACGGCGCTGGCGGTTGGCCCTTCGCCCGCGCCGCGGCCCTGGAAGAACAACCGGCCCACGAAATCGCCTTCCACCACCACGGCGTTCAGGCTGCCCATGGTGGTGGCAATCGGGTGATCGATCGGCACCAGCGCCGGATGGACGCGCTGGAACAATTCGCCATTCTCGGCTTCGGCAAGGCCGACCAGCTTGATGCGGAAGCCCAGTGCGGCGGCCTGCGCGATATCGGCGGCGGCGACATTACCGATGCCATGGCAGGCCACGCCGGCAAAATCGATGCGCGCGCCAAAGGCCAGCGCGGCGAGGATCGAAAGTTTGTGCGCGGTATCGATGCCGTCGATATCAAAGCTGGGATCAGCCTCGGCAAAGCCCAGCGCCTGCGCATCGGCCAGCACGTCGGCAAAGCCCAGCCCTTCGGCTTCCATGCGCGACAGGATATAATTGCAGGTGCCGTTCATCAGGCCATAAACGCGGGTGATGCGGTTGGCGGCCGCGCCTTCGGCCAGCCCCTTGATCACCGGGATGCCGCCGGCCACCGCGGCCTCATACTTCAAGGGCAGGCCGGCTTTTTCGGCCGCTTCGGCCAGTTCCAGGCCGTGATGGGCGAGCATCGCCTTGTTGGCCGTCACCAGCGGCTTGCCTGCGCCCAGCGTGCGCCGCGCCAGCGTGAGCGCCGGGCCATCGCTGCCGCCGATCAGTTCCACCACCACATCGACATCGTTGCGGCTGGCCAGTTCGGCGGCATCATCCACCCAGGCGATGCCGTCCAGCGACACGCCGCGATCCCGGCTGCGATCGCGCGCCGAAACGGCGGTGACCACGATGGGCCGCCCGGCGCGCTTCGCCACCAACTCGGCATTCTGGGACAGGATCTTCACGACCCCAGCGCCCACATTGCCCAGGCCCGCAATCCCGATCCGCAGCGGCGTTACCATGGTTCAGGATCCCGCGTTGGCGGCAGGCGTGTTGACGCCCATCGATTGCAGATATTTGCGGATATTGCGGGCGGCCTGGCGCAGGCGCTGTTCGTTTTCCACCAGTGCGATGCGCACGAAACCTTCGCCATCCTCGCCATAACCCACGCCCGGCGCCACGGCGACACCGGCTTCGGTGAGCAATTGCTTGGAGAATTCCAGGCTGCCCAGGTGCGCCAGTGCCGGCGGCAACGGCGCCCAGGCGAACATGGAGGCGCGCGGCGGCGGGATGTCCCACCCGGCGCGGCCAAAGGCTTCCACCATCACGTCGCGGCGGCGGCCATAAAGCTCGCGGTTCTGCTGCACGATATCCTGCGGGCCATTCAGCGCTGCCACGGCCGCAGCCTGGATCGGCGTGAAGGCGCCATAATCCAGGTAGGACTTTACCCGGGTCAGCGCCGAAATCAGCGTCTTGTTGCCCACCGCAAAGCCGATGCGCCAGCCGGCCATTGAATAGGTCTTGCTCATCGATGTGAACTCGATCGCCACATCCTTGGCACCCGGCACCTGCAGGATGGACGGGGTGGGCACGCCATCGAAATAGATTTCCGAATAGGCCAGATCGGAAAGCACCCAGATATTATGCTTCTT
>JAIXPM010000054.1 GCA_027486275.1 Sphingomonadales bacterium | reverse complement strand
TCCGGCCCCCGATCCGGCCTTGGCCACCAACCGGGCGGCAATCTCGCCCTGGTGGGCAAGGGCATCGGCGGCGCTGGTGCCGGCCGGCACCACCGGCTGCACAACCGTGATGCCGGCCCCGCGCGACATTTCCCGCACCATTGCGATGCTGCCTTCGATCACTGGTTCTTCCATGAACCAGATATCGAAATCGGCCGCCGCACGGTTGAGCACATGGTGCGGGCGCTGCATCACGAAATCCCAGCGCAGATGCGACAGCACGATCAATATTGGCCGCACACCGGCACCTGCGACATCTTCACAGAACAGGGGCATCGGGGATTTCCTTTGGCTTGATGTCATGACCGCGCAGACGCCCGGTGTGAGCAGAGTACGCCTGAAAAGCGCTTGGGTTCCGGCGAACAGGCGCAGCGCCCATGTGCAGACCGGCGCGTGTATATTCGCGGCCAAGTGTTCGAGCGGGCGGGAACCGGCGGCCAGCCGGCGGGTTGTTTGAGCAGGAGACAAGAGCGCGGGCCCGCTGCGCCTTTGCCTCTGGTCAACCCTTCAACGCACAGGAATGTTCCCATGAGCAGCTATCCCCCCAATGGCACCACCACCGGCCAATCGACCTTTGGCCAGCCCTCGGCCGATCATTCGGATTCCAGGCGCGATGCCAACGGTGCCGCATCAGACACCAACGGTTCGCTGATCAGCAGCGAACGGGTAACCGGCACCAGCGTGTACAACCACGACGGCGAAAAGCTGGGCAGCGTCGAAGCAATGATGATCGACAAGCAATCCGGCCAGGTTCGTTATGCCGTCATGTCGTTCGGCGGATTCCTGGGCATGGGTGAAAAATATCACCAGCTGCCGTGGGATGGTCTGTCCTACGATACCGATGAGGGCGGCTATGTTGTCAATCTCAGCCGCGAGGCGTTGGGCAGCGCGCCAACCTACAGCCGTGAAGAGCTCGACAATTTCGATTACGGCAAGTCCGGCTCGATCGACGATTATTACAGCAATATCGACGGTTTCCGGAATCAGCGCCGCTGATCCACTTTATCCGTTTCGGCTCGGATAACTGAACCGGTGCACCGTGGCGGCCAGCAACTGGGCCGCCACGGCTGTTACCCACCCAGCCATCGGCTGCGAAAGTTCATCACCATGAACACGGCCGCATGGATCGGCAGCCTTGCCGCCATCACTTCGGTGGCCAGCTTTACCCCGCAGGCCTGGAAAATCATCAAGGAGCGCCACACCGAAGGGCTGTCGGCATTCACTTATGTCCTTGCCTGCGTGGGTTTCACCCTGTGGATCAGCTATGGCGTGTTGCGCGGCGATTGGGCGATCATCGTGCCAAACAGCATCTGCCTGCTGCTCGCCGCTTTCATCCTGTTGCTGATCCTGCTGCCCGAACAGAAAACCGAACAGGTCGCCCGCGCCATCGATCCCGCATCCGACGCGTAAAACAGCAGCGTCTCTGCGGAACTTGTCCCCCGCCGGAGCGTTGCTGAAGTTCATCCCCAGCAAAGGCTTCCCCCATGGCCAAATCCAATACGACCGCAGCGGACGATCTCGTTGCGCTGACCGATACCGACAATCCCAGCCTCACGGCCTATCAGCCCGAGTTCGCGCCCGGCACCGGGCTCAGCGAAGGCGCCTATGCCGAAGTCGCCGACGAACTGGGGAAGGTGCTGGCCGACAGCTTCCAGCTGTTCATCAAGACCCAGGGCGTGCACTGGAACGTGGCTGGCGCTGCCTTTTATGGCCTGCACAAGCTGACCGAGCAGCAATATGGCGAGATTTACGTCGCCATCGACGAAATCGCCGAACGCATCCGTGCGCTCGGCCACAAGGCGCCAGCGAGCTACACCACCTATGGCCATCTCAGCTGCATCAGCGATGAAGATCGGCCGATCGACACCGGCCAGCAGGTGGCGATGCTGATGCGCGACAATGGCCTGGTTTGCCAGACACTGCGCGACGCGCTCGACATCGCGGAAGAGCATGGCGACATCGTCACCGCCGATCTGCTCACCCGCCGGCTGGGCGACCACGAGAAATATGTGTGGATGCTGCGCATGCAGATCGCCTGACGGACATCGACAGTCCGGCACGGGGTTTGCCGCGCGCTGCTTGAACGTCGCTGCAACGCTCAGCACACACGCAGGGCCCTAACGGGCGCGCGGTTTTATCTTGGCGGATAGGCGAGGCGCCCAACCACCCGCAGTACAGGCATGGCGGGGAGACGCTGGAGGCCAAGGCTGACCGCGATGAGATGGCAGTCTTCTTCCACGAGGCTGAGAGCCTTGTGTTCGCTCTTGATCTGGTGGCGCTGGGATCAACCCGTACAAAGGGTCGGAAACCAAAAACTTTAATGGAAAAGTAGCGTCACCGAGAAGCGAAAATGCCACGGGTGGCAAGGAAGCCGTCTCTTCGAAGCAGGTAAGCCACAGGATAAAAGGGAGAGCTAGGGACGCACGATGTACGGCCCTAGCCGAAATAGACTTGTTATTTTTTTCCTGCTGCAGCTTTTGCTGCCTTCGATGCGTCTACGAGTGCTTGCATATCTGCTACTGATTTCTTTTTTGCTGCCTCAGCACGAGCAACCTCGTCTGCCAATGCTTTTACTTTTTTTCCAACCGGACTGAGTTGCGCCGAAGCAGGCGCCGCTGCCTGCGCTGCACTAACCGAATTGTTTTGCGCCGAAGCATGCTGGGCAACAGTAACGAGGGACATCGCAACGAGTGCGGCTGATAGTTTTTTAAACATTATTTTAACTTCTTCCTGAGACCTGGCTTGTAAAACAAGCTTTGTTTACGATAGAAAACTATTGTAATACTAACATATGTTAGTAGCTAACTATCAAGTTAAAGGTTACTAGTAGAATAAGACAGCGTCAATCAACTTTGAATTCCAATTCGCTTGTAAGGATTAGCCAAAACAGTTCGCGTAAGCTGATTGGGTAAGACCCTCTTCAGCGGATCGATTGCGGCGATCAAGCATAGGGAAGATTTCCAGCACGGGACGTTGCTCCAGTTCGCGCTCACCAGCCCGGGTATGGATGACGCCCCGACCAAGATGGTGCCGGCAAGGCTATGAATGAAACACCACCATCCAATGAGCAGATCAATATGGACGAAGGAAGCGTGGGTCCCATATCTGGGAAAGGGGGGTGCCCCCGGGGTGGGGTCTCGCTGGGCAGGGATTTGAAGGGGGGGGCGTGTTCTTGCCGTTCCACATGCGCCCCTAGACCGGTTTCAAAGGTGGGTCGAAAGGTGGATTTTACCCGAATGCTTCTAATAACACATTGAAAACATTGAATATGTGGCGGACAGAGTGGGATTCGAACCCACGGTGAGCTTTCACCCACGGCGGTTTTCAAGACCGCTGCCTTAAACCACTCGGCCATCTGTCCGGGGCTGGGCCTAGTTGGTTTGGGCGGCTCCGGTCAAGTGACGTTGTGGGGGCGCACCTTGCGCAACTCCGATGGCGGCCGGCCGTAGCGGGCGCTGATCACTTCGTTGAAACGGCGCAGGGACGCAAAGCCGGCAGCGTGAGCGATTTCGGTCATCGGCAGTTGTGTGTGCGCGATCATCTGCATGGCGCGTTGGACGCGGCGTGTTTGGGCGACTTCGATGGGAGAGGCGCCCAAGTGCTGGCGGAACAGGCGGGTGAGGTGGCGAGCGCCGACGCCGCAACGTGTTGCGAGGGCTTCCACCGTGCCTTCACCATCGAGCGCGCCTTCATCGATGAGTTTCAGCGCCCGTTCCACGGTCGTCTTGGTGCCGTTCCAGGCCGGACAGAAGGGCGCGCTTTCGGGGCGGCATTTCAGGCAGGGGCGATAACCGGCGCGTTCGGCGGCAGCGGCGCTGGGAAAGAAACTGATGTTGCGCGTGAGCGGTTGGCGCACGCGGCAGACCGGGCGACAATAGATGCCAGTTGTTTTGACGCCGATGAAGAAGATGCCGTCGTACGCTGGATCGCGGGCGAAACGGGCGGCGTTCATGGTGTCGAAATCGAGGCCGTGAACGGATGGTGCGACGGGTGCGTGCATGATGTGAACGCTACGCCCGCACCGCTTGCGCTGCCAGTGGTCGCGTGAAGATGATGGCCGATTTCCGCCAGTGACGCTCTTACAACCGAGTCATCGCCAGCGCGGCCTTGCTGCCGTAGCGCAGACCGGCGGTGTGGGGCAGGGCAGTGTCGAGCGCGGCGATGTCCGCGGCGGACATGGTGAGCGCGGCGGCGCCGGCCGTGTCGATCAGCGTGGTGCGGCGCTTGCAGCCGGGGATGGGCACGACGTCGGGGCCTTTTGCCAGCAGCCAGGCGATGGCAACTTGGGCCGGGCTGGCGCTGTGGGCGGTGGCGATGGACTTGACCACGGCGACAGCGGCCATGTTGGTATCGTAATTCTCGCCCTGATAGCGCGGATCGGCCTTGCGATAATCGCCGTCGGGCAGATCCTCCGCGCGCGGCACGCTGCCGGTGAGGAAGCCGCGGCCGAGCGGCGAATAGGGCACGAAAGTGACGCCGAGTTCGCGGGCAGTGGGGGCGATTTCGGCTTCGACGTCGCGTTCCCACAGGCTCCATTCGCTTTGCAGGGCGGCGATGGGCGCGACGGCGCAGGCGCGGCGCAGGGTGGCGGCGGAGCATTCGGACAGGCCGATGGCGCGGATCTTGCCGTCCTTCACCAGGTCCGCCAGCGTGCCGACCACGTCTTCAATGGGCACGGCGGGATCGACGCGGTGTTGATAGAACAGGTCGATCACGTCGGTGTTGAGCCGCTTCAGGCTGGCTTCGCACACGGCGCGGATGTGATCGGGATGGCTGTTGACGCCGGCGACCCGGCCATTTTCGATGCGGAAACCGAACTTGGTGGCGATGATGGCCTGGTGGCGGCGGCCGGCCAGCGCTTCGGCGACCAGCTGCTCATTGGCGAAGGGGCCATAGACTTCGGCGGTGTCGAAGAAATTGATGCCGATATCCAATGCGTGATGGATGGTGGCGATGGCTTCAGCGCGATCGACAGGCCCATACATGGCGGCCTGGCCAGCGGTGCCCGCCATGCCCATGCAGCCGAGGCCGAGAGCCGACACGGTGAGCGGGCCGATCTTGCGTGTCTGCATGGCGCGTCCTTTCTTTGCTTTGCATCACAGGCTAGAGAATCCACCCATGAGCAGCAAGCAAACCCGCCGCTATTTCGGCACCGATGGCATTCGTGGCCTGACCAATAGCCCGCCGATGACCGCCGCCATCGCCCTGAAACTGGGCCAGGCCGCCGGGCGGCATTTCCTGCGGGGCAGCCACACGCACCGGGTGGTGATCGGCAAGGACACGCGGCTTTCGGGCTACATGATGGAATCGGCACTGGTTGCCGGCTTTACCAGCGTTGGCATGGATGTGACATTGCTCGGCCCGATGCCCACCCCGGCGGTGGCCATGCTCACACGATCGATGCGGGCCGATATCGGCGTGATGATCTCCGCCAGCCACAACCCGTTTCACGACAATGGCATCAAGCTGTTCGGCCCCGATGGCTATAAATTGTCGGATGACGACGAGATGGCGATCGAAGCGCTGCTGGAAGAAGAGATTCCGCTCGCCGAACCGCGCGCCATTGGCCGGGCGCGGCGCATTGATGACGCGCAGGGGCGCTATATCCACTTTGCCAAGGCGACCTTCCCGGAACATCTGCGCCTGGATGGGCTGAAGATCGTCATCGATTGCGCCCATGGTGCGGCCTACAAGGTGGCGCCGGCGGCGCTGTGGGAATTGGGTGCCGAAGTGATCGCCATTGGCGTGGCGCCGGACGGGTTCAACGTGAACGACAAGGTGGGATCGACCCATCCCAAGGCGCTGCAGTTGAAGGTGCTGGAATCGGGCGCCGATATCGGCATCGCGCTGGATGGCGATGCAGATCGGTTGATCGTGGTCGATGAACGCGGCCAGGTGGTGGATGGTGATCAGCTGATGGCGCTGATCGCGTCACGTGCAGCGGAAGCCGGTACGCTGAAGGGCGGGGCGCTGGTGGCGACCGTGATGAGCAATCTGGGGCTGGAACGGTTCCTGGAGAGCAAGGGGATCGCGCTGCACCGCGCCAATGTGGGCGACCGGCACGTGCTGGAACTGATGCGCACGGCCGGCTGCAACGTGGGCGGCGAACAATCAGGGCATATCATCCTGTCCGATCATGCGACCACCGGCGATGGGCTGGTGGCGGCGCTGCAGGTGCTGGCCGCGTTGGTGGGTTCGGGCAAGCCGGCAAGCGAGTTGCTCCACCTGTTCGATCCGCTGCCGCAGCTGCTGAAGAACGTGCGCTTCAAGGGCGGCGCGCCGTTGGAGGCCGAAAGTGTGAAGGACGCAATTGCTGCGGGGGAGGCCAAGCTGGCCGGGCAGGGGCGTCTGCTCATTCGCAAGAGCGGCACCGAGCCATTGATCCGCGTGATGGCCGAAGGCGAGGACAAGGCGCTGGTCGGCCGCGTGGTCGATGATATCTGTGCGGCCGTTACTGCGGCGGCCGCATGACCGCGCGCATCTTGGCCATCGCCGGGTCGGACAGTGGCGGCGGCGCTGGCATTCAGGCGGATATCAAGACGATCACTGCACTGGGCGGTTACGCCATGACAGCGGTGACGGCGATCACCGTGCAGAACACGCTGGGTGTGAGCGCGGTGCACACGGTGCCGCCGGAGATCGTGGCCGGCCAGATCCGCGCCTGCATCGATGATATCGGTGTGGATGCCATCAAGATTGGCATGCTGGGCAATGAAGCCACCATCAACGCGGTCGCCGATGCGCTTGAGGGTTGCCGTGTGCCCATCGTGCTCGATCCAGTGATGATCGCCAAGGGCGGCGCGGCGCTGATCGAGGAGGATGCTGTATGGGCGATGATGCAGCGCCTGCTGCCGATGGCCAGCGTGATCACGCCCAACGTGCCCGAACTTGTCGCGCTGACCGAGACCGAGGTGGAGGATGCGGCCGACATGCTGCTGGCGGCGCAGGAATTGCTGAACGCGGGCCCGCGCGCGGTGCTGGCCAAGGGCGGGCATCTGGAGGGTGACCAGCTGACTGATTGGCTGGTGACGCGGCAGGGGCATTTGGCGTTCACCGATACGAAGATCGAAACCCGGCACAGCCACGGCACCGGCTGCACCCTGTCGAGCGCGTTGGCGTGTGGGCTGGGGCAGGGGCTCTCGCTGCCCGAAGCCGTGAAACGCGCGCGGATCTATGTGCGGCTGGCGCTGCGATCGGCGCCGGGGTTGGGGCAGGGTCATGGGCCGATGGGCCATGGCCAGGTGATCAACGACATCACCGCACCGGCGCCGGTGCTGAATCAGATCACAGTGTCGGCCACCGACTATGGCGCGTCGCTGGCCTTCTATCGGCAACTGGGTCTGCACCTGATCGTGGACAGTCCGGACAATGGTTATGCGCGGTTCGAGGCGGGCAATGGCGTGACGCTTTCGATCCATGTTGGCGATGGGTTGGCTGGCGGCGCCACTGTCTACCTGGAATCACTGCGGCTCGATGCCTGGGTGGCGGAACTGGTGGCGGCAGGGTTGATGATCGAGCAGATGCCGCGGGACGAGGACTGGCTGTGGCGGGAAGCCCGGCTGCGCGATCCCGCCGGCAATCGCATCTGCCTTTATGCTGCCGGTGAAGCGCGGCGCTTTCCGCCATGGCGGGTCTGATCGCGGGGGTTGACGAGGCCGGGCGCGGGCCGTGGGCGGGGCCGGTGGTGGCAGCCGCCGTCATCCTGCGCGGGCGGGTGCCGACGGGCCTTGATGACAGCAAGAAATTGAGCGCGAAGCGGCGTGAGGCGCTGTTCCACGCGTTGCACGACAGCGACTGCCTGATTGGTGTCGGCCAGGCCAGCGTGGTGGAGATCGACGCGATCAACATCCTGCAGGCGACCTATCTGGCGATGACGCGCGCGGTCGACGCGCTGGGGGAAGCGCCCGCCCATGTGCTGGTTGATGGCAACCGCCTGCCCAAATGGCGCTGGCCGGCCACGGCCATCGTGGGCGGCGACGGCTGCGAGCCCGCGATCTCGGCCGCGTCCATTATCGCCAAGGTCACGCGCGACCGGATCATGGCGGAACTGGACGCCGCGTACCCTGGCTATGGCTGGGCGACCAACCAGGGTTATGGTGTCGCGGCGCATGCCGATGCACTGAACAGATTGGGTGCAACGCCCCATCACCGCGCCAGCTTTGCGCCCGTGCGCGCCGTTCTGCAGCGACTGCGCGAAGAAACTTCCAGGTGAGTCTTTTGAGTCACACCACTAGGGGTTGA
>JAIXPM010000454.1 GCA_027486275.1 Sphingomonadales bacterium | reverse complement strand
TCATGCGGTTCGAGATTGGTCAGGATTGCCGCGAGATCGCCGGCCTTGGCGATGACCGGACCTGAGGTTGCACGGAAACCGACGCCCAGTTCGCGCGCCACGATCTGCGCCAGTGTTGTCTTGCCGAGGCCCGGTGGGCCGTGCAGCAGCACATGGTCCATCGCCTCGCCGCGCGATCGGGCGGCGGCAATGAACACCCCAAGATTTTCGCGCAAGCCCTGCTGACCGATGAACTCGTCCAAGCCCTTGGGCCGCAGCGCGGCATCGATATCGTCGGGGCGACGATGGGGAGTGAGATCGGCGGTCATGCGGGTAGGCGTTCCTTACCGCGCACTTTTCTTCAGCGCCACTCGCACCACGTCATTCAGGGCCGCCCCCTCGCCCACTTCAGCCAGCGCTTCAGAAACCGCGCGGCTGGCATCCATCGGACGGAAGCCCAGCGCGGCGAGCGCCGAGACGGCATCCTCCACGACACGCGCGCCGGCCGTCACCGGCAGGGGCGCACCGGCAGCCATCGCGACGCCGCCCAGCTTGCCCTTCAGTTCGTTGGCGATGCGGGCGGCGAGTTTGGGGCCGACTCCGTTGGCACGGGCCAGCGATGCGGAATCACCCGCTGCGACTGCGTGCGCGACCTGATCGGGCGTAAGCACAGAGAGAATGTTGAGCGCCACCCGGCCGCCAACGCCCTGCACCGTGATCAGCGCCCGGAAGGCCGCGAGTTCGGATTCGGAAACGCAGCCGAACAGAGTGATGGCGTCTTCCCGCACCTGGGTTTCGATGTGCAGCGCCACCGGCTGCCCCACCGACAGCGAAGCCAGCATGCGGGTGGAGGCCTGCACCAGATAGCCTACGCCGTTCACATCGACGATCACGCTATCGGCCGAAACGCTGTCCACCAATCCCTTGAGCCGCGCGATCACAGCAGGCCCTTTCGCAAACTGGCGCCCAGATGCGCGTGAGCAATCGCCACGGCGAGCGCGTCGGCCGCATCGGCCCCCACCACTTTCACGCCTGGCAACAACCGCTCCACCATCGCCTGCACCTGATCCTTGCTGGCATTGCCCACCCCGGTCAGCGCCTTCTTCACCAGCCTTGTGGCATATTCTGCCACGGGCAGGCCAGCACGCGCCGAACATAGCAGCACGACGCCGCGCGCCTGCCCCAGTTTCAGCGTCGATTGCGGATTGGCGTTGACGAACACCTCTTCCACGGCGGCTTCGGTGGCGCCGTGGTCGCCGATCACCGTCATCAGGCCGTCATGCAGCGCCACCAGCCGTTCGGCCAGCGGCGCGGTGGCCGCCGTTTTCACCGTGCCGTGGGCGATATGGCGCAGGCGATTGCCCTCAACCACGATCACGCCCCACCCCGTCGCCGCCAAACCGGGATCGAGGCCGAGGATCAGCCTCACGGTTTGCCGGGCGCTCCGTTGGACAGCGTCACGAATGTTTCGCTGCGCGGTTTCCAGCCCGTGGGCGTGGGCACCCACACCGCCAGATATTCGCCGCTGAACCGCCCAGTAAGACTGCCACCCGACCAATGACCGCGTTCCATCGCGCGCAGCGGCGGGACGGCCACCGTGACCACGTCGGGTGTGCGAACGAAGCCGAGAAAGCCCGGCGTCTTGAAGGCGCGGGCAAAATAATCGGCCATGGAGTCGGCGCCGATAATGGCTTCGCCGCCGGTGCCGGCAATGCCGACATAGCCTTCACCCAGCGCGGCGCGCACGCCAGCGGCATCGCGGGCGGCGATCGCGGCGTTGTAGGCCGCGCGCGCGGCCTTGATATCGGCAACAGGATCGGCAGCGGCAGGCGTGGCCATGATCATCGCGAGCGCAGCCAGCCCCAGCTTCACAAGCCGGCCATCACGTCGTCGGGCACGTCGTAATTGCCCCACACGGTCTGCACGTCGTCATCATCGTCCAGAATGTCGATCAGTTTCATCAACTGCGCAGCATCGTCGGCGCCAACAGTGACCATCGTGCCCGGCTTCCACGCCAGCTTCGCCTGGCCGCTGTCGCCCAGCACCGGCTCCAGCGCGCGAGCGACGTCGTGCAGATTTTCGATGCTGCACCAGATTTCGTGGCCGTCCTCGTTCGACTGCACATCGTCGGCGCCGGCTTCCAGCGCGGCTTCGAACACGGCATCGGCGCTGCCGGCGCTTGCAGGATAGGCAATCAGGCCCAGCCGCTCGAAGCCGTGGCTCACGCTGCCCGACGCGCCGAGGTTGCCGCCATTCTTGGCCATGGCGGTGCGCACGTTGGTGGCGGTGCGGTTGCGATTGTCGGTGAGGGATTCGATGATCAGCGACACGCCGCCGGGGCCGAAGCCTTCATAGCGCACTTCTTCATAGTTCGCGATGTCACCACCCTGCGACTTGTCGATGGCGCGCTGGATATTGTCTTTCGGCATGCCTTCCACGCGGGCAGCGACCACGGCGGCGCGCAGGCGCGGGTTGTTTGCTGGATCGGGCATGCCCATCTTCGCCGCCACGGTGATTTCGCGGGAAAGCTTTGAAAACAACGCGCTGCGCTTTTTATCCTGCGCGCCCTTGCGGTGCATGATGTTCTTGAATTTGCTGTGGCCGGCCATGATCGTTCAACTGGTTGGAAACGGGATGGTTGCGGCCTTAGCAACCACGCCGGCAAACGGCAATCAGCCCAGCTTCACGGCGGTACCAACAGCCCCCACCATCAGCATCGAATCCGAAGCGCCCAAGGCGGCATAGCTGATCTGCACACCGATCACGGCATCAGCGCCCAGCGCCAATGCGCGATCGGCCATTTCGCGCAGCGCTTCCTCGCGGGCACCCTGCATCACTTCTTCATAGGCGCCGGAACGGCCGCCAACGATATCGCGGATCCCGGCGAAGATGTCGCGGAAGATGTTGGCACCCATGATGGCTTCACCAGCGACGACACCCAGATAATGAGTCGCCATGCGGCCTTCGACCGTGGGGGTGGTGGTGACGATCAGTTCGGCCATGGCAGCCTCCTTCAGGCCAGAGTGGCCAATGCCTGCTTCAGCATCACGCCGCACAGATGGGCGCGATATTCGGCACTGGCGTGGATATCGCTGTTGAGATCATCGGCGGCCAGCACCAG
>JAIXPM010000434.1 GCA_027486275.1 Sphingomonadales bacterium | reverse complement strand
TGGCGCCGCCCGTCACACTGGCGGGCGCGGCACCCTTGCCAATGCCGGTGATCCGGTCCCCGTCCATCGCCAGCCAGCCGGCATAGGGCGCTTCGCCCGAACCATCGACGATCAGGCCATTGGTGAGCACAACTGGTTTCGCAAGTGCCGACGACGCCAGCAAGACAGCAGCAACAGCCAACAGGCGCATGATCGTTCCCCCTTGAAGCAAGGGGGCAAGCTTATGGCGCTATTCCGCCGGCAACAAGGCGGCAATGCCGGCCAGCAACGGTGTCAGCTCGCCGCCGCGGCTTCCCGCCATCGGCGCCAGCACGGCGGCCAGTCGCGCAGGGCGACGGCTCTCGCCCATCGCCAGCAGCAGCCGCTGCTCATCCTCGGCCAGTGAACCATGGCAGGGCAGATGCAGCCGGATCGGCCGCACCGCCCGCTGCGCCAGGCCCACAATCAGGCAGCGCAGATGATGTTCGAGGCCCAGACCCGCTTCGCCAAAGCGTTGCTGCAGCAGGGCGTGAACATGGGCATCGCGCGCACTGCCCAGCGGCCGCACCATCGCCAGCCGGCGCAGGCACCAGAGGATTTCGCGCTGAACCCGCGTCAATCCGGCCGGATCATCCCGGCGCGGCCGCCCCGACGGCCCGCCACCAGATCCGCTTTCATCATGCCGCACAAACATCGCTCACCTCCATCGCTGGATGATGGAATAAATGCGAACGCGTCGCAATAGCAATTATTCGGACGAGACTGCTTCTTGTGTGTGGGTCTTGCAATACAGTCACTCAAGATATATCTTAAAGCCCATCAACCCCCGAACTGGAGTCTCCCCCATGCACTTCCGTTTCCACTTCGATCGCGATGGTTTCCACAAGGAGTTCGGCGGCCGTTTCGGCGGCCGTGGCAGCCGCTGGGCCGCCTTTGCGCAGCGCTTTGCCGATGAATTCGGTGATGGCGGCGATAGCCCGCGTCCGCGCCGCCGCCGTTTCGGCGCCGAAGCGCTGAAGATCCTCGTCCTCCACCTGCTGAAGGACGAGCCGCGCCACGGTTACGACCTGATCAAGGCCATCGAGAACATGTCCGCCGGCCTTTATTCGCCGTCGCCGGGCATGATCTACCCGATGCTCGCCATGCTGGCCGATGAAGGCCTGATCGCCGAAGTCGCCGGCGAGGAAGGCCGCCGCCGCTATGCCATCACCGATGCCGGCCGTGCCGCGCTGGATGAAGCGGAAGCGCAGTTGAAGGACGCGCTGCAGCGCCTGGCCGACATGGCGCGCTGCAATGCAGACGATGGCCGCGAACCGCTGCGCGAGGCGATGCACGATCTGCGCGCCGCTGCGCGCGACGCGGTGCGTGACGCCGAATCAAGCGCCGAACGCGCCGAAGCCATCGCTGCCATCCTGCGCGAAGCGGCAGAGAAGATCGGCAAGCTCTGATCGGGCTTGTTGGAAGACAAGGGCCTCCGGCGGGCAGGGCCTGAGGCCCTGCACCCACTTTCGTTGGGATCAGCCTCTTGGCGCGGCCGCGCGGGCGAGACGATCGTTGATGGCGAGGCCGAGGCCGTGCCGCGGCACCGGCGCGACAGCAATGCCAGCGCGGCCGGACGCCTGCGCGATGTGGAGCAGATCGAACAGACAGGCGGCGGCTTCGGTCAGATCGCCACTGGCCGACAGCGTGGCATCGCCCTTCACAGGGCCGAAGCCGATGTGAAATTCATCTGGCCGCGCTGTCGCCGCCCCCAGGCGCACCGGCTGCTGCGGGGCATAGTGGGACTCCATCATGCCGGGGGCCTGCACAGCCGGCGTGTCCTCTGAAGCCAGCGGCTCGCCCGCCACCGCCGCAATCGCCTCCACAGCCACCGCGCCGGGCCGCAGCAAACGCCACCCGCCCGCTTCCACTGCAACAATCGTCGATTCCACCCCCGCAGCGCACGGTCCGGCATCGATCACCGGCACGTCGGCCAACGATGCCAGCACATGTTCCGCCCGCGTCGGTGAAATCCGCCCGGAGGCATTGGCCGACGGTGCCGCCAGCGGGCCCACGCTGCGCACCAGTGCCTGCATCACGGGATGCGCCGGGCAGCGCAGTGCGATCGTGTCGAGCCCGGCCGTTACCAGCGATGCCACCGGCGCGTCCGCCCGGTGCGGCATCACCAAGGTCAGCGGCCCCGGCCAGAAGGACTGCGCCAGCGCGTGCGCCAGCGGCGAGAACAGTACCAGAGTCTCGGCCTGCGCCACATCGGCCACATGCACGATTAGCGGGTTGAAGCTCGGCCGGCCCTTGGCGGCATAGATGCCGGCCACCGCCGCACCGTCGTCCGCGCGCGCCGCCAGGCCGTACACCGTCTCCGTTGGCACCGCGACCAGGCCGCGCGCGCGCAAGATCGCCGCCGCTGCGGCAATGCCGGCGGCGTCGGGCAGAAGGATGCGGCTTTTGCTGGCCATGGCGCGCGTCTATACCGGGGTGACAGCGAAAACGGAAACCAGCTCATGCCCTACACCGCTCCCACCACCGAACAGCGTTTCGTGCTCGACGTGATCGCCGATCTGCCGGGCCTCGCCGCATTGCCCGCCTATGCCAACGCCAC
>JAIXPM010000221.1 GCA_027486275.1 Sphingomonadales bacterium | reverse complement strand
GCCGAGCTCATGGCGATGCGGTTGAAAATCACCGGCGCCGGCGGCTGGCCACCAATGGGATCAAAGCCGTGGCCGGCGGTGTGCACCGGCAGATAATCGATCCCGGCCCGGGACAGCGCGGCAAACAGCGGCTGAAACCCATCCGGATGGTCATGAACAATTGCCAGTTGATGCATGTACGCCCCCGGCCTGCTGCACTGCACAGGCCTTTTGTTGTTCTGCTGCCAGACTGGGAAAAAACGCCCTCCGTTGCAATACCTAATAGGGCTTGCCCGTATTCCCGCAGCGCAACACGGCGCGCCAAAAGGGCCAAAGCTGCAATAACCATTAGGGGGCAACACCATGCCGGCGACCCTGGCAAAATCAGGCGGCCTGTTTCTGGCCATGATCATCGCGCTGTTTGGCATGGCCCAGGCGCAAGACACCGCCTTTGCGGTGCACATGGGAATCATGGCGCTGGCGGCGCTGATCGCCGCGCTGGCGGTGATGGCCGGTGCCAATGTCGCTGGCCAGATTGGCAATGATGAAAGCGTTTATGACGATGCGCCGGTGCGCTGGGGCGTGATCGCCACCACCTTCTGGGGCGTCGTCGGTCTGCTCGCCGGGCTCTTCATCGCCTTGCAGCTGGCGTACCCGGTGCTGAACCTGGGGTTTGAATACACCACCTTCGGGCGGTTGCGGCCGCTGCACACATCCGCGGTGATCTTCGCCTTTGGCGGCAACGCGCTGATCTGCACCAGCTTCTTCGTGGTGCAGCGCACCTGCCGCGCCCGGCTGGCCTTCCCCGGCATGGCCCGTTTCGTGTTCTGGGGCTACCAGCTGTTCATCGTGCTCGCCGCGACCGGCTATCTGCTGGGCGTCACCGAAGCCAAGGAATATGCCGAACCGGAATGGTATGTCGATATCTGGCTGACCATCGTGTGGGTCGCCTATCTGATCGTTTTTGGCGGCACCATTATCAAGCGGCGCGAACCGCATATCTATGTCGCCAACTGGTTCTATCTCGCCTTCATCATCACCGTTGCGATGCTGCACCTGGTCAACAACCTGTCGATGCCGGTCAGCTGGGCGGGTTCGAAGAGCTATTCGGCTTTTGCCGGGGTGCAGGATGCGCTGACCCAATGGTGGTATGGCCACAATGCGGTGGGCTTCTTCCTCACCGCCGGCTTCCTGGCCATGATGTACTACTTCGTGCCCAAGCAGGCCGAACGTCCGGTCTACAGCTACCGTTTGTCGATCATCCACTTCTGGTCGCTGATCTTCCTCTACATCTGGGCTGGCCCACACCACTTGCACTACACTTCGCTGCCCGATTGGGCGCAGAGCCTGGGCATGGTGTTCTCGGTCATGCTGTGGATGCCGTCGTGGGGCGGCATGATCAACGGCCTGATGACGCTGAACGGCGCTTGGGAGAAGATCCGCACCGATCCGATCATCCGCATGATGGTGCTGGCGCTGGCCTTCTACGGCATGAGCACCTTTGAAGGCCCGATGATGTCGATCAAGTCGGTCAACAGCCTGTCGCACTATACCGACTGGACGATCGGCCACGTGCATTCGGGTGCGCTTGGCTGGAACGGCATGATCACCTTTGCCTGCATGTATTATCTGGCGCCGCGCCTGTGGAACCGCCAGCGCCTGTACAGCCTGCGCCTGATCAACTGGCACTTCTGGCTCGCGACCGCCGGCATCGTTTTCTACACCGCATCGATGTGGGTGGCCGGCCTTACCCAAGGCCTGATGTGGCGCGAATATGGTGCCGATGGCTATCTGGTGAACAGCTTTGCCGAAACCATCGCGGCCATCCACCCGATGTATCTGCTGCGCGCCTTCGGTGGCAGCCTCTACCTCGCCGGTGCGCTGGTCTTTGCCTGGAACATCGCGATGACCATCGCCGGCCGCCTGCGCCAGGAAGCGGCGATGACCGAAACCCCCTACAACGCCGCTGCCGACCGGCCGCTGCCGGCACCAGCCCGCAGCGCTGGCCTTGGCGGCCTGCAACCGGCCGAATGAGGGAGCAGAACCATGGCTTCAACACCTGAAACACCGCCCAAAGAGGGCTTCTCCCACCGCACGCTGGAACGCAACATCACGCTTCTTGGCCTGTGCTCCCTCGTTGCCGTCGCCATCGGCGGCATCGTGGAAATCGCCCCCCTGTTCTGGGTGGACAGCACCATCGAGAAGGTGGAGGGCGTACGCCCCTACACCCCGCTCGAACTGGCCGGGCGCAACATCTACATGCGCGAAGGCTGCTACCTGTGCCACAGCCAGATGGTGCGCCCGTTCCGGGACGAGGTGGAACGTTATGGCCACTACAGCCTGGCCGCCGAGAGCATGTATGATCACCCTTTCCAGTGGGGATCGAAACGCACCGGGCCCGATCTGGCCCGCGTTGGCGGCCGCTATTCCGATGAATGGCATGTTGGCCACCTGAAGAACCCGCGTGAGGCCGTGCCGGAATCGATCATGCCGCCCTATGCCTTCCTGGCCGAAAAGCCGCTGAACGCCGGCGACATGCGCGAACATCTGAAAGCCCTGCGCGTCGTGGGCGTGCCCTACACCGACAAGGACATCGAACAGGCAAACGCCGATCTTACCGCACAGGCCACGACCGATGCCGATATCGAGGATCTGCAGAAGCGATATCCCAAGTCGCAAGGCCGCGATTATGACGGCAATCCGGCAGTGGTGACCGAGATGGATGCGCTGGTGGCCTATCTGCAGATGCTGGGCACGCTGGTCGATTTCAAGGCAGGCGAAGCGCAGGAGCAGCCCAAATGAGCCGCTATGAACTGCTGCGCCAGTTTGCCGACAGCTGGGCACTGCTGGGCATGTGCCTGTTGTTCCTGGGCTTTGTTGGTTGGACGTTCCGGCCCGGCGCCCGCCGTCACCATGACGAAGCCGCACAATTGATCTTCCGGAGTGACAGTGATGACTGATCACAACAAACGCGTTGACGAAGCCACCGGCACCAACCTGGTGGGCCATGAATGGGATGGCATCGAGGAACTGGATACGCCGCTGCCGCGTTGGTGGGTCTATATCTTTGCCGCCACCGTGGTGTTTGCCGCCGGTTATGTGGTGGCCTATCCGTCCTTTCCCGATGTGGCGGGCGGCACCGGCTGGTCCAGCCGCGGCCAACTCGATGAGGCGCTGAAGGAACAGACCGCGGCGCGCGCCAAGGTCACCACGGCGATCGCTGCCACCCCGATCGACCAGCTTGTCGCCAATCCGCAGCTCATGCGCAGCGCTATCGAAGGCGGCCGCGCCGCCTTCAAGGTGAATTGCGTGCAGTGTCACGGTTCGGGCGCCGCCGGATCAAAGGGCTATCCCAATCTGAACGATGATGACTGGTTGTGGGGCGGCGATATCACGTCGATCCACACCACGCTCGTACACGGCATCCGCAGCCCCGGCGTGGACGAAACCCGTTTCAGCCAGATGCCCTCATTTGCCGACATCCTGTCGAAAGGCCAGATCAGCGCGCTGGTGAACCACGTGCGCGCCATTTCCGGCCAGGGCAAGGCCTCGGCCGCCGGTGCCCAGTTGTTCGCCGAAAACTGCGCCAGCTGCCACGGCCCTGAGGGCAAGGGCATGCGCGAACAGGGCGCGCCCAACCTGACGGACGGCATCTGGCTTTATGGCGGTGATCGCGCCAGCCTGACCCAGACCATCGCCAAGGCGCGTTACGGGGTGATGCCGCACTGGGCCACGCGACTGGATGCGGCGACCGTGAAGATGCTGGCGGCTTACGTGCATTCCTTGGGCGGCGGCGAGGGCAACCCGGCACCGGCCGCCCCCGTCACGGCAGATGCCGCAACTGGCGAGGCAAATGTCGGCTCTTGATCTCATCAACCCGACCAGCGGGCTGTATCGCAAACGTGAGCCGGTCTTTCCCCGTGTCGTGAAAGGCCGGTTCCGCCAGCTGAAATGGGCGGTGATGATCCTGTGCCTGGCGGTCTACTACGTCACGCCGTGGATCCGCTGGGATCGCGGCGCCTATGCCCCCGATCAAGCGGTGCTGGTCGATCTGGCCAACCGCCGCTTCTTCATGTTTGATATCGAGATCTGGCCGCAGGAATTCTACTATGTCGCCGGCCTGCTGATCATGGCCGGCATCGGCCTGTTCCTCGTCACCTCCGCGGTGGGCCGCGCCTGGTGCGGCTATGCCTGCCCGCAGACGGTGTGGACCGATCTGTTCCAGCATGTCGAACGCTGGATCGATGGCGATCGCAACGCGCAGCTGAAACTGAACAATGCGCCGTGGACAGCCGCCAAGCTCGGCCGCCGCCTGACCAAATGGAGCATATGGCTCGTCATCGCCATGGCGACCGGCGGGGCGTGGATCTTCTATTTTGCCGATGCACCGACGCTGGCCAGCCAGTTCGTCGCTGGTGATGCGGCGTTCGTCGCCTATGCCACCGTCGGCGTGCTCACCGCCACCACCTTCATCTTTGGCGGCTTCATGCGTGAACAGGTGTGCATCTACATGTGCCCGTGGCCGCGCATCCAGACGGCGATGCTCGACGAAAAATCGCTGATCGTCACCTATCGCGACTGGCGCGGGGAACCGCGCACCCAGGGTGTGAAGAAGGCCGCCGCAGCCGGAGAGAAGGTCGGCGACTGCATCGATTGCAACGCCTGCGTGTCCGTCTGCCCCACCGGCGTGGACATCCGCCAAGGGCCACAACTGGGCTGCATCAATTGCGCGCTGTGCATTGACGCCTGCGACGAGGTGATGGGCAAATTGAACCGCCCACGCGGGTTGATCGACTATCTCAACCTTGATGATGAAAAGCACGAGCGCGCTGGCGGTGCTGCCAGGCCGATCCTGAAGACTCTGCTGCGGCCGCGCACCCTGATCTACTTCGCCATCTGGTGCAGCATCGGCCTCGCCATGCTGTTCACGCTGGGCGAGCGCGCCAGGCTGACCATCGACAGCGCTCAGGACCGCAATCCCGTGGTTGTCGCCATGTCTGACGGGCAGGTGCGCAACGGCTGGACGATCAAGATGCGCAACATGGAAGGCCGCCCGCGCAGCGTGGAATTGACCATGGCCGGCCTGCCCCAGGGCCGGATGTGGACGGACGCGATGGACCGCCGCGATGCCGCGCGCAGCGTGCGGCTCAATCTGGCTGCCGATGCCACTACCCGCCTGCACCTTTATGTGGCCGCACCGGCCGGGCTGGCGGGCGAAACCCCGTTCGCCCTGATTGCCCGCCCGCTGGATGCCACGCCCGGCACCAAGGATGGCCGCGAAGCCGCGCGCGACATCAAGTTCATCCGCCAATGAGGACCCCCCGGGACATGAACGGCACCGCCCAACCCAAGCCCGCCTTCACCGGCCGCATGTTCCTTGGCATCATGGTCGCCTTCTTCGGCGTGGTGGTGGCCGTGAACATCACCATGGCGCGGCTGGCCAGCGGCACCTTCGGCGGCACCGTGGTCGACAACTCCTATGTCGCCAGCCAGAAATACAACGGCTGGCTGGCCAAGGCGCGGGCGCAGGATCAACTGGGTTGGGCCACCCCGGTCAGCCTGAACAGCGCGCGCCGGGTGGTAATCGGCGTGCCAGGTGCGGCCTTTGCTGCCGCCGGCACCGCCCATCACCCGCTGGGCCGCGCCGCCGATGTGGCACTGACATTCGTGTCTGATGAGAAGGGACAACTGGTCTCCACCACGCCGCTGCCGGCCGGACGCTGGCAGGTGCGGATCGACGTCCGCAGCGGGCGTGATGTGAAACGGCTGCTCGAGGTGCTGGCATGAACAAGCCCGCGCCTCTGCACGTTGGCGAAGCATTGGCAGTATCGCGCTTTGGCGTGCCCGGCATGCGCTGTGCCGGCTGCATTTCCAAGCTGGAAAACGGCCTCGCCGCCGTGCCCGGCATTGCCGCCGCCCGGGTAAATTTCACCGCCAAACAGGTGCAGATCAGCCATGATCCGGCGCTCACCGCTCCGGCGCTGCTCAAGGCCCTTGCCGGCCTCGGCTTCGAAGCGAGTCCGCTCGGCGATGCACTCGCCGGCCCCGATGGCGAAGCCCGGCAACTGGTGAAGGCGCTGGCTGTCGCTGGCTTTGCCGCCATGAACATCATGCTGCTCTCTGTCTCGGTCTGGTCCGGCGCCGGCGGGTTGACTCGCGATCTGTTCCACTGGCTGTCCGCCCTCATCGCCCTGCCCACAGTCGCCTATGCCGGCCAGCCCTTCTTCCGTTCGGCCTGGAGCGCGCTGAAGGCCCGCCACACCAACATGGATGTGCCGATCTCCATCGGCGTCACCCTGGCAACCGCGCTGTCGCTGTTTGAAACGATCACCCACGGCGCCCACGCCTATTTCGACAGCGCCGTGATGCTGCTGTTCTTTCTGCTCGCTGGCCGCTGGCTGGATGCCGTGATGCGCGATCGCGCCCGCGACGGGGTGAGCGCGCTGTTGAAGCACATGGCCGCCGGCGCGCTGGTGGTAGGCGACGATGGCCAGAGCCAGTGGATGAAGGCCGCCGACATCAGGCCCGGCATGAAGATGCTGGTCGCCAGCGGTGAGCGCCTCGCTGCCGATGGCGTGATCCTCAATGGCCGCAGCCATTTCGATCAATCGCTGATCACCGGTGAGGCCATGCCGGTGGCGATCGGCCCCGGCGGCACCGTGCTGGCCGGCACGCTCAACACCGGCGATGCCGTGGAAGTCGCCGTCACCGCTGCCGGTGCCGATACCAGCATCGCCGATATCGCCCGGCTGATGCAGGATGCCGCGCAAGGGCGCTCGCGCTATGTCCGCATCGCCGACAAGGCGGCGCGGCTTTATGCGCCCGCTGTTCACACGCTGGCGCTGTGCAGTTTCATCGGCTGGATGCTGGCCGGCGCCAGTTGGCACGAGGCCCTGCTGATCGCGGTGGCCGTACTGATCATCACCTGCCCCTGCGCGCTTGGCCTCGCCGTGCCCGCCGCCCAGATCGTTGCCACCGGCGCGCTGATGAAGGCTGGCGTGCTGGTGAAGGACGGCAGCGCGCTCGAACGGCTCGCCGAAGCGGACACCGCCGTATTCGACAAGACTGGCACCCTCACGCTTGGGTCGCCTGAACCCGTTGATCTGTCGATGCTGGATGCAACACAAGCCGGCATCGCGCTGGCTCTCGCGCAGTGCAGCCGCCACCCACTTTCCGAAGCCCTGCGCACCGCCCTCACCGCCGCCGGCACCGTGCCGCAACGGGTGACACTGGTCACGGAAACGCCCGGTGAAGGCCTAAGCGGCCAATGGCATGGCCAAGTCGTGCGGCTGGGCCGCCCCGCCAGCGATGACGGTGACATGATGGCTGCCGCTCTCTCGATCGGCGCGGCGCCGGAAATCCTGCTGCGTTTTGCCGATCCGTTGCGCCCGGCCGCCTCTGGCACCATCACCGAACTGGCCGAACTGGGACTTCCAGCCCATATCCTCTCCGGCGATCGGCCCGAACCGGTCGCGGCGGTCGCGCAGGCGCTGGGTGTCCGCGGCGAAGGTGGCCTCAACCCCGCTGACAAGCTGGCCGCGATCAAGGCGCTCAGCGCCGAAGGCCGCAAGGTGCTGATGGTCGGCGATGGCCTCAACGACGGTCCGGCGCTGGCGGCCGGCCATGTCTCGATGGCGCCAGGTTCGGCGGCCGATGCCAGCCAGAATGCCGCCGATGCCGTGTTTCTGGGCAGCAGCCTCGCGCCGGTCGCCACCGCCATTCGCGCCGCACGGGCGACGCAGGCCGTGGTCCGTCAGAATTTCGCGCTGGCCATCGGCTACAACATCATCGCCGTGCCGCTCGCCATCGCCGGCCTCGTCACCCCGCTGGTGGCGGCGCTCGCAATGTCGGGCTCGTCCATCATCGTGGTGGCCAATGCCCTGCGCCT
>JAIXPM010000060.1 GCA_027486275.1 Sphingomonadales bacterium | reverse complement strand
GGCGCGCTGAAAACACCTGGCCTCTATGCTGCCGCCCGCGCCGCTGCCGTGCAACTGGGCGTGGTCAAGGATGGCTGGAACGGCTTCAACCTCGTCCACACTGCCGCCGCCCGCGCTGGTGCACTGCGGCTGGGCCTCGCCGTCGACGGCGGCGTCAATGCTTTGCTCGGCGATACCGGTGTGAAGGCGCTGTTCTTGGTTGGCGCCGATGAAGTCAACGTGATGTCCGGACGCTTCACCGTCTATATCGGCACTCACGGCGATCACGGCGTGCGCCATGCCGATGTGATCCTGCCGGCCGCTGCCTACACCGAAAAGCCCGGCACCTATGTGAACATGGAAGGCCGCGTGCAGCGCGCACTGAAGGCCACGCAGCCGCCCGGCGACGCGCGCGAGGATTGGACGATCCTGCGCGCCTTGTCCTCCGTGCTGGGCCAGAAACTGCCCTATGATGATCTGTCGGCCCTGCGCCGCCGCATCGCCGCCGATTGGCCCGATCTGGCCCGCGACGGCCTGATCGCCCGTGTGGGCACCCTGCCAGCCGTGAACGCCGCCCCGGTGCAGGGCGCGCTGCATCTGGCCTACAGCAACTACCACCTCACCAACCCGGTGGCCCGCGCCAGTGCCACTATGGCCGCCTGCGTCTCCTCGCTCATCGTGGTGCAGGAGGCCGCCGAATGACCTACACCGGCTGGTTCGTCGAACAGTTCGGGCAAGGCCCGGGCTGGTTCCTCGCCAATCTGACGCTGATCCTCGCCATTGCCTTCCCGGTGATGGTGGGCGTGGCGTTGGCGGTTTATGCCGATCGCAAGATCTGGGCAGCGATGCAGATGCGGCGCGGCCCCAACGTGGTCGGCCCGTTCGGCCTGCTGCAGACCTTTGCGGACGCCGCCAAATTGTTCCTGAAGGAAACCATCATCCCCACCGGCGCATCGACCGGCGTCTTCCTGCTCGCCCCGATGATCAGCTTCACGCTGGCGCTGGTGGTGTGGGCGGTGATGCCGTTCGATGCAGGCCTGGTGCTGGCCGATCTCAACGTCGGCCTGCTCTATGTGTTCGCCGTTTCGTCGATGGGCGTTTATGGCATCATTATGTCGGGCTGGGCGTCCAATTCCAAATATGCCTTCCTGGGTGGCCTGCGCTCGGCGGCGCAGATGGTCTCTTACGAAGTCTCGATGGGCTTCATCCTGGTCTCGGTGATGATGTACGCGCAGAGCCTCAACCTGTCGGACATCGTGATGAGCCAGAAGGGCAATGTGCTGGGCATATTGAACGGCAACATCTTCAATCCGCTGCTGTTCCCGATGGGCATCATGTTCTTTATCACCGCGCTGGCCGAAACCAACCGCCCTCCGTTCGATCTGCCCGAAGCCGAAGCCGAGCTCGTTGCCGGCTATCAGGTGGAATATTCGTCGATGAGCTTCGCGCTCTTCTTCCTCGGCGAATATGCCAACATCCTCTTCATGTGCGCGCTGATCCCCACCCTGTTCCTCGGTGGCTGGCTGCCGCCGCTCGATTGGGCGCCGCTCTACCTGATCCCCGGCTTCGTGTGGTTCCTGGTGAAGATGGCCTTCATGTTCTTCGTCTTCGCCTGGGTGAAGGCCACTGTGCCGCGCTACCGCTATGACCAGCTGATGCGGCTGGGCTGGAAAGTCTTCCTGCCGCTGTCGCTGTTCTGGGTGATCCTGGTGTCGGGCTGGCTGATGTTCACCGGGCACTTCGTGGCCGCGCCGGGAGCCCTTTGATGTCTGCGCTTCTCCGTTCCGCCAAGTCGCTGCTGTTGCTGGAGTTCGTCTCCGGCATGTGGCTGACCCTGCGCTATTTCTTCCGCCCCAAGGTGACGATCAACTACCCGTTCGAAAAGGGCCCCATCTCGCCGCGCTTCCGCGGTGAACATGCGCTGCGCCGCTATCCCAACGGCGAAGAACGCTGCATCGCCTGCAAATTGTGCGAAGCCGTCTGCCCGGCGCAGGCCATCACCATCGAAGCCGAACCGCGCATCGACGGCAGCCGCCGCACGACCCGGTACGACATCGACATGACCAAGTGCATCTATTGCGGCCTGTGCCAGGAAGCCTGCCCGGTGGACGCCATCGTCGAAACGCCGAACTTCGAATTCGCAACCGAAACCCGCGAAGAGCTGATCTACGACAAGAACAAGCTGCTCGCGAACGGCGAGAAATGGGAACGCGCCATCGCCAGCAACATCGCTGCAGACAGCGAGTGGCGTTGATGGCCGCATTCGCCTTCTATCTGTTCGCCGGCCTGCTGCTCACCAGTGGCCTGATGGTGATCACGACGCGGAACCCGGTGCACTCGGTGCTGTGGCTGATCCTGGCCTTTTTCAACGCTGCCGGCCTGTTCATCCTGCTCGGCGCCGAATTTCTGGCGATGCTGTTGGTCATCGTCTACGTCGGCGCCGTGGCGGTGCTGTTCCTGTTTGTCGTCATGATGCTCGATATTGATTTCAAGGCGTTGCAGCGCGGCGCCCTGAAGAACCTGCCGCTCGGCCTTGCCGTATCGGGCGTCATCCTTGCCGAAATCCTGCTGGTCGCCATGGGCTGGCAGCCGGGGCAGGGCGTGATCGTGCACGAAGCCCTCGCTGGTCCGCCGGAAGGCATGACCAACACGCAGTGGATCGGCAGCCAGCTTTATACCCGTTATTTCTTCGTCTTCTCCATGTCCGGGCTGTTGCTGCTGGCGTCGATGATCGGCGCCATCGTGCTCACCCACCGCCGCCGCATCGGCAACAGGCGGCAGGATATTGGCGTGCAGGTGGCGCGCACGCCGGCGGGCACGCTGGGCGTCGGCAAGGCTGGCCTTGGCCAGGGGGTGGAATTGTGATCGGGCTCACCCATTATCTCGCCGTTTCGGCCGCGCTGTTCGTTCTGGGCGTGTTCGGTATCTTCCTCAATCGCCGCAACATCATCATCATCCTGATGTCGCTGGAACTGATCCTGCTCGCGGTGAACATCAACCTCGTCGCCTTTTCGGCCTTCCTGCACCAGGTGCATGGCCAGATCTTCGCGATGTTTGTGCTCACCGTGGCGGCGGGCGAAGCGGCCATAGGCCTAGCCATATTGGTCATCTATTTCCGGGGCCGCGGCACGGTGGCGGTTGATCAAGCCGATCTGATGAAGGGCTGACGATGATCACCATCCTCGTCTTCCTGCCGCTGCTCACCGCGCTTGTCGCCGGCCTGGGCGGGCGCATCATCGGCCACACCGCCGCCAAGGCAATCACCACCGGTGGCCTGTTCGTCTCCGCCGCATTGGCCTGGGTCATCTTCACCGGTTTCTGGCTGAACGATACCGCCGGCTATACCGTGCCGGTGCTGGACTGGATCGAAAGCGGCGGCCTGTCCGTCAAATGGGCGTTGAAGGTCGATACGCTCACCGCGGTCATGCTGGTCGTTGTCACCAGCGTCTCGGCGCTCGTTAACCTCTACAGCTGGGGCTATATGGAGGAAGACCCGTCGCAGAGCCGGTTCTTCGCCTATCTGTCGCTGTTCACATTCGCCATGCTGATGCTGGTGACCGCCGATAACCTCGTCCAGATGTTCTTCGGCTGGGAAGGGGTGGGCCTCGCCTCCTACCTGCTCATCGGTTTCTGGTATCACAAGCCGTCGGCCAACGCCGCCGCCATCAAGGCGTTCGTGGTCAACCGCGTCGGCGATTTCGGCTTCAGTCTCGGCATTTTCGGCACCTTCCTGGTGTTCGGCACCGTCTCCCTCGACGCCATTCTCGCCGCGGTGCCGCAACATTCGGGCCAGACCTTCAGCTTCCTCGGCTCCCAGGTCGATGTAATGACCTGCCTGTGCCTGCTGCTGTTTGTCGGCGCCATGGGCAAGTCCGCCCAGTTGGGCCTGCACACCTGGCTGCCCGACGCGATGGAAGGCCCCACGCCGGTTTCCGCGCTGATCCACGCCGCCACCATGGTGACCGCCGGCGTGTTCATGGTCTGCCGCCTGTCGCCGATGTTTGAAGCCAGCCCCACCGCCCAGGCCGTGGTTTGCATCGTTGGCGCCTGCACGGCGCTATTCGCCGCGACGGTCGGCATGGTGCAGAACGACATCAAGCGGGTGATCGCCTATTCGACCTGCTCGCAGCTGGGCTACATGTTCTTCGCCGCCGGCAGCGGTGCCTATGGCGCGGCCATGTTCCACCTGTTCACCCACGCCTTCTTCAAGGCGCTGCTGTTCCTGGGTGCAGGCTCGGTGATCCACGCCATGCACCACGAGCAGGACATGCGCTTCTATGGCGGCCTGCGGAAACATATCCCCATCACCTTCTGGATGATGACGATCGGCACGCTGGCGCTCACCGGCTTCTTCTTCACCGCCGGCTATTATTCCAAGGACGCCATTCTGGAAGCCGCCTTTGCCAGCGGCACCAGCCACGGCACCTTCGCCTTCTTCGTCGGCGCGTTTGTGGCGGCGCTCACCAGCTTCTATTCGTGGCGGCTGGTGTTCCTCACCTTCTTTGGTAAGCCGCGTTGGGCCGGCAGCGAGCATATCCAGCACGCGGCGCATGGTGATCACGGCCACAGCCATGACGATCACGCGAACGACCATGCCCATGCCCATGATGACGGCACCGCTGGCTATCACCCGCACGAAAGCCCACTTTCGATGCTGATCCCGCTGTTCCTGCTGGGTGCCGGCGCGCTTTTTGCCGGGCTCGTGTGGCACGAAGCCTTTGTGGGTGCCGAAGAAGGCGCGCAGTTCTGGCGCGGCAGCTTGGCCTTCCGCGCCGACCTCATGCACGCCATGCACGAAGTGCCGGCCTGGGTGGTCTACACGCCGTCCGTCGCCTTCTTCCTTGGCCTCGGCCTTGCCTGGCACGTGTTCCTGAACAAGCCGTCGATCCCGATCTGGTGGCAAAAGGAAGTGCCGGGCCTGTATCAGTTCCTGCTGCGGAAATGGTATTTCGATGAGCTGTACGACGCGATCTTCGTGAAGCCGGCCCAGTGGCTTGGCCGCCAGTTCTGGACGCGCGGTGATCAGCAGACCATCGATCGTTTTGGTCCCAATGGCGCTGCCGACATGGTGGTGGTGGGGGCCGGCCTCGCCCGGCGTTTCCAGACCGGGTATGTCTATAGCTACGCACTGGTGATGCTGATCGGCCTGGCCGCCGCCGCCGCCTGGATGATGCGCTGATGATCCTTTCGTTCATGATCCTGCTGCCGGTGGTGGCAGCCCTGGTGGTGGCAACGCTGCCCGGCGGCGATGAAGAACGCGCCGGCCGCGCCCGCGTTGTGGCGCTGGCGACCACGCTGGTGGAATTCGTCCTTGGCATCTGGCTGTGGACGCAGTTCGATCAGACGACCGCCGCCTTCCAGTTCACGGAAAACCTGCCGCTGTTTGCGCCGTTCCTGAACTGGTCGCTGGGCATTGACGGCATCGCGCTGATGCTGATCGAGCTTTCGGTGTTCCTGATGCCGCTGTGCATCCTCGCCAGCTGGGTCGCGGTGAAAAAGCGCGTGCCGGAATATATGGCCGCGTTCCTCCTCATGGAATCGCTGATGATCGGAACGTTCGCGGCGCGCGACATGTTCCTGTTCTACCTGTTCTTCGAAGGCGGCCTGATCCCGATGTTCCTGATCATCGGCATCTGGGGCGGCGCGCGGCGCATCTATGCGTCGTATAAATTCTTCCTCTACACGCTGCTCGGCTCGGTGCTGATGCTGGTGGCCATGCTGTGGATGGTGAATTTCGCCGGCTCGGCTGACATCGGCGTGCTGAGCAAGACGGACTTCCCCAAGGAAGCCCAATTCTGGCTGTTCCTCGCCTTTTTCGCCTCGTTCGCCGTGAAGATGCCGATGTGGCCGGTGCACACCTGGCTGCCCGATGCCCACGTCGAAGCACCCACGGCCGGCTCGGTCATTCTCGCTGGCGTGCTGCTGAAACTCGGCGGTTACGGCTTCATCCGCTTCAGCCTGCCGATGTTCCCCGATGCCAGCGCGCAGCTGATCTGGCTGGTGTTCGGCTTGTCGATGGTTGCGGTGGTCTACACCTCGCTGGTCGCGTTGGTGCAGCAGGACATGAAGAAGCTCATCGCCTATTCGTCCGTCGCCCACATGGCGTTCGTGACGGGCGGCCTGTTCGCCCTCAACACGCAGGGCATCGAAGGCGCCATGGTGATGATGCTCAGCCACGGCCTGGTTTCCGGCGCGCTCTTCCTGTGCGTCGGTGTCATCTACGATCGCCTCCACACCCGCGAGATCGGGCGCTATGGCGGCCTGGCAGACACCATGCCCAAATATGCGCTGGTGCTGCTGTTCTTCACCATGGCCAGCGTCGGTCTGCCGGCCACGTCGGGCTTCGTTGCGGAATTCCTGGTGCTGCTCGGTATGTATCAAACCAGCACCTGGGCCACGTTCGTGCTCACCACCGGCATCATTCTGGGTGCGGCCTACATGCTGTGGCTCTACGCCCGCGTCGCCTATGGCAAGGCCGCCGGTGACGACACGCGCGCCATGCCGGATCTGGACGCGCGCGAAATCGCCATTCTCGCCCCGATCATCCTCGCCACGCTGTGGATGGGCATTTATCCAAAGAGCTTCCAGGCCCCAATGAAGCCGGCCATTGCCGAAGTCGTCGCCCGCCTCGAAGGCCGCCAACTCGCTACCGTGCCGACCGACATGAGCCTGTCGCCCGCATTGCCGGCGCTGGCAGCCCCGGCTGCGGCGCAAGAGAGCCACCACTGATGCACCCGATCTTCACTTCCATCGCCATCGCCGGCCCGGAAACCGTGCTCACGCTCGGCAGCCTCGCGGCGCTGATGCTCGGCACCTTCTCAGGCAAGGGCAAGGCCCTCACCGTCACCAGCCTGTTCGCCGTGGCGATCCTGGCGCTGGCCGGCTTCACTTTGCTCGATGCCCCCGCCGGCATCACCCGTGCCTTCGACGGCCTCTATGTCGCCGATGATTTCTCCGCCTTCCTGAAGGTCATCATCCTCGCCGCTGCCGCCGCCTCCGTGCTGCTGGCGCTGCCGTGGCTGAATGAGAGCGGTTCGGGCCGCTTCGAATATCCGGTGCTGCTGCTGCTGGCGACGCTGGGCATGACCATCATGGTTTCGGCCAACGATCTGCTCACGCTGTACGTCGGCCTCGAACTGGCGGCATTGCCGTCCTACGTGCTGGCGGCTTTCCACCGGCAGGATGATCGCTCCGCCGAAGCCGGCCTCAAATATTTTGTGCTGGGCGCGCTCGCCTCGGGCATCCTGCTCTATGGCGTCACGCTCATCTACGGCTTCTCCGGCTCGACCCAGTTGGACGTGATTGCCGGCGTCGTCTCCGGCCAGACCGAACGCTCCATCGGCCTGCTGTTCGGCATCGTCTTCATCCTCGCCGGCCTGGCCTTCAAGGTCTCCGCCGTGCCGTTCCACATGTGGACGCCGGACGTGTATGAAGGCGCGCCCACCCCGGTCGCCGCCTTCTTCTCGGCCGCGCCCAAGGCGGCGGCGCTGGGCCTGCTGGCGCGGGTGATGATTGTTGCCTTCCCCGGCAACATCGCTGCGGATTGGCAGCAGATCCTGATCTTCATCGCCATCGCCTCGATGGTGCTGGGCGCGGTCGCGGCCGTGGCGCAAACCAACATCAAGCGCCTGCTGGCCTATAGCTCGATCGCCAACATCGGCTTCGCGCTGGTCGGCCTCACCCCCGGCACCCCGGCCGGCATTTCGGCGCTGCTGTTCTATGTCACAGTCTATGTCGCGATGACGCTGGGCAGCTTCCTGGTCGTGCTGCAACTGCGCCGCCCCGATGGCAGCCCGGTCGAAACCATGGCCGATTTCGCCGGCCTGTCGAAGACGCAACCGAAACTTGCCGCCGCGCTCGCCATCTTCATGTTCAGCCTCGCCGGCATCCCGCCGCTGCTCGGCTTCTGGCCGAAGTTCGCCGTGTTCCAGGCCGCGATCGCTTCTGGCCTGATCGCGCTGGCGCTGATCGGTTTCGTCGCCTCGGTGATCGCCGCCTTTTATTATCTGCGCCTCATCAAGATCATGTATTTCGATGAACCGGCGGTGCCGCTGGCCAGCGAGGGCAGCAGCGTCAACGGCGCCATGATCGCGGCCTGTGCGCTGTTCTGCTCGCCCATCGGCATGCTGGCGATCTCGCCGCTGGTCGCTGCCACCGCCCGCGCTGCCGCGGCGCTGTTCCCGGCTTGAGCAGCTTCACCCACCTCGCAGAGGTCGGTTCCACCAACGATTGGCTGCTGGCCCGCGCCGAGGCGCTGCCCGATGGCCACTGGGTGATCGCCGATCGCCAGACTGCTGGGCGCGGCCGCCGGGGCCGGGTGTGGAACGATGGTGCCGGCAATTTGATGGGCAGCGTGCTGGTCAAGGCGACCGGTCAGGTCCAGCAACTCAGCTTCGTCGCCGCGCTCGCCTTGCATGATGCGCTGTCTGCGCTCACCGGCCAGCCAGCGCGCTTCGCCCTCAAATGGCCCAACGACGTGCTGCTGGACGGCACCAAATGCTCCGGCATCCTGCTCGAACGCGTTGGCGAAGCGCTGGTGATCGGCATGGGCGTCAACCTCGCGCATCACCCCGATGGCACCGAACGCCCCGCCACCAGCCTCGCCGCCGCCGGCCTCGCGGTACCGACGCCGGCCGCGTTGCTCGACGAACTCGCCGCTGCCTTCAGTCATTGGCGCGAGACATGGGCCGCACACGGCTTCGCCCCCATCCGCGCCGCTTGGACCGCGCGCGCAGCTGGCATCGGCGCCCGCATCGTCGCTCGGCTCGGCAACGAAAGCCCCGAAGGCCTGTTCACCGGCCTTGCCGACGATGGCGCGTTATTGATGCTGCTTGACGATGGCACCACGCGTGCCATCCACGCCGGTGAAGTCTTCGCGCTGTGAGGAGGGCCCTCTGATGCTGCTCGCCATTGATGTCGGCAACACCAACATCGTCTTTGCGCTCTGTGCGGGGGAGGAGATCGTCCACCGTTGGCGCATCTCAACCGATGGCCAGCGCACGGCGGATGAATATGCCGTGTGGCTGCACCAGCTGATGGCGCTGGAAGGCGTGGCGATGGGCAGCGTCGATGCCGCCATCATCTCCACCGTGGTACCGCAGACCCTGTTCAATCTGCAGCGCCTGTGCCGCAAATATTTCAGCGTCGAACCCGAGGTCGTCGCCATCGGTGCGATCAACCTGGGGCTGACCATTGCTTTGCCCAACCCGGCCGAAGTCGGCGCCGATCGCCTGGTCAATGCCGTTGCCGCCCATGCGCTGTGGCCGGGCAACCTCATCATCGTCGATTTCGGCACCGCAACCACCTTCGATGTGGTATCTGCCGACGGTGCCTATCAGGGCGGGGCCATCGCGCCGGGTATCAACCTGTCGATGGACGCGCTCTATCAGGCCGCCGCCAAGCTGCCGCGCATCGCCGTCGAACCACCGCCGGGCAACCAAGGTGCCATCGGCAAGGGCACGGTGCATGCCATGCAGTCAGGCGTGTTCTGGGGCTATGTCGGCCTGATCGAAGGGCTGGTGACCCGTCTGTCGCAAGAGATCACCGGCCCGGCAACGGTTGTCGCCACGGGCGGTCTTGCCACCTTGTTCCAACGCCACACCACTGCCATAGCCCATGTTGACGGCGACCTGACCATCAAGGGGCTCATCCGCCTCCACCAATTGAACGCAAAGAACCCAACATAATGACCCCTGGTGACGAGTTGATTTTCCTGCCCCTGGGCGGCTCCGGCGAGATTGGCATGAACGTCAATCTCTATGGCTGCCAGGGCAAATGGGTGATGGTCGATCTCGGCATGACCTTTGGTGACCCGCGCTATCCGGGCATCGACGTGGTGCTGCCCGATCTCGCCTTCATCGAGGAGCGCCGCAAGGATCTGCTCGGCATCGTGCTCACCCACGGCCATGAAGATCATATCGGCGCCATCCCCTATCTCGCCGCCGAACTGAAGGTGCCGCTCTATGCCACCCCGTTCACCGCCGGCCTGATTGCGAAGAAGCTGGAGGAAGAAGGGCTGCAGGACGAGGTGAAGCTCAAGATCATCCCGATGGGCGGCACGCTCAAGCTGGGCCCGTTCGGTTTCACCTATGTGGCGCTTGCCCACTCCATCCCCGAAGGCAACGCGCTCATCATCGATACGCCCTACGGCCGCATTTTCCACACCGGCGACTGGAAGCTGGATGATGCGCCGCAGATGGGCACCCCGGCCTCCGCCGCGCAGCTGACCGCCATCGGCGACAGCGGCATCCTGGCGCTGGTGGGCGACAGCACCAACGTCTTCAATCCCGAAGCCTCCGGCAGCGAAGCCGACGTGCGCGATGGCCTGATGCGCGTCGTCAAGGCGCGCAAATCCGGCCGCGTGCTGGTGACGACCTTTGCCAGCAACGCCGCGCGCCTCGGCACGCTGGGTGCCGTTGCCAAGGCCTGTGGCCGCGAGCTTGTGTTGGCCGGCCGCTCGATGGACCGCATCGTCGGCGTGGCCCGCGCTACGGGCTATCTGAAAGACCTGCCCGAACCCATCGATTGGGACACGGCGATGAGCCTGCCACGCAACAAGGTGCTGATCCTGTGCACCGGCGCACAGGGCGAACCGATGGCGGCGCTGTCGCGCATCGCCGAAGGGAGCCACCCGAAACTGCGACTGGAGCCGGGCGACCTCGTTGTTTATTCGTCCAAGCAGATCCCCGGCAATGAACTGAGCATCGGCCGCGTCCAGAATGCGCTGGCCACGCGCGGCATCGACATCATCACCGAAAAACAGGCCCATGTGCACGTTTCCGGCCACCCCGGTCAGCCGGAACTGGAAGCCATGTACGAATGGATCCGCCCCGAAATCGCCATCCCTGTGCACGGCGAACGCCGCCACATGGAAGAACATGCCAAGCTGGCCAAGGACTGCGGCGTGCCCAAGGCCATGGTGCCGATCAACGGCAGCGCAATCCGCCTGGCACCTGATGGGCCAAAGCTGATTTCCCACGAAAAGGCTGGGCGGCTGCTGCTGGACGGCGATGTCATCCTGCCCGCCGACGGCGCCACCATCGTCGAACGCCGCCGCATGAGCCAATATGGCCTGATCGCGGTGAGCGTGGTCGTCGGCAAGAATGGCCTGCCCGCCGCCACACCCAAGGTGAGCGCGCACGGCGTGCCGGTGGAGGAAGACAAGGACGACTTCCTCGCCGAATGCGCCGAAGCCGCCGAAAAGGCCGCCGCCAAGGGCGATCCGAAACGTGCCGAACATTATGCCGAAGCCATCCGCGTCGCCGTGCGCCGCATCGCCCGCGAATGGACGGGCAAGAAGCCGGTCACGGATGTGCAGGTGACCCGACTGTGAAGCCCCAGTCAGCTCTGGCCATCTACCTGCTGTTCTGGACGCTCACCCTCTTCGCCGTCCTCCCCTTCGGTGTGCGCACGACCGAAGAAGACGGCAGTGAGCCCGTTCCCGGCCAAGCCAGCTCCGCCCCATCCAACCCGATGATCGGCAAGAAACTGCTGTGGACCACCCTGATCAGTGGCGTGATCTTCGGCCTGTTCATGGCCAATTATGAATTTGGCTGGATCGTCGTGGACGACGTCCCCTTCTGGCGCACCCGCGGGCCCTATGCGCCGGGGCCGGCCTGACGCGCCGCGCTGACGAAACAGCGAGCGAGCGTTTCATCCAACCGGCCTTCGCGGCGCAGCCCCGAACAAATATCCAGCCCCGCCGGCTGCACCTGCGCAACCGCAGCCGCGGCATTGCCGGGATTGAGCCCGCCGGCCAGGAACACCGGCACCGGGCTCGCCGCCACAAAGGCTGCGCTGATCGCCCAATCATGCACACGCCCGGTGCCGCCCAATTCCTGCTGCGATGGCCGGCCGGAATCGAGCAGGAAGCCGGTGACGTGCGGCCCGTGCGCCGGGATCATCGCCAGGGCGTCGTCGTCCTCCACATGCACCACCTGCCAGCGCTGGTGATCGGGCAGCAGACGGGCCAGTTTGGCCTGTTCGGCGGGATCGATGTGGCTGACAATCTGTACCCCGCGCACACCGGTGCGGTGCACATGATCGGCGATTTCGTCAGCCGTCGTTTTGGCGGTGAGCAGTAGGCTGAGCACTTGGGACGGCAGGCTGGCGGCGATTTCTGCAATGGCAGCGTCACTGATCGACCCCGGCCCGCTTGGCATGGCGGCGACGAGCCCGAGCACGTCGGCCCCTGCCGCCAGCGCCAGTGCGGCTTCGGCGGGGGAGGCGATACAGCAGATCTTGATGCGGATCATGCGCCGCCGCTCAGCCCTGCATGGCGGCTGTCATTCGTGCGAAGAACACGCCGTCGTCCAGCGTGTCACTCATGGCGATCCAAGCTTCATCCGTTATGCCGTCGCGCATGCCGATGAACATCTGCGAATCGTCGCCGCACAGCGTGCGGAACGCGGTGTTGCGACCGCTGACGATATCCAGCACCGCGTTTGCCACCACGGCGGGCGGCGTGCCGTTGCTGGCATCGGCGTTCATGGCGACCATGCGGCGGCCGCTGGGGTAGGCACTGTCGGCCCGCGGCTGCGGCAGGTTGGCGACCGCCATGTCGGTGGCGATGATCCCCGGTTCGACCAGCGCGACCCGCACGCCAAAGGGCGCCAGTTCCTGGGCTGCCACTTCGCTGGCGGCTTCCAACGCGAATTTCGAGGGGCCGTAGGCGCTGTGCGAGAAGACCGCCATCCGGCCGGCGATCGACGAGAGGTTGATGATCAGCCCTTGGCGGCGTTCGCGCATCGCCGGCACCACGGCTTTCATG
This sequence comes from Sphingomonadales bacterium, assembly GCA_027486275.1. The sequence continues at coordinate 2,674 of JAIXPM010000060.1, read as the reverse complement.
CAGCGCAGCGGCCCGAAGAAATTGGTGTTCATCACCGCCTGGATCATGGCCATGGATTCATCTTCCAGTGCGTTGATCGAGAGGATGCCGGCGTTGTTGATCAGCACATCGACGCTGGCCATGCCTGCTTGCGCAAACAGCGCGGCGACGGAGGCATCATCATCGACATCCAGCGCAGCCAGGCTGATCGCCAGGCCTTCCTTCGCCGCGATGTCAGCCAGGTCGCAGCCATTGGGATCGCGCATGGTGGCCACCACTTCGTGGCCGGCGCGTGCCAGGGTGAGGGTGATTTCCCGGCCGATGCCGCGCCGTGCGCCTGTCACCAATATGCGAGCCATGCTGCTCTCCCCCGCTTGCGTTAAGTTGCAGCATCCTGACACGGATGCCGGATCAAGCCCAACACAACGACGCAAAAGGATGGCGCAAACAAAAGTGGGTCCAGGGGCTCAGCCCCTGCCTGCCGGAGGCGTCTTTTAGTTGAACCGCCCGGCGGCCTGGCCAATGGCCAGATACAGCTTGCCCAAAGTGGACGACAGCAGAGTCGCTCCCAACGCTTCGCCGCCACGTTCCGGCACCACATCGGCCACCAGCGATTCGAACTCCTGCAAGTAGCGGCTCGCTTCGGTGCGGAATTCGGCGTCGTGGGTGTAGTGGCGCACGAACTGGCGGCCGGCGCCGCTGTCCAGCCCGTGGGCGAGGCGGCGGGCGATGGCGCTGGCATCGCCGGCGGCATAATCGGCCCAGGTCTTGTCGTCGATGTCGTAGTCCAGCAGCTTGGCCAGATCGATGGCGCTGGATTGCAGGCTGTCGATCAGGCCGTTGGCGCGGCGGCCCAGGGCGTTGCGGATGCGCACTTCGGCACGGGTTTCCACCGCGTCCACATGCGCTTCCACATCGGAAAGGGTGCGGGCCAAGCCGACCAAGCGCTGCGCCACGCGTTCGGCGGCGGCCTGGGCGGATTCGCCGGCGCGGCCCTGCAATTCCATCAATTCCTCGATGCGATCGCGGATTGGTGCGGCGAACGCCGCTTCGGTGCGGCTGATGGCGGCCCTGTCCAGCGCTTCCTCGGCTTCCAGGATCACCCCGGCCAGTGCGGTGCGCATCGCGCCGGCGGCATTGTCGGCCACCTCGCGCACGCGCGCGAATGTTTCGATCAGGTCGCCCGATGCCGTCAGGCTCAAGCGGCTGGTGTCGTCTTCCAACGCGCGCATCTGTTCCTGGGCGCGAGCGATGGCGTCGGCCAGTTCGTCGGTGGTGGCGGTCAACGTCTCGCGGGCACTGGTCAGGCGGTTGCTGGCATCGTTCAGCGTGGCGCTGCCGGATTCCAGTGGCTCGGCCAGGGTGGCGGCCTGTTCCTTGATGCTGGCCAATTGCGCTTCCAGCCCGGCGATCTGCCCGCGCAGCGCGCTCACCTGGCTCTCGCCAGCCGGCAACTGGGCTTCGAACAGGGCAATCGTGCGGCCGGCTTCGCTGCCCATGGCTTCCAGCCGCAGCTGCACGGCGGCGAGCGCGGCATCGGCGTCCCCCAGCGGTGCGGTGAAGCCGGCCACCGTCACGTTGGCGGCGGCCAGGCGGGCATCAAGGCCGGACAGCGCCTCGCTGTTGCTGGCGATGGCGGCGGCGAGCCGGGTTTCCAGCGCCTCCACCCGGCTGCCGAGTTCGTCCACCAGGGCTGCAGCGTTGCGGCCGCTCACCTCGATCTCGCCGGCCACCTTGCTGGCCAGCAGTTGCAGGTTGGCGAGCCGTTCATCCAGTTCCCGCGCGCCTTCGCCGCCAATGTGTGCCAGCGCGGTGCGGGCCTGATCGACACTGGCCAGCATCGCGCTGGTTTGCGCGTGCACGGCGTCGCGGGTCTGCTCGACCGAGAGGCTCGTACGGGTAAAGGCATCATCGATGGCGGCGTTGAGCGCACCGATCGGTGTCTCCACCGCTTCGCGCGCCTGGGCGGCAGCGCTGGCCATGGCTTCAAGACCCGATTGGCTGGCCTGGGCCAGCGCATTGATCTCGCCGCGGCTGGCCTGGGCGGCGGCGCGGGCTTCGGCTTCGGCTTCGCTGGCGCGGGTATAGAGGCTGGCCAGCAGGGTTTCGGTTTCGGCCAACTGGCTGCGCAACTGGTTGTCCACCCGGGTCATCAACTCGCTCAGGGCTTCGGCCTGGCTGCTGGCGACAGGGACAGCGCCGGCGAAATCCGTGCTGGCAGAGACGGCCTTGGCCACCGTTTCCGACAGCCGAGCGTTGGCGCTGTCGAGCGCGGTGGCCACGCTGGTGATGGCGCTGCTGTGGCTGGCCACGGGCGCTTCCATAGCGACCATGCGCGCGGTGGCGGCGGCCAGTTGTTCTTCCAGCCGGGTGAGGGATTCGGCGCTGTGTTCCAGCCACTCGGCGGCCTGGGAGGCGCGGGCATCAGCAATGGCGGCACGGGCGGCGTTCACAGCCCCGGCATCGCGCAACTGCACGGCGGCCAGCAGCGCCACGCCCACTGGCCCGGCCAGCGCGGCCAGCATCAGCAGCAGCGGCTGCAGCTTGGCCGATACGGCAATCGCGCCGGTGGCGGCGCCCCAGGTGGCGATGATGGCAGCGGCCCAGGCCAGACTGGCGATGATCGCAAGGATCCAGGGCCAGCGGCGCGATTCAGGAGGAGCCAGAAAATCACCCATGGAAAAGCACAAACAGG
>JAIXPM010000123.1 GCA_027486275.1 Sphingomonadales bacterium | reverse complement strand
TAATAATCAAACAGCGTCGGCCGCGTCGCAAACAGCGATCCCTTGCGCGCCAATATGCCCAGATCCACCCCCGAAACCGGGCCGGAGGCATTGCCGAAACTGATCATCAGGCCCCGCCGTTTCAGGCTGTCCAGGCTTGATTCCCAACTGTTCTTGCCCACCCCGTCAAACACCACGTCCACACCGCGTCCACCGGTCAGCGCCCGCACTTGCGCCGCCACGTCGCTGCCATCCAGCACACCATGATCGGCCCCGTGCGCGGCGGCCAGCGCCAGTTTCTGCGGCGTGCCGGCAACCGCAATAACGGTCGCCCCCGCCAGCTTCAGCCATTGCACCAGCAACAGGCCAACACCGCCCGCGGCCGCCGGCACCAGCGCCCAGTCCCCTGGTCGAACCTTCGCGCAGCGTTCAACCAGGAATTCGGTGGTGCAGCCCTTCAACAGCCCGGCCGCCGCCATCTCGTCCGACACACCATCAGGCAACGGAACCAGCATCGCCGCGGCAATGTTGCGGTGTGTGGCATAGGCGCCGATCGGCCCCCAGCAATAACCCACCCGCGTGCCAACGCTCAGCGTCACGCCCTCTCCCACCGCTTCCACCACGCCCGCCGCTTCCAGCCCCAGCCCTGATGGGAAGGCAATCGGGTACAGGCCGGAACGGTGATAGGTGTCGATGAAATTCAGCCCGATCGCCGTGTGGCGCAGCTGCACCTCTCCGGGCCCCGGCGACGGCAGCGTGATGTCCTGCCACTGCATCACTTCCGGGCCACCACTGGCATCGATCCGGATCGCCTTCATGCCCATTCCCCTTCATGCTGCACTTATGTTGCGCGGTAACTGTTTGTTTTTGCTTGAATGGCAGTTCGACTCAGCATCGCCTTGCCGATTGCCACTTCTCACCGCTACACTAGCGCGAACCGAGCCAAGGAAAAGAGGCATTGCGGCCATGAAGATCAGCTTCGACATTGATTGCACACCCGAAGAGGCTCGCACCTTCTTTGGCCTGCCCGATCTGCAGCCCCTGCACGATGTCTATCTCGATCGCATGAAGACCGCGATGACCGAGGGTATCTCCGCCGCCGATTGGCAGCGCATGATGCAGAACTGGGCGCCCGGCATCGCCGGCGGTTTCGAACAATGGCAGAAACTGATGATGGCCGGGCTCGGCGCCGCTGCCGGCAAGTCCCAAGGCTGAACGATCCTGCCATGACCGATACAATTGCGGCGCTGGCCAGCGGCCGTCCACCGGCTGCGCTCGCCGTTATTCGCCTGTCTGGCCCGGCCGCCTTTGCCGCGGTCCAGGCCCTGGCCGGCCGCATCCCGCCACCTCGCCGCCTCAGCCTGTGCCAGCTGCACGCGGGCGATAGCTTGCTCGATGAGGCCCTCGTCGCCGTCTTCCCCGGCCCCACGAGCGCCAGCGGCGAAGACCTTGCCGAATTCCACCTGCACGGCGGCCCCGCCGTCGTCTCCGGCGTGCTCACCGCCCTCACTGCACTGCCCGGCATCCGGCTGGCCGAACCCGGCGAATACACCCGCCGCGCCTTCGCCAATGGCCGCATGGATCTCGCGCAAGTCGAAGGCCTCGCCGATCTCGTCAGCGCTGAAACCGCCAGCCAACGCGATCAGGCCCTCGCCCTCGCCGGTGGCGCCCTCGGCCGCCTGGCTGACGAGTGGCGCGAACGCTGCCTAATGGTGCTGGCCGAAGCCGAAGCAGGGCTCGATTTCGCCGAAGACGAAGCCGATGTCGCCGAACGCCTCGACGAAGCCGCCCGCCACCAGCTCCTCGCGCTGGCCGATGAACTCGCCGCCCTGATCGCCGATTCCAGCCGCGCGATGCGCATCCGCGACGGGTTGACAATTGCCGTCACTGGCCCGCCCAATGTCGGAAAATCAAGCCTGGTCAATGCCTTGTCCATGCGCGACGCCGCCATCGTCACGCCCATCGCCGGCACCACACGCGACGCCATCGAAGTCCCGCTCGACCTGGGCGGCATCGCTGCCGTCCTGATCGATACGGCCGGCCTGCGCGACACCACCGACCCCATCGAAGCCGAAGGCATTGCCCGCGCCCGCCGCCGCGCCGCCGCCGCCGATCTCGTCATCAGCGTCGCCAGCGCCGACGCCCCACACTGGCCCACCCCACCCGACAACGGCCCGCCCCAACTGCTGCTGCTCAACAAATGCGACCTCGCGCAGCCTGATCTGCCACCGGACGCCCTGGCCGTCTCTGCCACCACCGGCACCGGCATGACCGCCGTGCGCGACTGGCTCTCCACCTGGGCCCACACCACTACCCGCCCTGGCGAACCGGCCCTGTTGGCCCACGCCCGCCACCGCGCCGCCTTTGCCGACGCCGAAGCCGCCCTGCGCGATGCCGCCCAGGCCCCCGAACCCGTCCTCCGTGCCGAATCCCTCCGCGGCGCGGCACACGCGTTTGGACGGATCGCGGGCCGCGTTGGCGTGGACGACGTGCTCGACCGCATCTTCAGCCGCTTCTGCATCGGGAAGTGATCATACCTGGATCCGTCGCCCCGGACTTGATCCGGGGCCCCGCTGTTTTCTTGTAAAGTGAAAAAGCGGCCTCCGGCAGGCAGGGACGCCGTCCCTGCACCCATTTGTTTTCGTGCAGCCCGCGCACCAGAAGCGCACTCCAGCGCCGCAGGCAATGATGACAGCCTGCGACGCAGGCCATTGAAACCATAGGCCCCGCCAAAATCGAAAGTGGGTGCAGGGGCTCAGCCCCTGCCCGCCGGAGGCTTCCTTGCACTTCCCCCCATGTTTCACGTGAAACATCGCCCACGAATCGCTATGGAGACCGCATGTCTTCCTACGACGTCATCATTGTCGGCGCCGGCCATGCCGGTTGCGAGGCTGCTGCTGCCGCCGCGAGGCGCGGCGCGCGTGTCGCGTTGGTCACATTGCGCGCGGATGATCCTGGCACATTGAGTTGCAACCCGGCGGTGGGTGGCATTGGCAAGGGCCATCTTGTCACCGAGATCGACGCACTGGGTGGCATCATGGGGCGAGTCACAGATGCGGCACGGTTGCAATCGCGACTACTGAATCGCTCGAAGGGTCCGGCCGTCCATGGTCCGCGCGCCCAGGTTGACCGCGCCTTGTATCGCGCCACGATGGCTGAGGTACTGGCAGAGTTCCCAATGCTTTCGATCATTGCCACCGCCGTTGAAGGCCTGGTACTCGAACAGGGTCGTATCACGGGCGTAGAAACGGCGCAGGGCCGTCTCAATGCCCCCGCGGTTGTTCTCACCACCGGCACCTTCCTTGGCGGCATGATGCACATCGGTTCGGCACGTGAAGCCGGTGGCCGGGTCGGAGCGCAGGCCAGCGATCTTGGCCAAGCGCTGCGGGCAATGGGCCTACCGGTGAGCCGGCTGAAGACGGGCACGCCGGCCCGACTTGATGGCCGCTCCATCGATTGGGCGGTGCTGGATTGGCAGCATGGCGATGCCGATGATCCACGCTTCAGTCGTTTTGGAAAGGCCAATGGACGCCAGCCGATTCCCTGTGCCGTGACCCGGACCAATGCGGAGACGCATCGAATCATCCGCGACCACCTTGGCGAATCTGCGCTTTATGGCGGCCATATTGACTCGGTCGGTCCACGCTATTGCCCGTCCATTGAGGACAAGGTGGTGCGCTTTGGCGATCGCGACGGCCACCAGATCTTCCTGGAGCCAGAGGGCTATAATGACATCACCATCTATCCCAATGGTCTCTCAACGTCCCTGCCGCTGCATGTGCAGGAAAAGTTCATCGCCTCGATCAAGGGCCTGGAACGCGCCCGCATCCTCCGCGCCGGTTATGCCATCGAATATGATCATGTCGATCCGCGGGCATTGACGCCCGGCCTTGCCGCCAAGGATGTGGCGGGCCTGTTCCTCGCCGGCCAAATCAACGGCACCACCGGTTATGAGGAGGCCGCTGCACAAGGTCTTGTGGCCGGTGCCAACGCTGCCGCAGCCGCGCTGGCGCTGCCCGAGCTCATCGTCGATCGCACCCAAGCCTATATCGGCGTGATGATCGACGATCTCACCACGCACGGCGTGGCAGAGCCGTATCGCATGTTCACCAGCCGCGCCGAGTATCGGCTCCGCCTGCGAGCGGACAATGCCGATCAGCGCTTGACCCCGCTGGGCCTTGATCTCGGCCTCATCCCCACCCCGCAAGCCGCTGATTTCCATGCGGACCAGACGGCCCGCGAGGCCGGCCGGGCCCTGCTCAACAGCCTGTCGGCCACGCCACACCAACTTGCGACCCATGGAATCGAAGTACGCCAGGATGGCCAGTTGCGTTCGCTGTTCGATTGGTTGCGCTTTCCCGCTGTCACTCATCAAGCCGCTCGCCGCGTGTGGCCAGAACTGGCACAGGTGCCGGACGATCTGCTCGCCAGCCTGGCGGTGGACGCTAACTATGCCTCCTACATCGTTCGGCAGGAGTCAGAGGTCGCAGCCCTTCGCCGCGACGAAGGGCTGACATTGCCCACCAGCCTCGACTTCACAGAAGTGGCCGGACTGTCCAAGGAAATGGTCGAACGCCTCAGCCGCGCACGCCCGCTCACCTTGGGCGCCGCCAGCCGCGTGCCAGGAATCACCCCGGCGGCACTGATCGCTCTGCTTCCCCACACCACCCGCCGGGCGGCTTGAGATGAGCCAAGACGCCCGCGACGCCTTTGCGACAGAATTCGATGTTTCACGTGAAACATTGGCCAAGCTCGATCGTTACGCCGAACTGCTCACCGAATGGCAGCAGCGCATGAACCTGGTCGGCCCATCGACCCTGCCGCACATCTGGGATCGCCACTTCCGTGATTCGGCGCAGCTGCTGGCAATCGCCGGCGCCGGCAGATCGTGGCTCGATATCGGCGCCGGTGGCGGCTTCCCCGGCTTGGTCCTCGCCATCCTTGATCCCGAATCCAACATCACGCTCGTCGAATCCATCACCAAGAAATGCCGCTTTCTGGACACGGTGGCCCACGAAACGGACACCGCCGGCCACATCACCGTCGCCAACGTCCGCGTGGAGGCACTGGCCGGCAGCAAATATGACATCATCACCGCCCGTGCCGCCGCCAGCCTGGAAACCTTGTTTGATTGGGGCCTGCGTTTCGCCGGTTCTGGCACGCGCTGGATCCTGCCAAAGGGCGCCCGTGTGCAGGAAGAGCTTGCCAGCGCGGCCAAGCAGTTCCACTTTGCCCATGAGCTGATTCCCAGCCGCACCGATTCCGATGCCCGCATCGTGGTCGCGAAAGGGGTTAAACGCCGATGATTATCGCGGTCGCCAATCAGAAGGGCGGGGTTGGCAAGACGACCACGGCCGTGAACCTTGCCACGGCGCTAGCTGCCGTTGGCAAGCGCGTGCTGGTGGTTGATGCCGATCCACAAGGCAATGCCTCCACCGGTCTGGGCATTGGGCGCAAGGATCGTGATCCCTCGATTTATCAAGTGCTTGTGGATGGCGTTCCCGCCGCTGAGGCGTTGCGCCAGACGGCCATTCCGGGTCTTTCGATCCTGCCAGCCAATGCCGCCCTGGCCGGCGCAGAGGTTGAGCTGGTCGATGCTGACCGCCGCTCCCACCGGCTCGCCGATGCGCTGGCCACTTTGCCGCCACAGGATTTCGTGATCATCGATTGCCCGCCGTCGCTGGGCCTCGTCACCGTCAATGCGCTGGTCGCCGCCGATGCCGTGCTGGTGCCACTCCAGAGCGAGTTCTTTGCATTGGAAGGACTCAGCCAACTGCTCGGTACGATCGAACGCGTGAAGGCCGGGCTCAACCGCCGGCTGGAACTGCTTGGCATCGTGCTGACCATGGTCGATCGCCGCAACCGGCTTTCCGATCAGGTCTGCGCCGACGTGCGAGCGGTGATGGGCGCCAAGGTGTTGAAAACCATGGTGCCACGCAACGTTCGCCTGTCGGAAGCGCCCAGCCACGGCCTGCCGGCACTGATCTATGACAGCCGCTGCGCCGGCTCCGAAGCCTATCTGGCGCTGGCCCGCGAGCTGCTGGAACGCATCGAAGGCCCGCTGGCACTGGCCGGATGAAGAGGGATAAATGACAGACAACAAACGCAAATCCGGCCTTGGGCGCGGGCTATCGGCGCTGCTCGACGATATCGCGGCGCCGCCCACCGCCGCTGCACCCGGCGTTGTGCGCCTGCCCGTCGCCGATATCGTTCCCAACCCAGGCCAACCCCGCCGCCAGTTCGATGAAACGGCGATGGCGGAACTCGTCGCCTCGGTGAAAACTCACGGCGTTTTGCAGCCTATCCTTGTCCGCCGCTTCAATGGCCGACACCAGATCATCGCCGGCGAACGCCGCTGGCGCGCGGCTCAGGCTGCCGGCCTCCACGAAATCCCGGTGGTCGTCCGCCAACTCGACGACCGGCAAGTCTCTGAAATTGCGCTGATCGAGAATATCCAGCGCGCCGATCTGAACGCCATCGAAGAAGCCCGCGGTTACCAGAAACTCATTGCCGATTTCGCCCACACCCAGGCTGTGCTCGCCGATATCGTCGGCAAATCACGCAGCCACGTCACCAATCTGCTGCGCCTGCTCGATCTGCCCGCCTCGGTGCAGACCTTGGTGGAATCGGGCGCTCTCTCCATGGGGCACGCCCGCGCCCTCGTTGGTGCAGCCGATGCCGAAGCTCTGGCCGAACGGGCTGTAAAACAAGGCCTTTCAGTTCGCGCCCTCGAAGCCCTCGTCTCCGGCGGCAAGGCCAAGCCAAAGGCACCGCGCGCCACTCCGGCGGCCGCTGCCAACGATCCCAACAGCGACGCCCTGGAAGAACAACTCGCCGAAGCGCTCGGGATGCCAGTCGCCCTGCAGGTCGCCCCCGGCGCCAGCAGCGGCAGCCTCACTATCCGTTTTGCCGATCTTGATCAGCTCGATCTGCTCTGCAGCAAACTCGGCGTGGCTTAAGGGGAAAATGCCTCCGGCGGGCAGGGTCGCAGACCCTGCACCCGTTTGCTGTCAGGCGCTGCCTTTTGCGCTGAGGATCGGTCCAAGACGAAAGTGGGTGCAGGGGCTCAGCCCCTGCCCGCCGGAGGCTCCTGTTAACGCCTGCGGCCAGCAACGGCAGCGCGGCGGGTAAGATCAAGCAACAAATGCTGCGCGCCGAGATCGGCGAGGCTGCCGCTGGCTTTCACCGCCCGCTCGGCGGCAAGGATGTCGCCCATGGCCGCAGCGAGGGCTGGCTGGCTCCACAGCGACAACGCCTTGATGATAATGGGTTTTTCTTTCCAGAAGATGGCCTTGCCCTGGCCTTCAACGACGGCGGCCGGCGTGTCGCCGCCATCGACTTCGGTGCGCAACAGGGTGAGTTGCGCAAAGCGGCGCTCGAGGGCGCGCAACAGCGGGATGGCGGTGCCATCGGGCAGGCGGCCAATGAGGTCGGTGGCTTCGGCTACGTCGCCGGTCGTGATGGCCGCGATGGGTGCGAACAGCTCGGCTTCACCGGTGGCAATGCCCAGTGCGGCAAGATCTTCGGCGCCGAGCTGCTTCGGGCTTTCCGGACTTGAGTCCTTGTAGAGGGCGTATTTTTCCAGCTCGCGGCGCATGATCATGCGGTCGCCGCCGGCGCTTTCGAACAGGGCTTCGGGCACGCCGCGTTCCAGCCGCAAGCCGAGCGGCGCGGCCATCTCGCCGAGCAGGCGGCCAGCATCGCGCAGGCTCGCTTCGTAATTGATGCAGGCAGCGATGGCAGGGTGCTTGTCGGCCAAGGTCAGCAGCTTGCTGCCCTTCTTGAAACTGCCGGCCACAGCCAGCACCGGGTGGCCTGGCGGGCCTTCCAGCAACGCCTCGACGGCCGCCAGCGCATCGTCGTCGAGACCGTCGACGCGCACCAGTTCGCGATCGCCGAACATGGAAAGGCTGGTGGCGGCCGCCATCAGCGCCTGAGGGTCGGACTTCAGCGCATTGCCCGCCAGTTCGGTGATGGTCACGCCGGCGCCCAGACCGGCCGTGACCTGCCCCGCCATGTCACGCGAGGCGGATTCATCGGGGCCGTGCAACAACACCAGCCGCACATCAGCGGGCCAGGCGCGGGCGATGGCCGCTATCCGGGCCGCGTCCGTCTTCATCAGCCTTTGGCGGCGCGGGCGTAGCGGGCCAGGCGCGCGCTGATCTGGCGGGCGAGATCGACGGAGAGACGTTCCAGCGCTGTCGTTTCTGCGGCGACAACCGCGAAATTGGAACTGACACGATCGATGCCGGCGTCGGCCGCAGCGGTATCATCGACCAGCACAGTGCCGGTGGCAGCATCGACCAGCCGATAGCGGGCACGCAGCGTACGCCGTTCACGCGCTGCCGAGGAATCGCCGCGCACACCAAAGGCAGTGATCTGATCATCCAGAGCGATTTCAAGGCGATAGCGTGGGCTTGCCACGGCGAGGCCGAACTGATCTTCCAGCGCCTGTCGCACCATGAAGCCAGCACGTTCCGGGATGGGTGCGATGGCGATATCGGCCAGCAGCGTTGCCGGGGCGGACGCATTGCCGCCGGCATAGACCGGGCTGAGCTGGCAGCCGGGCAACGCCAGCAGCGCCAGCGCGGCGGGGATCAGAAGGCGGCGGGGATCAGACAACAATGTTCACCAGGCGATCGGAAACAACGATGATCTTCTTTGGCACGGCGCCGTCAAGGGTGCGCTGCACATTCGGCAACGCCAGTGCGGCGGCCTCCAGCGCGGCCTTGTCGCTGCCTTTGGCTGCAGTGAAATCGCCCTTCAGCTTGCCATTCACCTGCACAGCGATGGTCACTTCATCGTCTACCAACAGCGCCGGGTTGGCGACGGGCCAAACGGCATCGCAGACCAGGCCCGGTTGACCGAGCAATGCCCACGCTTCCTCGGCCAAGTGCGGCGCCATCGGCCCCACCAGCTGTACCAGCGTGATCACCCCGGCGCGGCGGCTGGGGCCGGCGGTGCTGCGCTCCAGCGCGCCGACCAACTCATACAGCCGGGCGACAGCCTTGTTGAACTGCAACTTGTTGATGTCGCTGGTCACGGCGGCGATGGCGCGGTGAACGATGCGATCCAGCTTCACGTCGGCGGCGCCATCGGCCGCGGTCGCAGTGTCTTCGGCCAGCCGCCAGACGCGCTGCACGAAGCGCCAGGCACCGTCGATGCCAGCTTCGGACCACGCCAGATCGCGTTCCGGCGGGCTGTCGGACAGCACGAACCAGCGCACGGCATCAGCACCGTAACGGCCCAGAATGGCATCGGGATCGATGACATTCTTCTTGGACTTCGACATCTTGATGACGCGGCCGATCTCGACGGCCAAGCCGTCATCCTTCAATGTCGCACTGGTACCGGTGCGCTCCACCTCGTCCGGCGTGAACCACATGGGTGGCAGGCCTTCACCCTGCGGCCGGCTGTAGGTTTCGTGCGTGACCATGCCTTGCGTGAACAGACCGGCGAACGGCTCCGCCACATCGAGCATGCCGATGTGCTGCAGGGCACGCGTCCAGAAACGGGCATAGAGCAAGTGCAGAATGGCATGCTCCACCCCGCCGATATACTGGCCGACCGGCAGCCACTTCGCCGCCACCGCCGGATCGAACGGGCGATCATCGGGCGCGCTGGCGAAGCGAATGAAATACCACGACGAATTGGTGAAGGTGTCGAGCGTATCGGTCTCGCGACGGGCCGGCTTGCCGCATTGCGGGCAATCCACATGCTTCCACGTCGGGTGGCGATCGAGCGGGTTGCCCGGCACATCGAAGGTCACGTCTTCGGGCAGGATCACCGGCAACTGCTTCTTCGGCACCGGCACGACGCCGCAGATCTCGCAGTGGATGATCGGGATCGGCGTGCCCCAGTAACGCTGGCGGCTTACCCCCCAATCGCGCAGGCGATAT
>JAIXPM010000277.1 GCA_027486275.1 Sphingomonadales bacterium | reverse complement strand
CGGCCTTGGGATTGTCCCACAGCTTCGGGTCTTCAACCCGCGCGTTCAGTTCATCGAGACGGCGAAGGGCGCGATCCCAGTCAAAGAGACCTCCTCAGCAGGTCCAGCGCCTGCTTGATCTGGAGGGTGGCGTTTTCAGCTTCGGCTCTCATCACATGTTCCAGTGAAACAACGAAGCGGCGGGATAGAGGCACAAGCCCGCCTGCGCAAGATGGCGTGTCAGTAGATGCCGCCTTCGGATTCCAGGAATTCGGCATCCGAACGGATCGGGCCGGCGCTCCGCCTGTCGAACAGATCGGCGGCGCGGTTGATGCGGCGCGGCTCACTGTCGGGCTTGAACGCCTCCCAGATCACCACAGGGCGGTACCCGGGATCGGGCCACACGCCAAACACGCGCTTGCCTGAACGGCGATCAATGCGGACCATGCGTACGCCGGGCGGAATGGCAAAAGGCAGGGTTGGCCAATCCTTCAGGGCCACCTGCCCCCATTGCCGCCAGATCGGCGCCGCCGTGGTGCCGCCCTGGGCATAGCCACCCAAACTGCGCGGCTGATCATAGCCAAGATAGAGGCCAGCCACGACATCCTGGGTGCCGCCGACGAACCACACATCATTGGGGCCGTTGGTGGTGCCGGTCTTTCCGGCGAGCGGCCGGTTCAGCGGCAGCAGTGCCGTGCCGGTACCGCGCTGGATGACACCCTCCATCACGTGCAGGATCTGAAAAGCGGTGCGCGCATCCATCACCTGCTCGATGCGGCCCTGCGGGCGCGGCATCGGCCCGCCGTTCCAATCAGGCGCGTTGCAGCCGGGGCAGCCGCGGTTGTCGCGCCGCCAGATCACCTTGCCGGAACGATCCTGCACATAATCGATCAGGCCAGGCTCCAGCTTGCGGCCCTGGTTGAAGATCTGGGCATAGGCGTTGGTGAGCTTCATCACCGTGGTTTCACCCGCCCCCAGCGCAATCGACAGCACCGGCTGATAATCACCGACGCCCAGCGCCTTGGCCTGTGTCACGATGCGATCCATGCCGGTGGCATCGGCAATGCGCACCGTCATCAGATTGCGCGACTGTTCCAGGCCCCAGCGCAGCGTTTGCGGCCCCGCTGAGCGCATATTATTGAAATTCTTGAAGCATTTCGTGCCCAGCAGTTTCGTCTGGAACACGCAATAGCTGCCATCGACCACGATGCTGGCGGGTGTGAAGCCATTATCCATCGCGGTGGCATAGACGATCGGCTTGAACGTCGATCCGGGCTGGCGATTGGCCTGGGTGGCGCGGTTGAAGGCCTGGGCGCGCGCATCAAAGCCACCCACCATGGCCCGCACGCGGCCGGTCGCCACCTCTTCCGCCACGAAGCCGCCCGAAATCTCCGGCGGCTGCCGCAGCGCCCAACCAGCGGGCGTACGGGCAACGGCGATCACATCGCCGGGGCGCAGCACCTGCGCGGCCGACCGGTTGGAGCCGCGATACGGCCGCGCAGCGTTGCGACCCGGCAGCGTGCCACTACTGCCATCGGTGAACCCGATGCTACTGTCATTGCCCTGTTTGGCCAACACCACCGCCTTGGCCCATTGGCGATAGCCCAACGCCACCGGCGTGCCAGACAAGCGCCCGGGCCAGCCATCTCCCATCTCGATACGCGCCACTGGCCCCCGCCATGGGCGGCCGGCTTCGTAGCGGGTCATGCCATCGCGCATCGCCTGTTCGGCGGCGGCTTGCATCACCGGATCAAGCGAGGTGCGAATCCAGAGCCCACCGCCATAGACGCTGTTGGGGCCGTTTTCCTGCGCTTCACCAAATTGGGCGATCAGGGTGCGGCGCACATCCTCGATGAAATAATCGTCGCGCGGGCGCGGCAGCGCGCGATTGGGAATGGCCTCCAGCGGGCTGGCGGTCGCGGAGGCGCGTTCGGCTTCGGTGATGAAATCATTGGCCGCCATCTGGCGCAGCACATAATCGCGCCGGCCCAGCGCGCGTTCACGGCGACGAATGGGATCATAAGTGGAAGGCGCCTTGGGCAATATGGCCATGAACGCCATCTGCGCCAGATCGAGCCCATCGACCGATTTGCCGAAATAGGCCTGGGCAGCGGCTTCCACCCCATAGGCGTTGCGGCCAAGGAAGATCTGGTTGAGGTAGATTTCCAGGATTTGCTGTTTCGACAGCGCCGCTTCCAGCCGGCGAGCCAGGATCGCTTCCCTGATCTTGCGCCACAAGCTGACTTCGTTGCCGACCAGGCTTTTGGCGACCTGCTGCGTGATCGTGGAAGCACCCACCGGGCGCGCATCGGAAAACAGCGATTCGATATTGGTGAAGACGGCCGAGACAATTCCCAGCCAATCAATGCCGCCATGTTCAAAGAAGGTTTTGTCTTCAGCGGCGATATAGGCTTGCACCAGGCGCGGCGGCAGTTCGGCATAAGGCACGAAAATGCGGCGCTCGCGGGTGTAGCTGGTGACAATGACACCGTTCACATCGCGCACGGTGGAGGGGAGCGCCGGGGTGAAGCTGGCCAGTTCGGCTTCGCTGGGCAGGCCTTTGGTCGCCTG
>JAIXPM010000174.1 GCA_027486275.1 Sphingomonadales bacterium | reverse complement strand
GGAGACCTGCCGTTCCGTCCGTGGCCACCCGTGGCTGCTGGCGGTCGCCCCACGCCTGCCGGGACCAGCGGTGCGTGAGATGATGGAGCAGCGCGCCTGCCCTTTCGTTCGAGGTGACTTCATGTCTCTCACCTGTGCCCGGCGTCTGTCCGGGCCGAACGAAAGTCCGTGTCCACGCTTGCGCTCATCCTATTGGCCAGCCAGGCCGCCATTGCCGCCACGCCGGCCCCGCCCAACAACCAGCCCATCGTCATTCGTGAAACAGCCGCGCCCTTCACTGTTACCGCCAGCCGCAGCACCATCCGCCTCGCGGAAACCGGCATCAGCATCAGCCAGATTGATCTGCCGCAGATCGAGGTACTCAGCCTGCCGCTGGTGAAGGATTATCTCACGCTCATTCCCGGCGTGGCCGTCGCCCAGACCGGGCCGCTGGGTGCACAGACGCAGATCCGCATCCGCGGTGCCGAAGCCAATCACAGCATCAGCTTCATCGATGGCATCGAGATGAACGATCCCGCCTCATCAGGCGAGTTTCGCATCGATACGCTGTTGAGCCACGGCGTCGAGCGCATCGAAGTGCTGCGCGGGCCGCAATCGGCGCTGTGGGGCAGCCAGGCCATCGGCGGCGTGATCAGCATCACCACCCGTGTGCCAGTGCGCGGCACCGAAGTTTATGGCGAACTGCAGGGCGGCAGCCTGGGCACGGTGCGCGGCGGCATCGGCGGCGGCTGGGCCGGCGAAACGCTGACAGTGAGCGGGCAACTCTCCGGCCTGTCCACCGATGGTTACGATATCGCCCGCAGCGGCGGCGACAAGGACGGCTATGACAATGTCACCGCCCATGGCCGCATCGAGTGGCGAGCGACCCCGCAATTGACGCTGCTGCTGGTCGGCCGGCATCAGGATTCGACGTCGCGTTTCGATGGTTTCGATTATGATGCCGGGGGGCCGCTGGACGAACCGTTGGCCACGCAGAGCCGCCAGAGTGCCGTGCGTGCCGAAGCGGCGCTGGCGCTGCTGAATGGCGGCTGGACGACGCGGGCCAGTTTTATGGCAGTGCGCGCCGACAACATCAATCGCCGCGCCGGTGGCTTCGAAAACCGCAGCGATGGCGAGCGTGACCTGTTCCGCCTGCAATCGACTGGGCGTTTTGAGACCGGCGGCATCGCGCACAATCTGACCGCCGCCCTGGACGTGGAGACCGAGCGTTTCACCAGCCGCGATGCCAACGCCCAGGCGGACTCCAACCAACGCCAGCGCCGCCGCCAGACCAGCCTGGTCGGCGAATATCGGTTGAGCAGCAGCAATAGTCTTTCGGCCGGTGCCGCCGTGCGCCACGACATGAACGACCGCTTCGCCGATGCCACCACGGTGCGTTTCGATGCGGTGGCGGCGATCGGAGCCGTTCGCCTGCATGCCGCTTTCGGCACCGGCATCGCCGATCCCACCTTCTTCGATCAGTTCGGCTTCTTCCCAGGCTCCTTCCAGGGCAACCCCAATCTGGTGCCGGAACGCAGCCGCAGCGTCGAGGCCGGCATCGGCTGGGTGGCGGGTGGCCACAGTTTCGATGTCACCCTGTTCGATGCCAATCTCACCAACGAAATCATCGGCACCTTCAACAGCACCACCTTCGTCGCCGGCGTGGCCAATGCCAGCGGTCGCAGCCGCCGCCGCGGGGTGGAAGTGGCAGGCCGGGCCGAACTGGCCAGGGGGCTCACGCTCAACACCAGCTACACCTATCTTGATGCCAACCAGCAGCAGGTCGCCGGCAGCGCATTGGTCCGCGAAGTGCGACGGCCGCGCCACAGCGGCAGCATCGCGCTCAATTACAGCAGCCGGCCGTTCGATCTGTCTGCTGCCGCCGCCATCACAGGTGCACGCGGTGACACGGATTTTGCCCGCTTCGTGCCCGTCACCTTGCCGGCCTACACGTTGCTCACGCTGGCCGGCGCGTGGCACATCAGCCCCCGTATCGATCTGACCGCACGGGTGGAAAACGCGCTGGATGCCAGCCAGGTTGACGTGTTCGCCTATCGCGGGCCGGGCCTTACGGCCCACGGCGGCATCAGGTTCCGGCTTTGATGCAGGCGCCTGCCTCCCTTCCACCGTCATGCTGGCGCAGGCGAACATCCACCGTTGTGCGGGATGTGCCTTTGGCCACGGCTTGGGCGCTTGCTGCGCGGTGGATGCTGGCCTGCGCCAGCATGACTGCGGGGGCAGTGAGTGCCGCCACCCCTGCGCGCGTCGTCAGTCTCAACCTGTGCACGGATGAATATCTGCTGCTCACTGCCCGCCCTCGCCAGATCGCAAGCATCAGCCGGCTTGGCGCTGACGAACAGGAAAGCCCGCTGGCCAGGCAGGCGCGTGGATTTGCCACCAATTCGGGGCAGCTGAGCGAGGTCATCGAACAGCGGCCTGATCTGGTGCTGACCATGGGCCATGATCCGCAAGGTGTCGCGCTGGCGGCACGGCTGCGGATCAGGCTGATCGCCCTGCCCTACCCCACCAGCCCGGCGGCGGTGGTGGCACAGGTGCAGCAGGTCGCCGCCTTGGTGGGCAATACGCCTGCGGGTACCGCGTTTGCTGCCCGTGTTGCCGCGCTCACGGCCTCTGCACCAAAGGCGCACCCCGGCCTGATGATTGGCGGCAGCGGACTTGCCCCTGCAATGGACGGGTTGGCCGCCGGCTGGCTGCGGCTGGCCGGCATAGCGCAGCGACAGGGTGGGCAGATCAGCCTGGAAGGTCTGTTGGTGCAGCCGCCGCCGATCTTGATCCGCAATGTCTATCGGCGCGGGCAATTGTCTGGCCCGCAGGCGTGGAGTCAGCATCCGGCGCTCCGCCAGTTGCGCGTCACCCAGGTGGAGGCCGATGGCCGCGCCTTCCTGTGTGGCGGCGCCGCGATGCCGGCAGAAATTGCCCGACTGCGAAAGGCGCTGGCCGCATGAGGACAGGCCTCGCCCTGCTCTGTGCCGTGCTGGCACTGGCCTCGCTGGCGCTGGGGCCGGTCGATCTTGCGGCGCTGTGGGCACGCGATCCCGAACTGGCGCGCAGCCTGTTCATCGAACTGCGACTGCCGCGCACGGGCCTTGCGCTGCTGATCGGGGCCGGGTTGGGTGCATCGGGAGCGGCGGCACAGGCACTGTTTCGCAATCCGCTGGCTTCGCCCGATGTGCTGGGGCCATCCAGCGGTGCGGCGCTGGGCGCGGTGCTGGCCGGCTATTTCCTCGGTGCCGGGGTGATCGGCATGGCCATTGGTGGTCTGGCCGGGGCCGGGTTGTCGCTGCTGCTGTTGCTGGCGCTGGCCGGGCGCGGCGCCGGTGCAACGCGGCTGGTGCTGGCCGGCGTCGCCGTTTCCATGATGCTTGGCGTCGCCATCAACCTGGCGCTCAGCCTCGCGCCGTCGCCCTTCGCGCTGTATGATCTGATGTTCTGGCTGATGGGCAGCCTGAATGATCGCAGCCTGCCGCAACTGGCGCTGGCGGCGCCCCTCATCCTGATCGGCATCATTCTGCTGCTGCGCGCTGCCACGGCGCTGGACACACTGGCGCTGGGGGAAGAGGTGGCGCAATCGCTGGGCGTTGGTCTCTCTGCTGTGCAGGCGCGCGTGGTGCTCGCCATCGCGCTGGCGACCGGTGCCGGCGTGGCGGTGGCGGGCAGCATCGGCTTCATCGGCCTGATCGTGCCGCACCTCGTTCGCCCCTATGTCGGCCACCGCCCCGGCGCGGCAATCGCGCCTTCTGCGCTGGCCGGTGCGGCCCTCTTGAGCGCTGCGGACATCGCGGTGCGGTTGCTGCCGGCCGGGCTCGATCTGCGGCTTGGCGTGCTCACCGCCTTGATCGGCGCCCCCTTCTTCCTGTGCCTGATCATGGGGCGACGCTGATGCTGGAAACCATTGATCTCGCCCGCCCGCCGATGCTGGCACCGACCAACCTGACGCTGCACCCCGGCCAGCTAACAGGCGTGATCGGCCCAAATGGCGCCGGCAAGACAACGCTGCTCAAGGCGCTGGCCGGGCTGTCGCGCGGGCCTGGAACGGTGCGGCTGGACG
>JAIXPM010000004.1 GCA_027486275.1 Sphingomonadales bacterium | reverse complement strand
ATCATGCTGACCGGCACCGAGGTGAAGTCGCTGCGCAAGGGCCAGGCCAGCATCGCCGAAAGCTTTGCCGAGGTGCGCGATGGCCAGATGTGGCTGATCAATGCGACCATTCAGGAGTTCAGCCACGGCAATATCTTCAATCACGAGCCCAAGCGCCAACGCAAATTGCTGCTGCACGCGCGGCAGATCGAAAAGATGCATACGGCGGTCAGCCGCCAGGGCATGACGATTGTGCCGCTGGTGATTTATTTCAATGACCGCGGCCGCGCCAAGATCGAGATCGCGCTGGGCAAGGGCAAGCAGCTCCATGACAAGCGCGAAACGTCGAAAGAGCGCGACTGGCAGCGCGACAAGGCGCGGCTGATGCGGGACAAGGGCTGACGCTGATGGCCGATGGCATCCGGAGCAAGCTTGTCGCCATCAAGCAGGCCTGGGCGCAAAGCCGCCGCCTGCTCACCGGCACCAGCGATCCCGATCACGCCAATCGCCTGCCGCCGGGCCAGCGCCTTGTCACCAACTGGCCGGTGCTCGATCTGGGGGTAAAGCCCGATATTGCCAAGGCCGATTGGCGGCTTAGCGTTGATGGCGCCGTGGCCAACCCGATCAGCTGGGATTGGGCCGCCTATCAGGCCCAGCCGCAGATCGAGGATGTGTCGGACATCCATTGCGTTACCCAATGGTCGCGCTTCGACAATCGCTGGCACGGCGTCGCCACCAGCCATCTGCTCAGCGTGGTGCAGCCGCTGCCGCAGGCCAATGTGGTGGTGCTGCACGGGGCCGATGGCTATACGACCAACATCATGTTGGAGCGTTTCGCGGGCGATGATTGCCTGATCGCCCATGCCCATGATGGTGTGCCGCTGTCCCGCGATCACGGTGGGCCAGTGCGGGCGATCATCCCGCGCTGGTATTTCTGGAAATCCGCCAAATGGCTTACCCGCATCGAAGTGCTGGCCGTGGACAAACCCGGCTTCTGGGAGGTACGAGGGTATCACAACGAGGGCGATCCCTGGACGGAGCAGCGTTATAACTGAACCAACCGCCCCTGCAGCCGTGAACGACTGGATGCATTTCCAGCCCGTTCAAGCCGCCTGGCCAGCGCCCTATGCCGAAGGGCTGGCCAGCCCGTGGATCGGCACGCTGTTGATGAACCTGCCAATTGCGCTGGCGCTGCTCGATTCCTCGGGCCGGATCATTACCGGCAATGATGCCATGCAGGCCACGGCCGGCACCGGCTGGCGCCCCGGCATGCGCCCGGAAGCGATGGTGGTGGGCGACGATGCCGGTATGTTGTCGCGCGCTGTTGCCGATGTGCTGGCCGGTGGTGAGCCGCATGTCCTGCGCCTTGCATTGGCCGAGCACCCCGATGAAGTGCGCGATATCAACGTGATGTCCACCCCGCCGGGCTTTGGTGCCTCGGCGCTGGTGGTCATGCGTGACATTCGCGAACAGATGCGGCTGGAAGCCCAGGTTGCCGCCGTCACGCGGCTGCAGGCGGTTGGTCAGCTTGCCGGCGGGGTGGCGCATGATTTCAACAATCTGCTCACGGCCATCCTGGGCCATGCCGAACAATTGCTGGAACGCTTTCCCGATCCCGGCGCCGAACATGATGCGGTTGTGGAAATTTTACACAACGGCAAGCGCGGCGCCAATCTGGTGGCGCAGTTGCTGGCCTTTGCCCGCCAGCAACCGCAGAACCGGCAATTGCTGTGTGTGCGTGAACTGGTGCAGGGGCTGCGGCCGCTGCTGACCAAATTGCTTGGCCCAGCCATCGAGTTGGATATTGTCGCGCCGCCGGGGCTGTTCTTCGTGCGGGCCGATCCTGGACAACTGGAACAAGTGATCGTCAATCTGGCGGTCAACGCCCGCGATGCCATGGAAGGCAATGGCCGGTTGGTGATCAGCATTGCCGATATCCTGCGCCGCGATGTGGCCGGGCTGGGCCATGCCATGATGCCGGCCATCGATTTCGTTTCCATCGATGTTTCCGATACCGGCAGCGGCATTCCGCCTGAGATCGCGGCCAAGATTTTCGAACCGTTCTTCACCACCAAGCCGGTGGGGCAGGGCACTGGCCTTGGCCTGTCCACCGTTTATGGCATCATGAAGCAGTCGGACGGCTATATCTTTGCCAAGCCCGGACCAGGTGGGCGCGGCACCACCTTCTCGCTCTATCTGCCAGGCCGACCGCAGCCAGCCAAGGTTGCGCCGGGGCAGGTGGTGGCCGACGTTGCACCCGAACCGGTTGCCGCCGGCCGCCGCGTGCTGCTGGTGGAAGATGAACCATCGGTGCGGGCGGTGTTCGCCCGTGGCCTGGAACGCAAAGGCTGCGTGGTGACCACAGCGGGCGATGCCATGGTGGCGCTGGCCATCCTGCGCGACGGGCAGACCTTCGACGTGCTGGTTTCCGATGTGATGATGCCCGGGATCGACGGCGTTGAACTGGCCTTCGAAGCCGCGCGCATGTGGCCGGAAATGGGCATCGTGCTGATGTCGGGCTATGCCGAACTGCCGCGCCATCGCGAAGCAGATGCGCGCGGAATTCGCTTTCTGGCCAAGCCCTTCGCGCTGGCCGAGCTGGTTGCAGCCATCGCCACCGCACAGCCGTTGAAGGGCTGACTGGACAAATATTTCCGCCTTCCGTTCTCTTCTTGTTCTCCGGGAACAATTGGTGTACATCAAAAGCCGTTGACGAATTTGGATCGCGGCTTCAGGGAAGGGATCGGGTCATGGCATCTGCTCTAAAAGTGGTGGAATCGGGAATGGATCGGCAAAAAGCACTCGAAGCGGCCCTGGCCCAGATTGACCGTGCGTTCGGCAAGGGCTCGGTGATGAAACTGGGCCAGCGCGACGCGATGGAGGTGGAGGCGATCTCCACCGGTTCGCTCGGCCTTGATATCGCGCTCGGCATCGGCGGCTTGCCGCGCGGCCGTGTCGTGGAAATCTATGGCCCGGAAAGCTCGGGCAAGACGACGCTGGCGCTGCATGCCATTGCTGAAGCGCAGAAGAACGGCGGCACCGCGGCCTTTGTTGATGCCGAACATGCGCTCGATCCGGTCTATGCCAAGAAGCTGGGCGTCAACATCGATGAACTGATCGTCTCGCAGCCCGATACTGGTGAACAGGCGCTGGAGATCGTCGACACGCTGGTGCGTTCCAACGCCATCGATGTGCTGGTGATCGATTCGGTTGCTGCGCTGGTTCCGCGTGCCGAAATCGAAGGCGAAATGGGCGATAGCCATGTCGGCCTGCAGGCCCGCCTGATGAGCCAGAGCTTGCGCAAGCTCACCGGCTCGATCAGCCGCTCGCGCTGCCTCGTCATCTTCATCAACCAGCTGCGCATGAAGATTGGCGTGATGTACGGCAACCCGGAAACCACCACTGGTGGCAACGCGCTGAAATTCTATGCCTCCGTCCGTCTCGACATCCGCCGCACCGGCCAGATCAAGGACCGCGACGATATCGTGGGCAATACCACCAAGGTGAAGGTGGTGAAGAACAAGGTTGCGCCGCCGTTCAAGCAGGTCGAATTCGACATCATGTATGGCGAGGGCATCTCCAAGATCGGCGAGATTCTCGATCTGGGCGTCAAGGCTGGTGTGATTGAAAAGTCCGGCGCCTGGTTCAGCCATGACAGCATTCGCATCGGTCAGGGCCGTGAGAACGCAAAGAAATATCTGAAGGAAAACCCGGAAACCACGGCCAAGATCGAGAAGATCATCCGTGACAACGCGGCCGGCATTTCCGAGGCGCTGCTGGTTGGCCCGTCGGCGGACGACGACGCCGGCGACGACGAGATGTAAGGTTTGGGCTTGGTTCTCAGAAAGAAGGGGTGGCCAGTCAAATGGCCGCCCCTTTTTCGTTACTGGCCGGTCATTGGGGCGGCGTGGCCTTGATCTTTGCAGGCTCCGGGGCGGCATCTGCCATGCGGCCCGCCATGTCTGCCCGCTGACGCCAGCCCTCCACCGTGGCGGGGCTGCCGTACATGGCCTCGATGAAGCGTTCGTCCTGATCGGTGAGCCCGTCAAAGCGCGGTGCGCCGGGATCGAACAGCGCCATGATACTCCCTTCTGGCCGTTCCCTGACACTCATCCGCAACCGCGACAACGCCACCAGCGCGACATAATCGGTGAGCGCCGCCATCGACACCGCGCCGATGCGATCAATGTCCACCACGATCACGGCCCCGGTGATCCCCACGCGTGATGGCAGGCCGAGCCGCGAGGCACGGGCATTGTTGTTGTAGGTGATCTCGCCCGGAAGAACGTTGGCGCTGGCACCCAGGCCCAGCGGACCGGGGCTGAATGGCTTGCCATCGCCGCTTTCCGGCGCCGTGAAATGCCACCAGCGCACCGGCAGCGTTGGCGATTTCAGCAACGCCCGTTCCGGCCCGGGCAGCGCATCGAGGGCGCCATTCTGCCGGCGGTTCACCGTCTTCACCAGCGTGCGCGCATCACGGGTGAAGACCACAGCGACATTGGGATCACAATCCCCGCCCACCAGCTTCAGCCCGACATGGCGGGCCACATCGGCAATCCGACTGGTGAAGAGCCGACCCACCTTGTCCTCGACGCCCAGCGCGACCGGGCACAGCGGCGTGAACCAGCGCGCATTCTGGCCGTTTCTTGTATCTGCCAATGCCGTTCGCATGAACTTCGACGCTTGTGCTCGCAGTGCGCCGCGGTTCAGCCGTTCGGCCGTGACGGTCATGGTGTCAGCCGGCAAGGGCTGGGCCAGTGCGGCGCTGGCCGACATGATCGAGAGGAGGCAGAGAAGTGCACGCATGATGCAACGCTAATCTGCCGCGGCACCCCGTCAAGCGCGGCCGATTGACCGCAAGCGCAACTGCCGTCACATCCGAATCACAGCAGCAAGCAGGGGCCCGGCCGCGATGAGCAACGCCGAACAGATCGATTATTGGAACGGCAAGGTTGGCGACATCTGGGTGCAGATGCAGGAACGCATGGACCTGGCGCTCACCCCTGTCACCGCCGCCCTGCTGGCCGCCGCCAACCCGCAACCCGGCGAACTGGTGCTCGATATCGGCTGCGGCGCCGGCGAGACCACTGTAAGGGGACAAGAGTGATTGGAGTCCGGGTATTGCCGGGTTGATCCGCATATCCGTGGGTAACATAGCGCAATTCTAGGCACTTAGCGGCGGTGTCGGGCGCCTGAGCTTGCGGTTGGTCTGTCTAGAGTCGTGGCGCATTTAGATACCAGACGGACAAGAGTGATTGGAGTCAAGGGTTTGGTGCGGCCGACCTCTGATCGGCCTCTTATCCATGGTGAAGTCGGCTCTGGGAGGGCTCTGAGAGCGGCCAGGGACGCCAGCGCGGCCATGCGGAAGTGGGACCCAAGGCGGCCCAGTTTGGAATAGCTTAGCCAGCAAGCTGAACCATCTGAAAATACGGGGAAAAACGGCCTAAGCCTGCATAGGCCTGTCGTCACATGCCTAACCGGAAGTGGGCCTGTGTCGCAAGGGCGACACCGTGTCCTGGCGGACACGATTTAGGCGGGCTTAAGGCCGAAGGTGCCGAGGATTCGGGCGGCGATGCGCTGGCTGGGACCATCTTCATCGGGCGCCCATGCTCCAGGTGGCGGCGGTTCCTTGTCTTCCGGGAAGCTGCGAACGATGGGCACGCCATCGTGGAACCAAAGATAATATCCCTGTGCATCCCAATTTTGGGTGTCTTCACAGAGCATTAGATCGCCCTGCAGGCCAAGTTTGGGCCATTTGCTGGTCGGCAGCTCAGCCAGCCACAGGTTCTTGGAGCGGCGTACGTGGCTGTAAAGCCAGTCGCGGCGGATCGGAATGACATCGATCGGATCAGGCTTCGCGTGATCGGTGAATGCATGCAGGTCATAGCGGGGCAGATCGACCCACTCGGCATCATCAGCGCTGCGAAGCAATCCGCGCGGCCGACGATCCTGCCCGGTTATCAGCCATTCTACCGAAACATCAAGAGCTTGCGCTATCCGTATGGCAATCTCTGTCTTCGGCATCGCGCCATTTATTGCGTCGGAGATGACCGATTTGCTCAAGCCGCTGGCATCGACCAGCCACTTTTGAGGTTTTCCGGCCAACACCATCTCAATGCGCTCGCCCCACGGCGAACGCGACTTTTCGCTTGCAGCGGTCGCCTTAGCCGGCTTATTGTCGTCCTGTAACGACTTTAGTTCGGCGGGCACGACATGAGCTTTCGATCATACCATTCCGAAGACATCAAGGCGGCTATCCGCAAGCGCTTCGGTTCATTGACAAAATTCGAGAGTGAGCATGGCTTTCCGCCGAAAAGCGTTTCGGCGGTGCTGCGCGGAGCGACGAGCGCGCGGATCGGCGAAGCTCTGGACGCTGTCATGGTGTTGGAACGGGCCACAGTGCTCCCCAAGCCATCGGAATTTTCGACTTCTAACCCAACGCGCCGTGGCGCGCATCGTCTAAATCGGGAGGCGGCTTGAACATGGGTGCGTTGACGATCCGCGACCTGAAGGTCGTGGCCGGTGAACCGCGCGTGCGCGACATCGATCTGGGTGAGCGGCTGGGCTTCGATCGACCGATCAATGTCCGCAAGCTGATCCGCCGCCACCGGGGCAGGCTTGAGAAGCACGGAATTATTTCCACGGTGGAAATAATTCACGGCCGGGCCGGTCGGCCCGGTGCAGAATATTGGCTCAACCGTCGCCAGCCGCTGACCGTTTGCATCCTCGCCGACACCGAAAAGGCGGTGGATGTGCAGGAACAAGTGTTGGACGTGTTCGTCGCTTACCAGGACGGCGCGCTGGTGTTCGCCCAGCAGGGCGAGGATTTGCGCCACGGTGGCGCAAACCCCCTTCCGCCGATGGCAGCAGCGCTCGAGGCGCTGGTGGCGCAAACGCAGCGGCTGGTGGCCTATCTCGACAATCATGAGCGGTTGAACGCGCCCGGCGCGGTGGAAGCGATGCAGCATGCCGCCATTGTGACGCGACCGGGCAAAAAGCGGCTCTCCGATATCGAGCGCGACCCCGCCGTGGCCAAACTGGCCGCAGCCTATCACCGGCGCATGACGATCCAAGAAGCGGCGGCGCGCATTGCTTTGGAGGTCGGCGAAGAGCGGGCGCCATCATGGAGCGCGCTGCAAAGACACTGGGCGAAGCTGGATCAACAGCTGTCCGGCAGGACGAGGCACTGATGGCCGAGCTCCCACAACTGGCTGCCCGGCCCATCATCCGCGTCGCTGTCGATCAGATCGACACCCCGGCTGATCGCTTGCGTTCCCTGAAGGCAGGTCAGGCGGCGGCGATCGGCACTGCGATCGCAGCTGACCGCCAGTATGACCCGATCAGCATCGCCCGGCTGCCGGGCCAGAGCCGCTATATCCTGGTCGATGGCCTGCACCGGCTCGAAGGCTGCCGTAGTGCCGGGCTTGCCGAGATCGATGCGCGCCTGGTGGACGCCGACAGGGCGTCGCGCCGGCGCCAAGAGGTGCTGAGCGCCTGGGCGCGTGCAGATCACGATGCCTTTGATTATGCTGCGCAAGTTTCTGAACTGGCAGAGCTGCACAAGGCCGTTGCCGGCGACGAGGACGATTGTAGCATCGTGCTACAAGGTGCGCGCTGGGACGAGGCGACCGCGACCGCGCTCAAGCTGCACCGCACGAATGTCTTTCGCTACCTGAAACTGCACCGGTTCTACACGGCGGAGCAGAAGAAGGTCCTTCGAGACAAGGGCCTAGCTAACGAGCTGATGCCGCTGCTGCGACTGGCCGACCTGATGGCTGAGCGGTTTGCCGTGGCGTGGCACCACATCGAGACGGCCGAAGAGCCGACAATCGCCGAGGCGCTGGCGCTGGCTGCCCCTGGCACGGTGAACGGCTGGGACAAGCAAAAGGCCAAGGTGCTGACGCAGGCCAAGACCTGGCGGCCGGACCAGATCAGCGAGTTGATCAATGAGCTGCGCGAGCTGCGGCGGACGATCACCGGGGAGGACGCGGAATGATCCCCGAAGGGCTGAACTTTGCCGATGGCACGCCGGTTTATCCTGCCTCGAGTTATGCGCCGCTGCGGGAAATCGACCGGTGCTTCTGGGGCACGCTGGGCGCGCACGCGATCATGTATCTGGACTGGTTGCACGGGCGCGGGCTCAGCGAAAGCGCCGCAGCGCCGGTGATCCGGGCGATCTATCAGGTGGAGACGTCACTGGCGGAGCGGCTCGTGGACCGTTTTTGGTCCGTGCCGACCGCAGAGCGTCGGGCGCTGGCCGAAGAGGTCAAAGCCGGACGGTGGCGCATCTAATGCCCAAACGCCGGCCCGCCCTGACCGATCTGCAGATGGCGTTCTCGTTCGACGTGCCCCAGGCCGCGACCGAGGCGGGCGATCTGGCGGGCTTCGGCGCGATGGTGGCGGCCAGCGTGGCGCGCGCCTTGCGAGAAGACGAGCGCAGCCGCCAGGCCATCGCCACCGAAATGTCTGCCGTGCTTGGCGAGCCGGTGTCGAAGGCGATGCTCGACGCCTATGCCAGTGAAGGCCGCGGCGAGTTCAACATCTCCGCCCACCGCTGGCTGGCGCTGATCGCCATCACCAACCGCTGGGATATCGCCGATGCCATCATCACGCGCTGCGGCGCGCGGGTGCTTTCCGGTGAGGAAATCCGCGCGGCCGAATTGGGCCACGTCCAGGCAAAGATGGCCGAACTGCAGGAGCGGCTGCGCGAGCTGAAGAGCTCCGCCCGCCCGCTTTCCAGGAGCGCGCGCTGATGCTGGCCACCGGCGTCTGGATGACGGCGACCGAGATCGCCGAGGCGGGCCTGCCTGGCCTGCCGCGCGACAAGCGCAAGATGAACGAGCTGATCGCGCGCGACCGCTGGGCGATGCGCGTCGGCCCGGATGGCGCGCCGCTGCACCGCAAGCGCGCCGGCCGCGGCGGTGGCTTTGAATGGCACAGCGCCCTCTATCCCGAGCGCGCCCGGCTGGAGCTGGTGAAGCGCGGCCTGATCGCGGCCCCGGTCGAAACCACCTCCCGGATCGTCACGCTCGCGCCGGCGCGCGGCAGCACGGATCGCGCCGCCAGCCAGTGGGCCGCCTATGATCGGCTGCCGCAGACCGCGAAGGACGAAGCCGCCCGCCGCCTGGCCGTGATCGGCGCGGTGGAATCGGCCCAGGGCGCCGGCGCCACCAAGACGCGCGCCATCCAGATCGCCGGTGCCCAGCACGGCGTGTCGGCCGCCACGATCAACAACTGGTTTGCCGCCGTCGCCGGTGTCGCCCGCGCCGATCGGCTGGCCTTCCTGGCCCCGGATCGCAAGGGCGGCGGCGCCAAGGCCGAGATCGATGCCGACGCCTGGCAACGCTACGTTTCCGACTATCTCAGCCCGAGCCGGCCCACCCACGCCGCCTGCTACTGGCGCACCCAGCTGTGGGCCGAAGCCGCCGGCATCGCGATCCCGCACGCCAAGACCTTCCAGCGCCGGTTCGAGAAGGAAATCCCGCCCGAAGTCGTCCTCGCCCGCCGCGAAGGCATGGAGCGGGTGGAGGAGATGGTGCCCTCGCAGGAGCGCTCGGTCGCCCACCTTCACGCCCTGCACTCGGTCAACATCGATGGCCACAAATTCGATGTCAGCGTGGCCTGGCCGGATGGCTCGGTCGGCCGCCCGATGCTGGTCGGCATCCAGGATATCTACAGCCGCAAGATGCTGGCCTGGCGGATCGACAAGAGCGAGAACGCCGCCGTCACCCGGCTGGTCTATGCCGATCTGTTCAAGCGCTGGGGCATCCCGAAGCGCGCCTACCTCGATAACAGCCGCACCTTCGCCAGCCTTTGGATGACGAACGGCGCGAAGACCCGCTTCCGCTTCAAGACCCGCGAGGATCTGCCCGAAGGCCTGCTGGTGGCGATGGGCATCGAGGTGACGTTCGTCACGCCTTACCACGGCCAGGCCAAGCCGATCGAACGCTTCTGGCGCGACTGCGCCGAGTATATCGCGCGCCACCCGGCCTGCGTTGGCGCCTATGTCGGCCCGCACACCCAGGCCAAGCCGCACAATTATGGCGAGCGCGCCGTGCCGTTGGCCGAATTCGCCGCCCTGGTCGATGAACAGATCCGGCTGATGAACGCCAAGATGGGCCGCCGCACCGAAATGGCCGGCGGCGGCAGTTTCGATCAGGCCTATGAACGCTCGGTCGCCGCCGGTGCCCCGATCGGCCGCGCCACGCCAGAGCAGCTGCGCCTGGCGCTGCTGACCAGCGACACGGTGTCGACCGATCGGAAATCGGGCGCCGTCACCTTCCTGGGCAACCGCTACTGGGCGGAAGGGATGGGCGCTTATGCCGGCCAGCGCGTCGTGCTGCGCTTCGATCCTGACGATCTGCACAGCGCCGTCTTTGCCTATGATCTGAAGGGCCAGTTCATCGCCGAACTGCCGGTGTGGGAAGCCGTCGGCTTCGACAATCTGGCCGCCGCCAAGGATCAGGCCGCGCTGCGCTCCCGCCACCGCAAGGCCGTGCGTGCCGCCGAAGAGGCCGAGCAGCTGCTCTCCGCCCACGAACTCGCCCGCACGATGCCCGGCGCCGCGCCAGAGCCGGACATGCCCGCGCCGCGCGTGGTGCGCGCCGTGCGCTCGGGCCGTTCGGCTGTCGCCGCTGTCCGCGTGGCTGACCCTCGGAATGACGTGATTGACCGCCTCGGTGCGGGCCTTGCCGCAGTGTCGGAAAGGCCTGGCCTTCGGGTGGTCGAATGAATGGCGGCCGGCGGGGTGGAGCCCGCCGGCCGCTGAAACGGGGCGTTTCTGCCCAGCTTGGAGAAGGAGTGAATAGCATGGCTTCGAAACCGCAGGAAAGGCCCGAAATCGGCGTCGATATCGAAGGCGCGCGCCAGCGCCTGCTGGCCTGGAAGGAAGAGCGCAGCCTGTCGTGGCCGCAGGTTGGCAATCTGATCGGGCTGGCGCGCGGCACGATCAGCAGCTTTGGGACCGGCAATTACAGCGGCGATCAGGCTGCCATCGCCATCCAGATCGACAAATTCTTCGCGGCCGAGGCCGCCGGCGCGAACCTGCGCCGAGATCGGGTGATCGAAGCCCCGCCGTTCCAGCGCACCAAGGCCGCGCAGAAGCTGTTCAACCTGCTGCACTACGCCCGCCGCGGCAAGATTGCCGCCGCAGCCACCAGCCCCGGCTTCGGCAAGACCAGCGCCCTGCTGCAGTTCGCGGCCGACGTGCCCAACGTCCACCTCGTCACCATGTTTCCCAGCACGGCCGGCGTGCAGCCGATGCTCACCGCCATCCTGAAGGTGATGGGCGAGCGCGAGCTGAAGGGCAGCCCGCAGATGCTGTCGGATCGGATCAAGGAACGAGTGGTCGATGCCCACGCCGTGATCGCCCTCGATGATGCCCAGCATCTTTCCGAAAAGGCGCTGGATGAATTGCGCGGCATCCACGATGTCACCGGCTGCGGCATCGCCCTGTTTGGCAACGCCGGCCTGATGGAGCGGTTGGAAGGCGGCACCCGCGCCGTTTCCCACGCCCAGCTGTTCAGCCGGATCGGCATCCGCATCATCGAAATCAAGGCCTATGCCGAAGATGCGGCGCAGCTGGGCCGCGCCTGGGGCATCGCTGATGGCCAGATGCTGGATTGGCTGGCTCGCCTGTCGCAGCAGGCCGGCGGCCTGCGAGGCGTGGCCCAGGTGATCGAACTGGCGATGTTCCTGGCCGCTGCCGAAGATCAGGACGTCACGCTGCCCCACCTGCAAGATGCCCACGCGCAGCTCACCGCGCGCGGGCGTTCGGTCTGAAGGCGGCCGCCATGTTCAACGAAACCGATCCCGAGCTGGAGGAAAAGGCCACCGGCCTGCCGCTCCTCGCTGTCTGGGCCACCGGCCTCTTCGTGGGCTGGTGCCTGTTGATCGCCGCTTATCACTTCATCGCCAGCGTGGCCGTGCCGGCCGCCGGCGCCCTCTGGAGGGCCTTTCAATGACCGTTGAGAACAATCTGAGCGAGATCCGCGCCGCGCTCGCCACCCTGTCAGCCATTCACGCCCAAGGCGTGATGACCCGCGCCGATCTGACCACCGCCGCCACCTTCGTGGAGGAGCGCTGCGACGAGATCGCCGCGCTCTCCGCGCCGGCTGCCACCGTCACGCTGCCGATCCTGACGCTGCACGACGTGGCCCGCGAAGGCCGCGCGGCGCCCGCGCGCCAGGCCGCCGGCCGGCGCCACCTGCAGGTGGTCACCAATTCGGGAGACGCGGCATGACGGCCCGCGCGCAACGCGTGGTGGATGCGCTGCTGCGCGCCAAGGGCAGTCCGCTGACCGCTGGCGAGCTTGCCGAGCGTGCGCGCGTGGACAAGGTTCCGACCGCCATCGCCGAAGCCCGCCAGGAGCTGGGCGCGCCAATCGAAACGGTCCGCCCGCGTGGCACCGGATATCGCCTGGCGCCCGATTGGTCGCCGGATAACGCCGCGCCGCCGCTGGAGCCGACCGCCCTGAAGCCACTCAGCGACCGCGCC
Organism: Sphingomonadales bacterium; assembly: GCA_027486275.1. Next base: position 34,827 of record JAIXPM010000004.1, on the reverse strand, counting down.
GCACGACTGCTGGCGAGGCTTGAAAAGGCGGGCGGCGCGTGGGTGCCGGGCAAAACCCTGGCCGATCCGATGGGCCTCTACCCGTCCGATCTCGTGCCCATCGTCCGGTCTATCCGCCTGAAGCGGCCGCACCTGGTCATCGAGGGCGAGCATGGCCGCGGCTATCGCCTGGCGCCAGCGGGAGAAGCGCCGCCGCTGCCGCCCGAGCCGAAGCCCGCCGTGCAGCCGGTGCCGAAGCCGAAGCCTTTGGCGAAGCACCTGTCCCACCGCACCGTTCTCGATCTGCTCGCCGCACTGGCACCAGCCACGGCCGAACGGGTCCGCGATATCGCCCTGGAAGCCAACCAGACGCCCGGCGCCGCGATCGAGCGGCTGCTGGAATATGGCATCGAGGTCCACCGCGATCTCGTCGTTCACGGCGAGCACCCGCTTGCTCTTGGGAGGGCGGCATGAACGCGATCACCTTTGAAAGGCTGAGCGAAGACGCCGCCGAAAAGGCCGGCTATCTGGCCGCCATTGCCGAACTGCGCGCCCGGCTGAACACGCTGGAAGCGGCGGTGCTCGGGGATATGGCCCGCCCCGGCGCGACGCTGTTCCCTCGGGTGTGGATCGATCGCCTCGCCGAGCTGGTGGCCTTCGAATATGGCATCGAAGTCACCGAACTGCGCGGCTCCTACCGTCATGGCCGATTCACGCGCCCGCGCTTCGTCTGGGTGTGGCTGGTCAAGGAAATCTCCCGAGAGAGTTACCCGCAGATCGCGCGCTTTGTTGGCTATGGCGATCACACCACCGTGATGCACGCCTGCCAGCGAGTGAACGGCTGGCGGCAATCGAAGCCCGATTTCAAGGTCGTCACCGATCAGCTGCTGCAGATCGGCCGCGCCCTGCGCGCGCCTCCGGTCACCGCCGAGGGGCCCGGCCAATGACCGCGCGCGCCATCCTCGCCAAACCCCGCCGCCAGACCATCCCCGGCCTGCTCTGGCACTCCGGCTGCCACTGTCCTGGCTGCGGCCAGCGCCGGTGGAGCGTCGGCCGCGTCACCGCCGAATGCGGCAGCTGCGGCCTGCCGATGATCCTGCCGCACCAATCCGAACCCGAAGGAGACACCCAATGGCAAAACGCATGAAAACCCCGGCCGCCCCGGCGATCACCAGCCTGGAAGAGCTCACCGCCCGCGTTGGACGCTTTGCCATGCTCTCGGCCGAGATCGAGCGACTGGATGCCGAAGCCGGCGAAGCCATCGCCCAGATCAAGAGCGACCTGGCCCAGCGCCTGCAGCCGCTGGCGGTGGAGATGAAGGCGATCCTCACCGCCGCCAAGCCCTGGTGGGCCGCCAACGGCGAGCAGCTGACCGACGGCAAGAAAAAGAGCGTCGAACTGGCCGGCTGCCTGATCGGCAAGCGCCTCTCCAAACCGGCGCTGGCCCACCCGAAGCCGGAAGACGTGGCGATCGAGCTGATCAAGGGCCACGGCTGGCCGGCGCTCCTGCGCGTGAAGGAAGAGCTGGACAAGCCGGCGATTATGAAGGCGCTGGCCTACCAGCCTGGCCTGGCGGACGATCTCACCGAGAACGAAGCCGCGCTCGATATTTGCGACACGCTGCAGGCGCTCGGCTTCTACGTCTCCCAGAAGGAGGAATTCTTCATCGCTCGCCTGGCCGATCCGGCCAAGCCGACCGAAGAGGTGGCCGATCCGACCGAACAGGTGGCGGCATGACGGAGCACGACGTCAATTTCGCCTGGCACGGTGACTCGGCGGGAGACCTGTTCATCACCGAATTCAAAGCGGTCGAAGGCGGACACGGCGTCCTCCTAGGCATCATGGCAGCCGCAGAAACCGGCGACGCCGTGATTGCTCTGCACGTTCAGTATGAGGACGATGTTCGGGTGGCTGTGCAGTTTACGCCCGACGAGGCGTTGCTGTTCGCCCAACAATTGGTCCGGCTGGAAATCCTTGCGAGAGAGGCGCTTGCCGAAGCCGCCTGGCTGATGAGGCGATCATGACCGCCGCCGCCCGCGCCCAGCGCGCCCGGCCGGCCCGGTTCGCGCCGGATCCGCATCGCCGAACGATGATCGCCAAGCTGCACCTGGCCCGGAAGGATCTGGCGTTGGAGGAGGAGGATTATCGCGTTGTGCTCGAGCGCGTCACGGGCAAGCGCAGTGCCGCCGATCTGTCGGCCGCCCAGCTGGATTCGGCGCTGAAGGAGATGGCGCGGCTGGGCTGGCAGGCGAAACCGGCCAGCGGCCGCGCCAACAATCCGGCCGCGAACAAGGCGCGCGCCATGCTGATCTCGCTCGGCCTGATGGGCGTGATCCGGAACACCAGCGAGCAGGCCCTCAATGCCTTCGCGCGGCGCCAGACCGGGATCGAGCGGCTGAGCTGGGTCAACCAGGACCACGTCTACAAGCTGATCGAGGCCCTGAAAGGCATCGCCAATCGCAACGGCTGGAATCAATCCACCGAGGGCCTGGCCGATCCCGTCTGGACGCTGAAGCTGCGCCTGTGCGAGGCCATTCTGGCTCGCCTGATCGCCGCCGGCATTGAGCAGCCGGGCACGGCGCTGGCGACGGTGGCCGGTGAAATCCTCGCCACCGGCGGCCCGGTGATGACGCTGACCGAGCGCCATCTCGAGCAGCTCGCCGCCGCGCTCGGCGCCCGTCTGAAGGCCGGCGCGAAGGAATGAACAGCGTCGCCGCCTCGATGCCCGGCGAGCTGCTGCAGGAACTGGTGGCCGTGGTTGGCCATGATGGTTACTGCGCGCTCGCCTGGGCATTTGGCGGCGGCAAATTCTATGTTCCGCGCTGGCCAGTCGCCGCCGATCATCCGCTGGTGAGGGCGCTGGGCCAGGCGAAGGCGGAGGCCCTGTGCGGCCACTTCGCCGGATCCGATATCGTGCTGCCGCTCGGCCCCTGGCGCCGCCGCGCGGTGATCGAGATGGCCGAAAAGGGCCTTTCCGGCGATGAGATCGCCCGGCAGTTGCGCATTTCCCGCAGCTGGGTTTATGAAGTCATCGCCGAAGCCCGCCGCGAGCGCGGGCCGGACCTCTTCAGCCAATAATTGCCGATGGCTTCGGCGTTCAAGTCCGCCGAAGCAGTCCTGTCCGGCACCGGACCTGAAGCCCACGCGCCCGCGCGGGCAAGGTTCCGGCCATGTCGCGCCCTGCCAGCCCTGAAACCGTGCCCAATTTCCGCCGCCCCGCCGCGCGCGGCTGGGCCGGCCGCGATGCCGGCGATCGCTTCTCCATCTGCCTGGAACGGCTGTTCGCCCACGAAGGCGGCTTCAACAATCTGAAGGCCGATCGCGGCGGCGCCACCAATTTCGGCATCTCGCTGCGCTTCCTGGCCGGCGAAGCGGCGATGAACCCCGCCGTGCGCGATCTGCTGCGCCGGCTGGTGCCGGGCTATGCCGGCCCGGTGACGGCCGACACGATCCGCGGTCTCAACGCCGAAGCGGCCGCCCATCTCTATCTCTGGTGCTTCTGGGCGCCCGCTCACTGCGATCGGCTGCCGCACGGCGTGGACGGCATGGTCTTCGATCAGGCCGTGAACGCCGGCCGCACCACCGGCGTGCGCCTCCTCCAGCGCGCGATCAATCGCACGCACCGGGGCGTCACGCTGCTGGAAGATGGCCAGATGGGGCCGCGCACCATCGCCGCGGCCGAAACTGTTGGTTTCCTCGATCTGCGCCGCGCTTTCCGCGCCGTCGCGGCCGAACGCTACGTCGCCATCGTCGAAGCCAATCCCAGCCAGGCCAAGTTCCTGAAGGGCTGGCTGGCCCGCGCCGCCGCCCTGGGGGACGTCTGATGCCGGAAAACAGCGGCCCCGCCAATCCGCCCACTTCAATCTGGGCCTTCTTCATCCGCGCCTGGCGGCCGTTCTGCGGCTGGATGATCGGGCTGCTGCTGGCCCGCGCCGTGATCGTGCCGCTGGTGCAGCTGGCACGCGGCCAGGCGGTGGAAGCCACCGATTGGACCGCGCTGGCCGCCATGGCCGGCGTCCTCTTCATCACCCGATCCTACGAACGCGCGAAAGGAATTGCCTGATGGGCAAATTGACCCCGACCGGCCAGGACTTGGCCAACGTCGTCGAAGAGCATGTGCTGACCGCGGTGAATGACGTCTCGGACTGGTTCCGGGCCGAGGGCACGTTCAACTTCTCGATGTGGGGCGCCGGCGTTGGCTCGGTGGTGATCGAGCGCAGCTTTGATGGCGGCACGACGGCCATCCCGCTGACCAACCTCGGCCAGGCCGTCAGCTTCACCGGCCCGGCCAGTGAATCGATCTTCGGCCGCGAAGCCGGCGTGCTGTGGCGCGCCCGCCGTGCCGTGGCCACCAGCGGCAGCTTTAACATCCGCTTCAGCCAGTGACCCAGCGCTTCTCCTATCCCGGCCTGGGCGGAGCCTTCCCGAGCGCCTTCTTTGGGCGCGCGACTGGCGGTCTTGCGCCGCCGCCGGAGCCCTTGCTGCTGCCGGGCCCCTGGCTGGACACGTTCACCACGCCGGCCACCGGTGGCCTCAACGGCCGAACAACCGAGGGCGGCGCGCAAAGCTGGCTGCAGGCGCGCTACACGGCCGGCGCCGCGGAATCGTTCATCGTCGCATCGGGCATCCTGACCAGCACCAACACCGGCAGCCCGCAGCAGGCTTTTGGTTATGTCACCAAGGTGCCCAGCAACGGGAAGCTGTGGACGCTTCGCACGATCGACAATCTGCAGAGCGGCGGCAACGCCGCCAACACCACCGTCCTGGCCGATCACATCACCATCGGCACCAACGTCGCCAGCTGGATGACGGCGCGGTTTGCAAACATCACTGGCTTAATCACCAGCCTCGACCTGATCCACCACAACCAGGCCAACACCAACACCACCATCGTTACCACCTCCAACTGTCAGCACCGCGCCGGCGACACCCTCGGGGTGCGCTATCGCGGCATCGGCACGGCGACAGTGGAGGCTTGCTCTGTCCACAACGGCCGGCGCATGAGCGCCTGGACGGTGGTGAACCAAACGACAACGCCGATCACCAACAACATCGGCATCCGCGCCGCCAGCACCGCCCGGATTGATATGTTCATCGCGGGCGACCCTGACGCCGAGCGCATGCTGGCGGTAATCTGCCAAGGCCGCGTGGTGCAGCGCGACCGGGTGACGGGCGCGGTGCGGCCAAGATTGACCGCGCTGTTCACTCGGGACGTGCCGGCCGTCGGCAGCCTGAACTACGCCTATGTCGATGTCGCCACCCGCGCGGTCATCAGCGGCCACAATGAACAGCCAGTGTCGGATATGCGCGTGGGCCTGACCGTGCCGGAATTCGACGCAGACGAGAACAACGCCAGCCTCCTGTTGCCAAGCCTTGCCAGCCCGCCCAGCACCGCCTTCTATGCAGAGATCCGCCGCACCGATCTCTCGAGCGGGACAAGCATCGGGCGCACCCCGTATCTGTTCCCCGGCTATGTGTCGCTGTGGAGTTCGCAATCGCTGGCCACGCAGAATTATGCGGCCGTCCTCGCCGGTCGCGCGCTGATTGCGCCTGCGGCGGCGCCAGTGAATTGCTGGCGCGGCGATGCCTTGACCGTCGGCCAGACCGAAACGACGAGCGGCAACTTTTTCCGCTGGCGCCAGGTGCGAAGCTCAACAGAAACCGGCACCAGCGCGTGCAACCAGTATTTTGCCTATCGCCAGTCGCGCAATGGCGGCCTGCCGGTGGCCCAAATCCAAGCCGGGCTGGGCGCCACCCTGCAGATCGAGCGCAACGCCAACAGCGCCTACAAATATGCCCGCAACATCGGGATCGCCGACGCCTGCTATGCGATCGGGCGCTTCGTTCACATCGGCGGCGCCTATGAATTGGATCTGCCGGCCAACGGTGGATATGCCAACGCGGCTGAAGCGATCGCCGACTATCCAAACCAGCTTGGGATCGAGGTGGCCGAGATCGACTTGTTGCTTGGCTATTCGGTCGAGGTTTTGACCGTCCCGGTGCCCTTCGTTTTCTACAAGACGGATGCCGACACCCAGGCATTTCGCCGGATGCAGGCGCAGCTCTGCGCCAACAACCCGACGAAATACAAGCTCGGGCCTTATAATTTCCTGTGTGAGCGCGCACTTACGACCGACCAGCAAAACGTCACTGACAAATACCACCTGTCGCAGAGCATCCTTCTGCCGGCGCTCACTGGCTTGCTCGGATCTGACCCGCAGGAGCAAGTTGGCTATGGCCGATTGTCGGCGGCCGTTGCGCACAGCGAAAACTTTTATGACGGCCTGACCACCGACGATCGCAACGGGCCGAGCATGGTCAGCGCCCGCTTCGACGGCGACGACATTATCATCACGTACAACCCGAACGGCGGCACTTTGGAAGTGCGAAACACCGGCTACTTAGGCGATTTCCGCTGCGGCCACGACTTCGGCACCGGCCCCACCACGGCCGGCTTCACCACCTATTATCAGCCAACCAGCGCCGTGAAGATCAGCGCCACCGAAGTTCGCTTCGGCTTCGCCAGCAAACCCCCTGTTGGCACCTTGGTCATGGCCGCTCACGGCACCTATCCTTACTGCCGCACCGCGACCGGCAAGGACCTGCACGTCGGCGGCGGCACCAGCGCCACCACCAACGCGGTCTATCTCAACCCGGAAAAGCGCGCCTCGATGATCTGCTGCTCATATGCAGACGCGGAAGTGGCGCCGATGAAGCCATACATCAACGTCGCTGGCGCACTGGGCGACGATTACATCGTCTGCACATAACCAAAGGAGTCGACCATGACACCGGCCTCCGAGATACTCGCCCGCCTGAAAGCCGCAAAGCCAGGCGATGTCGTCGCCACCGGGCCGGTTGTCGTCCCTGACCAGCTGCGCATGGTGAAAATGGACTTCGGCGGCGTGACGCTCGATGCGACCGGCGCGCTGTTCATCGAGGGGGCGGCGGTGGGGACGGTGCGCGGGCTCAACATGAAGGCCGGCACGTGGGGCACGGCGGAGAAGGACACCGCTGCCCGCAGCGCGATCGAGGCGAGCAACGTGGAGGATTTCAGCGTCTCGGGCGCGCTGTTCCACGCCGGCCCTGGCGGCGACCGCGCCGGCTTAAAGATCAGCGGCGGCAAGCGCGTCACGGCGCGCGACAATCTGTTCTTCGGTCACCGCACCGGGCTGTCGCTGCAGCAATGCGAGGACTTCCTGGCCACGAGAAACGCCTTTCGCCGAATGATCTCCGATGGGCTGAACATCGTGAACAGCCACCGCGGCATCGTCTCGGAAAATGATTGCGAGTGGCATGTGCGGGTGGGCAGCCATCATCCCGACGGCATCCAGATTTTCAGCCACAAAGGCCGGCCGATCTGCTCCAATATCTATGTCATCAACAACCGCCTGGTCGGCATGATGCAGGCCATTCTTGCAAGCGATCCCAAAACCGGCGCCGGCGAGTTCCTTTTTTTCCACGGCAATCTGTGCTGGGTGGCCTTCTCGCACACCATCACGGTGGGCGCGGCCATGAACTGCACCGCCACTCACAACGTCCTGGCCAGCCATCCCGGCGCACTCTTCGGCGCCAACCCTGGCAAGCTGAAAGGCTTCGACCATCCCAGCAACACCGTGCGCGACAACATCATGTGGCCGGGCACCGTTAACCCGCCGCCGCGCATCTGGTGGAACGGCACGCCGGACCTGGCCATCGGCGAAGGCGTCGGCAGCCGGTTTGATGATCGCCGCTACAAGACGCAGACGCTGGTGGCGGCATGATCGGTTATCTGAAACTCGGCGGCCTGGTGGCCGGCCTCGCCATCGCCGCCTGGCTCGGCCTGCAGCTGCGGGAGAAGGGCCGGCTGGAGGGCGTCGAGCGCGACTTCAAGGCCTGCGAGGCCAGCGTCACCGCCGGCGGCGAGCCCGCCCTGGTTTGCCCGCAGAAGCTCACCGACGCGGTCACCCGCGCCCGGCGCTATCAGCTCTGTGATGCCGGCCTGAAGGCGGGCGACACCTATCGCGTGCGCGCCGCCTGTTCCGAAGCCGTGAAGCGCCGGGATGCTCAGGCGACCGCCGCCGAGGCTTCGGCCGATTCCCTCACCGCTGCGCTGGCCGATCTGAAGGCCGGCCAGGCCGCCGCCATCGCCCGCGCCACCGCCCGCGCCACCACCACCGCCCGAAAGGAAGCCGATGCCCGTTTCGCCCTCGCCCGCGCGCCTGTCACTCGTGATGCTGCTGGTGCTGATCGCGTGCGTTGTGATGACGCCTGCCTGCGTCAGCTCACCGGGCAGTAAGCCGTTGCCGACTGATCGCGATCCGGTGGTGGAAACCCGCGTCCAGGTCGAGCGCGTCTGCCCGGCCGAGCTGTCCGAAGATATCGGGCAACTGCCGGCGCGCCCGCCTGGCGGCGTGCTGGAAGGCGACGCGGCCACGCTTGGCTGGGTGGGCGCCATCGCCCGCGCCGCCGCCGATCTGTGGCAGCGCCTGGTCGACGCGCGGGCGGGCTGCCCGATGGCCAGCGGCCGGTGATCGCAGCGATGGATATCGTGGACGAGGCCACCCTGGTCATCGAGCGCACCCGCGACGCCGCGATCGCGCGCGCCGCCGATGCCCTGGCCGAACCGGGCACCGCCGAATGCATCGGCTGCGGTGACGAGATCGAACCAAGCCGCCGCGCCGCGCTGCCCTCGGCGCGCCGCTGCATCGATTGCCAGAGCCGGGTGGAAAAGCGCGACGGCCAACGTCGCCAGGAGAAGGACCTGTGAACAGCGTGATGACCTTCAGTGTTAACCCAGCGGCGGTGGCGTTGCTGATTTCCGGCTTTGCGCTGCTCATCGCCTGGTTGACCTTCAGGCGCCTCGGCGATTGGCGGCAGACCGATGCCGGCAAGGAGATGGCCGCCAAGCTGAGCGGGCACAATGACCGGCTGATCAAGCTCGAAACCCGGCTCGAGAACCTCGCCACCAAGGCAGACTTTGCCGAGCTGAAGGGCACCATCGGTGCGCTGAAGGCCGAGCTGGACGGGGTGCGCGGAGACGCTAGCGCGGCCGCCGCGGGCGTGTCCAGGATCGAGAATTTCCTGATCAACCAGACCACCGATTGAGGCCGCCATGAACTACACCGCCCATTTTGCCCGCCACGTCCGCCTCGCCATCCTGCGCCTGCTGGTGGAAGCGCCGGGCTATGCCCTGAACAGCTCGATCCTGGTCGACGCGGTCGGCGCGCTCGGCCTTGCCGCCAGCCGTGATCAGATCCGCGGCGAGATCGCCTGGCTGGCCGAACAGGGCCTGGTGACGGCTGACGAGCTGCCTGGCGGTCTGGTGGTGGCCACCCTTACTGAGCGCGGCAGCGACGTCGCCAGCGGCCGCGCCACCGTGCCCGGCGTCCAGCGCCCCACCCCGAAGGCGCTGTGATGGCTTTCAAGCGCCGCGCGCCACACCGCCCGTCGACGATCGACAAGCTGGATCCCGAGATCAAGCGGCTGATCGCAGACCTGCGCCTTGAGCACGGTTGGACGATCGAGGAGATCCGCAAGAAACTGAATGATCTGGGCCAGCAGGTGAGCTGGTCGGCCCTGCAGCGCCATACCAAGTCGATCGAGGAGATCGGCGCCGAGCTGCGCCACAGCCGCGAGATGGCCAAGGCGCTGGTGGAAAACGCACCTGTTGGCGACGACGCCAAGATGGAGCAGCTGAACCTGGAGCTGATGCACTCGATGGTGCTGCGGCTGCTCACCGCCACTAACGCCGGCGAGATGGTGACGCTCGATCCGGAAAACACCATGTTCCTGGCGCGCGCCCTGGGCCAGCTGGCCAGCGCCCGGAAGACCGACGCCGATCGCCGCCGGAAGGACCGCGAAGAGGTGAAAAAGGAGTTCATGGGCAAGGTCGAAGAGACCGCCAAGAAGGGCGGCGGCGGGCTGACAAAGGAGGCGGTGGACGCCATCCGCTTCGCCGTTCTGGGTGAAGGCTGATGGCCTGGAACGTCGAACAGCAGGCGAAGAGCGGGCTGGGTGAAATTGTCTGGCTGAAGGCAGCCGGGCCGTTCGCGACCAAGCCGGAAGCCGAGATGATCGCCAGCCGGATGGAAGCCCGGCGCGGCACGCTGGTGCGGGTGGTGCCCGCCAAGTGAGCGCGCCTGGCATCCTGGCCGGCCATCGCGAGGCCGAACGCGACGCCGCCGAGCGCGCCTTCGCCAAGCTGGCACCTGGCGATCTGCTGCTGCGCTATCAGGGCAAGACTAATGCCCGCCTGTTCGCCGGCACCGCGCTGCTGGTGATCGAGAAGAGCCGGCGTATCGGCCTCACCTGGGGCCTGGCCGCCTTCGCCGTGCTGCGCGCCGCCGCCCACGGATCGGCTGGCGGCATGAACGCATGGTACATGGGCTATGACCAGGAAATGGCGCGCGAGTTCATCGATGCCTGCGCGATGTGGGCGCGGGCCTTCTCGATCGCGGCCGAGGCCATCGATACCGAGATGTTCGAGGACGACGAGAAGAACGCCATCGGCGCGTTCCGGATCCGCTTCGCCTCCGGCTTCAAGATCGTGGCGCTGCCCTCTGTCCCGCGCGCGCTGCGCGGGAAACAGGGCCTGGTGATCATCGATGAAGCCGCCTTCCACAAGAACCTGGCCGAAGTGCTGAAGGCCGCGCTGGCGCTGCTGATGTGGGGCGGCCAGGTGGTGGTGGTGAGCACCCACGACGGCGTGGACAACCCGTTCAACCAGCTCTGCGATGAAGTCCGCGCCGGCCGCCGGAAGGGCGAGGTGCTGACCATCACGCTCGCCGATGCCATCGCCGACGGGCTGTATGATCGCATCGCCCTGATGGCCCGGCTGAAGGGCCGTGAGATCGCGCCGCTGGCCGAGTGGGAAGCCGACATCCGCGCCACCTATGGCGACGCGGCCGAGGAAGAACTGGACTGCATTCCGGCCGCCGGCAGCGGCAGCCTGATCAAGCCGGAGGATCTGGCCGCCTGCGAACACCAGGACGCCGGCCGGCCCGAACTCTACGCCGGCGGGCTCCATATCATCGGCCGCGACGTCGCCCGCCGGCGCGATGGCCAGATCATCTGGGGCTTTGAACTGGTCGGCGACGTGCTGTGGCTGCGTGATCGCTACGAAGAAGTGGGCAAGACATTCGCCGAGCAGGACGCCTATTTCGACGAGCTGTTCGCCTCCCGCCGCGTCCTCCAGGCCGGCATCGATCAGACCGGGATGGGTGAGAAGGTGGTGGAAGACGCCCAGGGCCGCCACGGCGACCGCGTGGTCGGCTTCCTGCTGACCGGCCCGACCCGCCTCGATCTCGGCCTGTCCCTGGCGATGCGCTTCGAGCGCGGGCTGATCCGGGTGCCGCCGTGCCCGATCATCCGCGCGGATCTGCGCGCCATCAAGAAAGTGGCCAGCGCTGGCGGCGGCGTTCGCCTGGTCAATGAAGACAGCGTTCACGCCGATCGCTTCTGGGCGGCGGGCATCGCGTCCCGCCTGGGTGACTTCCCGCCGGCCGAATATGCCTATCACCCCGTTCGCGCGCCGGCCGCGCCCGGTGGCGCCAGCGGCCGCCGCCTGTCGATGCGCCCCGATCACTCCGGCGACTGGCCCTCTGGCCAGCGCGGCCTTTTCTGAGGAACCTCTCCATGGCCTCCCGCCCGTCTCTCGTCGGCCCCGATGGCGTGACCCCGCTGCGCGAACTGATGACGCGCGAGATCGCGGCGCCGGCGATGACCTCGCAGCGCTCGATCCTGTCAGGCAACCCGGCCGCCGGCCTCGATCCCGGACGCCTGGCGCAGATCCTGCGCGGCGCTGAAGACGGCAACGCGGTCGATTATCTCGAGCTCGCCGAACAGATCGAAGAGCGCGACCTCCATTATCTCTCCGTCGTCGGCACCCGGAAGCGGCAGGTCAGCCAGCTCGACATCACCGTCGAAGCCGCCAGCGACGCGCCGGAAGACCAGGCCAAGGCCGAGCTGATCCGTGGCTGGCTGCAGCGCGACACGCTGGAGGCCGAGCTGTTCGATATCCTGGACGCGGTCGGCAAGGGCTTCAGCTTTACCGAGATCGTCTGGGAAACCCCGGCGGCCGGGCCATGGCTGCCGGCCAAGCTGATCTGGCGCGATCCGCGCTGGTTCGAATTCGATCGGATTGACGGCACCACACCGCTGCTGAAGGGCAGTGGCGCCCCCACCCGGCTGCCGCCGTTCAAGTTCATCGATCATGTTCACCCGGCCAAGAGCGGCCTTCCCGTTCGCGGCGGCCTGGCGCGCGCCGTCGCCTGGGCGTTCCTGTTCAAGAGCTTCAGCGTGAAGGACTGGGTGGAATTCGCCGAGGTTTACGGCCTGCCGATCCGGGTGGGCAAGTATCAGCCCGGCGCCACCGATCAGCAGATCCGCGAGCTGCTGCGCGCCGTCTCCCAGATCAGCCGCGACGCCGCCGCCGTGGTGCCATCCTCGATGACGATGGACTTCATCGCGCCCAGCGGCAGCCCCGGCCCCGACGTCTTCGCCAAGCTCTGCGAATATCTCGATCGCCAGATCTCCAAGGCCGTGCTGGGCCAGACCGCGACGACGGATAGCGAGGGCGGCGGCCTGGGCGGCTCCGGCAAGGAGCACAACGACGTGCGCGGCGACATCGAGCGCGCCGATGCCAAGATGCTGGCCGCCACCATCAATCGCGCCCTGGTGCGGCCGATCATCGATCTCAACTTCCCGTCGAAGCCCGGCGCCGCCTATCCGCGCCTGAAGATCGGCCGGCCGGAGGAGGAGGACCTCGACGCCTTCATGACCGGCGTGGAACGGTTCGTGAAACTCGGCGGCAACGTCGCCGTGTCGGTCGTCCGGGACAAGCTGCAGCTGCCCGATCCGGCCGCCGGCGAGGCGCTTTTGTCGGCCCCGCAGCCCCAAAATCCGGCGAGCCCCGCAAACGGCCCTGACAGCGCCGCGCCGGCTCCCGGCCCCGGTGTTCCCCGGCGCACGCCCGGCACCCCGCCTCTTACGGCCTCTTATGGCCTCTTAGGCGCATTTTTGCCCGCCACCGCCGCCACCGATCGCGCCGGCGCACCGGTTGGTGATGAAATCGATGCCGCCACCCAGGCGATGCTGGATGAAGGCTGGGAGCCGGTGCTGGCCCCGATCATCGACCCGCTGCGCGCCGCCCTGGCCACCGCCAGCACGTTCGACGAGGCCATCGAGGCGCTGGCTCCCGCCCTGGCAGAGATGGATTCGGCCGAGCTGGCCCGCCGGCTGCTGGCCGGGGCTTTCGCCGTGCGCGCGGTGGGCTTGACGGCGCCCGACGCCGATGCCTGATCCCATCGATATCCGCCAGCTGGTCAACCTGCCACCGGAAGACGCGATCGCCTTCCTGGATGCCAAGGGCTATCGGACCTCCGTCCGCTGGACCGATACCTGGCAGGACGAACACGCCAGCGCCTTTACAGTGGCCAAGGTGGCGAAGATCGATCTGCTGCGGGAGATCCACGTCTCCCTGATCGATGCGATGGCCACCGGCCAGACCTTCGAGAGCTGGAAGGCCGATCTGGAGCCCAAGCTCGCCGCGGCCGGCTGGTGGGGCCGCATCGTCAATCCGGAATTGACCGGCACCGATCAGCCGGTGACCATTGGCCCGCGCCGGCTGCGGACGATCTATGACACCAACCTGCGGATGGCGCGCGCCACCGCGCTGTGGGGGCGGATCTGGGCCGGGCGGGATCTGCGGCCGTTCCTGCGCTATTCGGCGGTGATGGACCGGCGCACCCGGCCGCAGCACCGGCTGTGGCACGCGATCGTGCTGCCGGTGGAGCACCCGTTCTGGCAGACGCACTTTCCGCCGAACGGCTGGAACTGCCGCTGCACGGTGGTGCAGCTGAGCGAGCGGGATCTCGCCAGGCGAGGCCTGACCATCACCACCGAGGCTGAACTGACCGCCCGCGGCTTCGGATCGGCAACCACCCAATTCTGGCGGCGCGGCGCCAACGGCGACGCCGGCCGCGCCGTGGTGGTGCCGCAGGGCATCGATCCCGGCTTCGCCTACAATCCCGGCACCGCCCGCGCCCGGCTGAGCGTGGAACGCGCCGCCGAAAGCCTGACCCGCGCCGCCGGCGTTCCCGGCCTCATCGAGCCGGCTCTGGCCGATATCCTCGAAACCCTGCCCGGCGGCCGCCCCGATCGCGCCCGCCAGGACGCAATGATCGCCCTGGCCCGCGCCGGCCAGATCGCTGAGCTGGCGGCCCTGTTGGCGGAGCTGCTGGGGGTGGTGACTGCGGGCAATGAGGCGGGCGATATCGAGACAGCCGGCCGCAAGGGCAAGGGCGGGTCTGGCAAGCCGATCTCTGCACGGCTAAGCGCCTTGGCCGCCAGGCGCACCCGCGACGCCGGCGGGCGCTTCGCCGACGAGCCGGTGACCGCGCCTCGGCCAATGAATGAGAAGACTTCGCTCCGCCAGCGCGCGGAAGAGGCATTGGACGACCGCGACCGCAAATGGCGGCACACGCACGGGCCACTTTCTCGCAGTGCCATCGAACGGATCGACAAGGACGCTCGAATTGACTTAGGCGGCTATCAGGTCGCGTCGCACGACGACGAGCTTCGCCATGCCTTCAAGGATCACCAGGACAAGGTGCGGGAAGCGAAGTTCAAGCAGCGGCCACTGGTGAGATCGGATTTTTCGCGGCTCGACGAACTGATCCGCGCGCCAGACGCCGCCAGCAGGTCGGCCACGCGCTATCGCGGCTTCCCGGCCATCGAAATGGCCAAGCGATTTGGCAGCGAGGAACTCAGGGCGGTCTTTGCCAACATCGAGGGCAAGTCCGAGCTGCGGTTCGTCACGATGTACATGAAGGTGTGAGGCGCGCGGGGATCTCTGCACAAAGACCGAGACCAAACGCCCAAAGCGTGCCGCGCCCAGCTGTTATGCCCACAGTTGAGCAGATTTTCAAGGAGAGAGCATGAGCCCAGCTCGCCGCGCCCTGATGGCGAAGATCAAGAAGTGCCTGGCGCTGTCGGCCAGCGCCAACGAGCACGAGGCCGCGCTGGCGCTGGAACAGGCGCGGGCGCTGATGGCCGAGCATGAGGTGACGGACGAGCAGCTGAGGCTGGCCGACGTGTCGGAGGCCGAAGCGAAGGGCACCGGTGCGCGGTCGCCGGCGCGGTGGGAGACGATCCTGGCCAGTGCTGTCAGCCGCGCGCTCAATTGCCGGGTGATCCACGTCCAGGAATATGATGATCGCCGCTGGGCCTGGGCGTGCCGCTGGCAGTTCATCGGCACCGGCGCCTCGCCGGAAATCGCCGCCTATGCCTGGGCCGTGCTTTACCGCCAGCTGCGCCGCCAGCGCCAGGCGTACATCGATTCCGCGCTGCGCCGGTGCAAACCTGCCCGGAAGCGGGAGCGGGCGGACATTTTCTGTGAGGGCTGGGCCACGGGCATATTCCGGAAGGTCGAGGCGCTGAACCCGAGCACTGCCGAGGCGCTCCTCATCGACAGCTACATCACCACCCGCGGCCGCGAGCTGACCAAGCTGAAAGACCGGAGCGCCTGCACTGGCACGATCAGTGGTGCGCGGGCCGAGGATTACTGGCGCGGCCGCGCCGCCGGCGCGAAGGCGGAATTGAACGCTGGTGTGACTGGCGGCCAGGCGCCGGCTTTGGCCGGGCCGGCCTGATCAGTCTGCCACCGCCGTCCGCCGCGGGTAATGGCCAACGAAGCTGCAGCGGCAGTGCCAGGCGTTGCAATTGGCCAGGGGAAGCGACGGCTCTTCGCCGATCGGGAATACGGTTTTGTTCAGGGCCTTCGCTGCGTCGCAGGTGCGCCTGTCCATCACGGCCGACAGGCGATTGGGCCGGCCGAGCTCCACGGCCTCCTGAATTTCACGGGCACGGCTGCGTGCGAACGGCGCAGCCAAGATGATGGAGACCGCGGCCCATTCTGGCGCCGCCCGCCCAAGATCGGTCAGGGACGGCAGAAACCGATCATCCTGCAGAACAGCGCGGTCGCATGGGATGCCGGATTGATCGGCCTCGATGATCAACGGGACAAGCCAATCGCAGCGGTCGGCGTGGCAGATCCCGGTGCGGGCCGCCAGCGCGGCGATCTGCGCGGTGACAAACTCGGCCGACATGATCGGCGGGGTGAATTGGGGACCAAATGACATCCGACTCGCCTCCTGAAGCTCGGTGGAGGTTGGCCGCTGCGGCCGCAGGCTGGCAATAGCCGGCAACGCTAGATAGGGCGCTCCAGCAAAGATCATCGATTATCTAGGTGGCTTTTTTGCATTCAATGAAGGTATGATCCGGCAGCAAAGACATTTGCCGGGCGCCTCGCCGATCAGGGGCCGGAGAGAGTTTCATGCGCGCCGACCAGATCATACGGTCGTTTACCAACCCAAAATTCACTGCAAAGCAGGAGGCCAGGGCGGCCGGAGTGCGCTTTGGCATCGAGAGCGCTCTGCGAATGGTGCTTTCCCCCCTTGTGGTCGAGACAGCTGCGCAGCTTGCCGATCCCGAGACTGTCGAACGCACACGAGAGCATCTCTTCATGCCCGCGGTAAATCTTTGGCTGGAGTGGGATGGCGCCACGCGAGGGCTACCGGGCAACGCCCACGCAATTCACTTTGTCGGTTTGGGCGGAAGCGATATCCGTCAAGCGAAGGGGACCTGCTACTTCCGACATCCGCTTGGCGGCCCGCAGAGATGGATGATTGTGCCGCTTTGGCTAGATCTGGCCGGCAATGGTCCCGTTCTCCGCATCGACGAGGAACAATTCAAACCTATCCGCGACCTCCACAAAGATGCCCCTGCTATTGATGAGCGCGAACTCGGTGCCTTCATCGGAGCGGCCTTGGCCATAATCAATACGCCCAGACTGAGCATGCAAAAGCCGGTAAGCCACGGGCGCTCAGCCCGTTCAGACAACAGGCCGGCTTTGCTCGAGCACAGCATCGTTACGATGACCATCGATCGCGAGGAGCTGGGGCTTAGCGTGGCCAGAACGCGAACGGGCGAAAAGCCTTTGCACCATGTTCGGGCTCACATCAGGTTGAAGCGCGGGCGGGTGGAACTGGTGCGACCGCATTGGCGAGGTGATCCGCAGCGAGGCATCACCGTGCCGCGATACGTGGTGCGGCGCAAAGAGGATGAAGCCGGGCCTTGGCGGGGCGGTCCTGCAGAGCCGCCTCAGATCATCAAATAGCGCATCGAGGACGCCAACCAATGACTTCCCACCCCAACCGCAGCCGCCGCGCCCAGGGCCAATCGGCGAACCCCGATCCCGTCGCGATCCGCGCCGCGCGCGAAGCGGCCGGCCTGACGCAAACAGCGGCTGCGGATCTTGTCCATGGCTCGCTTGCGGCCTGGCAGCAGTGGGAGGCCGGCACTCGCCGCATGCATCCTGGCCTATGGGAACTTTTCCGTATCAAGGTCGGCTGAGCGGTTTCCCGGCAGCTTCCAGGGCGGCGTGGCAGCAGCCGCGCCGCCCCTTTTCTTTCCGGGCCACCCGCGCCATAAGGGCCTCGATCCCCTGACATTGCGTCCTGTCCGGCACCGGACCTGAAGGCGCCCTTCGCCCACCGGTATGCCGGCTGGGTGACGCAGAAGCCCTCCCTCTCCGCAATTCTCACCGTGTCCGGCGCGTGCTTTTCCAGCGCGTTTCGGCACTGCGGCGCGACCATCCGCGACGCGGCCGCCCGCCTGCAGACCGCGTCGGCCGTCGCCGGCCTGCTCACCTGCGGCGCCCTGGCGGAAGCGCCGGCGAGCGGTGACACCACCCGCGTTCTGCTGTTCCCAATGGGCGACGTTCGCACCCGCGACGGGCGCCAGTATCGCCTGGATGATGCGGCCCACGCCCGCCAGGTGATCGCCGCCAGTGTCGCCTATGCTGGCCGCCGGCAGATCCCGGTCGATTACGATCATCAGCTCGTCTACGGCGTCGGCGCTGCCGGCCCTGGCAAGGTGGGCGGTGGCCAGGCGCCCGCCGCCGGCTGGATCGATCCCGCCACCCTTTCCGTCGATGCCCAGGGCATCTGGGCCGATGTCGCCTGGACGGAGACCGCCGCCGCCCGCCTGGCCGCGCGCGAGTATCGCTATCTGTCGCCGTCGTTCCGCGCCGGCAAGGACGGGCGCCTCGCCTCCATCATCTATCTCAGCCTCGTCAACGACAATGCGATCGACGAGCTGCCGGCCGTTGCCAACACCCAACCGGAGACCCCGAAAATGGAACAAATTGCACTGGCGCTCGGCCTGCCGGCCGACGCCACGATGGAGGCTATTCTGGCCGCCATCGCCAAGATGGGCGGCTCGCCGCCGTCGATGGCGACCGCCGCTGCGGCGCTCGGCCTGGGCGGCGACGCCACCGCCGATCAGATCTTCACCGCGGCCGCGGCCGCCATCGCGGCGGCCAAGGATGCCAAGCCCGATCCGGCCAAGTTCGTGCCGGTCGAGGCGCTGACCGAGGCGAATTCCCGCCTGGCGACGCTGGAGGCTGACCGCCACGACCGCCTGCTCACCGCAGCCGCCGAGGCCGGCAAGATCACTCCTGCGATGCGCCCCTGGGCCGCCGATCTGCTGAAGAAGGACGAGGCAGCGTTCAACGCCTTCCTGGCAAGCGCGCCCGTGATCCTTACCGCCGGTGCACAGCTGGACGGCGACCTGCCCGGCCAGGACGCCCACGGTCTCACCCCCGCTGAAATCCAGACCGCCGCGAGCTTGGGCCTGACGCCCGAGGCCTTCGCTGCAGCCAAGAAGGACTGATCGCCATGGTCGCTCTCACTGCCGAACGTGACACCAAGCAGCGCAGCGGCGCTGTCTTCAGCCGCGGCGTCGCCGCCAACGCCGTTATCTTCAAGGGCGCGATGGTCGCCTTGAACGCCGCCGGTTTCCTGGTGCCGTTCTCCGCCGCCACCACCCTGAAGGCGGACGGCGTTGCCCAGCAGACCGTCACCGGATCTGCCACCAACGGCGAAGTCCTCTGCGAGGTCGAGCGCGGCGTCTTCCGCTTCGCCAACAGCGCCGCCGGCGACGCCATCACCCGCGCCGATATCGGCCTCGATTGCTTCGGCGTCGATGACGACCAGGTCGCCAAGACCAACGGCGGCAACACCCGCTCCGTCGCCGGGCGCATCGAGGATGTCGATGCCCAGGGCGTCTGGGTGCGCTTCGCTGGCGGCCAGGTCGGCGGCTGAGCCCTCTTTTTCCGGGAGATCAACGTGATCATCAATTCTGCGAACCTTCGCACGCTCTACACCGGCTTCAAGGCCAACTTCCTGGAAGGTCTCGGCACCGCGCCGTCGGACCACGCCAGCTTCGTCACGGAAACCAGCTCCAGCACGGCCGAGGAAGAATATGGCTGGTTGGGCGAGATGCCCGGCATGCGCCAGTGGATCGGCGACCGCGTGCTGAACAACCTGAAGGACTATGGCTTCAAGATCCGCAACCAGGATTTTGAAGACACCGTCCAGGTGCCGCGCAACGCGATCGAGGATGACCGCTTCGGCGTCTATGCCACCCCGATGCGGGCGCTGGGCCGTGCTGCTGCCGCGCACCCCTGCGAGCTGTCCTACGCCGCGCTGAACGCCGGCTTCACGACGCTGGGCTATGATGGCAAGCCGCTGTTTGCCGCCGATCACCCGGTGCTTGATGCCAACGGCTCGATGGTGAACGTATCGAACTTGCAGGCGGGCGGCGGCCCGGCGTGGTTCCTGATTGCCAGCGGCGCGCTGGTGAAGCCGATCATCCTGCAGACCCGCCAGGACAGCCGCTTCACCGCGCTCGACAATCCCGACGACGCCAACGTGTTCATGCGCAAGCAGTTCATCTATGGCGCCGATGCCCGCCGGGCGGCAGCGCCGGGCCTCTGGCAGGGCGTGTTCGCCAGCCGGGCGGCGCTGACGGCGACTAACTATGCCGCCGCCCGTTCCGCGATCATGACGCTGAAGGGTGATCATGGCCGCCCGCTTGGCCTGGTGCCGGATCTTCTGCTGGTCAGCGGCAGCAACGAAAGCGCCGGCCGCAAGATCGTGATGAACGAACAGGGCGTTGGCGGCGAAACCAACGAGTGGCAGGGCACCGCCCGGCTGCAGGTTTCGGCTTGGCTGGCGGCGTGATGCTGACGCTGCGCCTCATCTGCGCGGTGACGCCTTGGGCCGTGGCCGGCCTGCGCTTTGGGCGCGGGCCGGTGCGGGCCTACGGCATCATCACCCGCCCGCTCGATCAGTTCGCCGAGGGCGAGCTGCGGGAGCTGTTCGCCGATCCGCGCCTGGATATCTCTGTGGGCGTGCCGTCGCCCTGGGGTGACGTGGCCTATTTCCCGGCCGTCGATCTTCTCGATCTGGCGCGGCTGCAGCAGCTGCTGGGCGCGTTCGTCGAACAGCCCAGCGAGGGGCGCGGCACCGAACAAGTCCTGGCCGATCACGCCCGGATGGAGGCAGAGCGGGAACGCGACGCCGCCCTGGCCGGCGGTGATGACGAAGCGACGGCCGCCGTGCCCGGTCCCGCTGACCTCCAACCCGATATCTCGGCCGACCCGGCCGTCGTGCCCGCTCCCTCCGAGGCGGTGTCCGGCGGAAAGCCCGACGACCAGACGGCGGCGGATGCGCCGGGAGCTTCCGCCGTCACCCCGCCCGAGCCGAAGCCCAAGGGCCAGCAAGGCGGCAAGAAATAACCCCCGAGAGCGTGGGGCGGCTTACCGGGCAGCGTCTCGCCCGGATCGCCCCTTTCTCCGTGTCGAATTGAGACCTGATGCTGATCAAGCAGCCCTCTGAAACCCGCGCCCTGGCGGTCCCGTTTGGCGCCGCCCTGTCGGCGGCGATCAGCGTGACGGCGACGTCGCGCGGGCTGGTGGAGGGCAGCGTGTTGCCCGTAATCGCCGGCGTCGCGGTGGCTGGTACCGGCGTCGCCTTCACGGCCAGCGGCGGCACCGATGGCGAGCGCTATCTGCTCACCGCCCGCGCCAGCACGGCCGCCGGCGAAACCCGCGAGCGCGATATCGAGCTGGCGGTGATCGATCTGGCCTGGGAAACCCCGGCCGCTGGCGCCTATCTCACCCCGGTCGCGCTGATCGAGCGCGCCACGATCACGACCGTCACCCGGCTCACCGACGATGAAGGCCTCGGCCGGATCGATGCCGCCCGCCTGGCCGGCGCGCTGGCCGATGCCGGCGCCGAGATCGATGCCCACGTTTCCGCCCGTTACGCCCTGCCGCTGTCGCAGCCCTGGCCGCTGCTGGCCACCATCGCGTTCGATCTGGCGATGGCCCGGCTGTGGCAGGGCCGCGGCGACGCGCCCGATAGCGTTTCCGCCGCCGCCGCCAGTGCGCGCGGCCAGCTGAAGATGATCGCCGATGGCCGGATGGCGGCGCCCGCCGGCACCGTGTCGGCCGCCGCCGAAGCGCAGCCGCAGCCGGTGATCTTCCAGCCGGGCGCAGCCGCGCCGACGCTCTCCAGCCGCACGCTGAGAGGCCTCTGAGATGCTGGAATTCACCTTCTCGGAAACGCTTCAGAGCCGGCTCACCCGCGCGGCCGACGCCGCGGCCGACTTCACCGCGCCGATGCGCGCCATCGCCGATTACATGCGCACCGCAGCCGTGGAGCGTTTCGAGGACGAGCGCGGCCCTGATGGCCAACGCTGGAAGCCGTCGCAGCGCGCCCTGGAAGAGGGCGGCCTGACCCTTACCGATCGCGGCCACCTGCGCCAGTCGATCACTGCCGCCAGCGATGCCACCTCGGCGCTGGCCGGCACCAACCTGGTTTATGCCGCCATCCACCAGTTCGGCGGCACCATCCGCGCCAAGGGCGGCGCCGCCGGCGGCAAGCGCGCGCTGCGCACGCCGTTCGGCCCGCGCGGCAGCGTGGCGATGCCGGCGCGGCCGTTCCTGGGCTTTGGCCCGGTGGACGTGGCAGAGATCGAAGCGATCCTGATCGATCACCTAGACCAGGGGAGCGCAGCATGACGCTGCTCGACCTGGTCATCGAACAGCTGAAGGCTGGCGCGCTCGGTTTCAAGGCCGTGGAGCCGATCGAGGCGCTGGCCGATCTGGAGACCGTCGCGGTCGCCCGGCCGGCCTGCTTCGTGCTGCCCGCGGCCGACGATTATCTCACCACCCAGGAAGGCCCTGGCCTGATCAACATCGAACACACCGAGCGGTTTGACGTGGTGGTGATGGTCGACGCCGCTGCCCGCCTGGGCCAGCGCCAGGGCGAGCTGCGCGCGCTGGTGGAAGCCGCACGGAGCCAGCTCTTTGGCTGGACGCCTGACAGCACGATCTGGCGGCCGATGGTGCCCGAGGCCGGCCGGCTGCTCGGGCTGGGCGGCGGCCGCGCCAGCTATCTCACCCGATTCCGCACCGTGTCCCGCATTCGCAAAACAGGAGTGATCTGATGGCCAGGAAGACTGCCGCCGTGACCGAGGCCGAGCCCAAGCCGGAAATGCCAGCCTGGTTCGACGAAGCGAAGCACCGGATCGAGCCGCGCGGGATCGTGCTGGCCGCCACCGGTGATCTGCTGGCCGAGGACGGCCTGCCGGTGAACGCCGCCGCCCGCGCCGCGCTGGAAGCGCCGGCCGAGCCCGAAACCATCGAGACGGCCGAAGCGCCGGCCGCCGAACAGGAGTAAGCCCCGATGCCGCTTTCCACCAAGCTGCTCGCCACCAAGGTCGAAACCACCCCTGGCACCTGGACGGCGCCGAGCTGGGCGACCGATGCCTTCCCGGTGCAGAACCTGCGGATCAGCCCGTTCAACGCCCAGACGCTGCGGCGCGAGATCGATCTGCCCTATGCCGGCAGCCGGCCGAGCGCGCCGTCGCAGATCCACCGCGCCGTCGGCTTCGATTTCGAACTGTCGGGCAGCGGCACGGCGAACACGCCGGTGGCCTGGGCCAATTTCCTGCGCGCCGCGCTGTTCGCCGCCGGCGTGCCGGCCGGTGCCCAGGTCGGCTATCCGCTCACTTCGGCCGGCGATGGCGCCGCCCTGTCGGCCATCGCCTGCATGGGGCCGTTCGCCCACGAAATGCGGATGCTGCGCGGCACGCTCACCTTCAGCTTCACCGAAAAGCAGCTGCCGCGCGCCAGCTTCGACGGCCTGGGCCTGTTCCGCACCGCCGGCGAGATCCAGGTGCCGCCGAACCTCACCGGCCTGACGCTGCCCAGCTATCCGGCGCCGATCGAGGTCAACGTGGAAAACACGCTGATCCGGCTCGACGCCTTCACCCTGGGCGTCCGCGAGGCGACGATCACGCTGAACAACAAGACGCAGCTGTTCTCCACCACCGGCGAGCGCTCGATCGTGTTCGGCAAGGATGCCGACGGCGATCGCCGCAACGCGCGCTTCCGCGTGGTGTTCGAACTGCCCGACCTGGCGTCCAAGAATTACGCCAGTTCGATCGCGGCCGGCACCTTCCTGGCCTTCACCATCGTTCACGGCACCACGGCCGGGAACATCATCGAGATCGGCACGGTGGCGGGCACGCCCTCGGCACAGATCGAGAGCTTCACCATCGAGGACGTCGACAATCGAACGATGGCGACGATGGAAGGCGTGCTCGTTCCCAGCGGCGGCACCGGCAACAACGAGCTCTCGCTCGTTACCAAGTGAGGATCTGATCGTGGGTTATGTCATCAAGAAAGGCGCCGGCGTCTGGCGGCCGGTGCGCTGGGACGAGGCGGCCGATGGCGGCGGCGTCGAGACGGCGGAGATCGAGGTGAAGTTCCGCCGGGTGGGCATCGAGGAGGCCGCGCGCCTGAACAGCGACGCCGCCGCGGGCAAACTTTCGATGTTCGACTTCGCCAACAGCGTGGTGCTGGATTGGAAGGGGCCGGCCGCCGAGCACGGCCTGCTGGCGTGCACGCCCGACAACCTGAAGGCAATGCTCGACGTGCCCGGCTTCCCGGCCGGGCTGGAACTGGCCTTCTGGCAGATGCTCTCAGGGATGGCGGACGAGCGGGTAAAAAACTCGCCGGCTTCGCCCGCTGGTGGGCCGGCGGCGGGCGAAGCGACAGCCGATCAACCGCCTGGCACGACGGACTGAGAAAGACGCTGACCGAGGCCGGGCTGCCGCCTGACGAGATCGAGCGGCAGCTGGCCAAGGTGGCCCGGCCGCCCGAGCCGATGATCGAGCTGGAAGACGAAGACGAAGGCCGCGCCGTCCGCCTGTTTCAGGGGATGGCGACGCAGTGGAACTGGAGCGTGATGGGCGCAGCGGGCATCATCGGCAGGGTGGCGACCGGGCTTCGGTATGAAGCGCTGCCGGCCGTTTCGGCCGCGCTCGGCCTCACCGTCGATCGCCAGATCTTCGCCGATCTCCAGCTGATCGAGGCCGAGGCACTTTCGGCGATGGTGAAGCAGTGACGGATCTGCGCATCCAGGCGACGGTCTCGGCCGACGGCAAGCAGGCCTCGGCCGAGCTGAAGCGGCTCGCCGGCGATATCGGCCGCACCAAGCAGGAGATGGTGGAGGCGGCGGCAGCATCGAAGGCCGCGGCCGCCGCCCTGAAAACCCACGCCCAGTCAGCCGGCGCCGACGCGGCCGAAACGCTGCGGCTGCGCGACGCCCTGATCGCCGCCCGCGCCGCCGAGGCGGAAGCGGCGCGCAGCCACGCGATCTCCACGTCCGCGATGAACGCTCAGGGCCGCGCGGCGCAGAACCTGGCCGGCAGCAACAATCAGGCCCGCGCCTCGCTCACCAATCTGGGCCAGCAGGTGAACGATGTCGCGGTCGGCTTTGCCGCCGGCGTGGCGCCGGCGACGATCTTCGCCCAGCAGGCGGGCCAGATCGCCTTTGCCCTGCAGGGCACCGGCGGCGCGCTGAAGGGCGTTGGCGCGTTCCTGGGCGGGCCGTGGGGCATCGCCCTGACCACGGCCGCCGTGGTCATCTCACCTTTCATCGGCAAACTGTTCGAGAGCGGCGAGGCTTCGAAGGCGGCGCGGCGCGAGCAGGAGCAGCTGGCCCAGGCACTGGAAGGCGTGCAACGTTCGGCGCGCGGCGCCGGCGAGAGCGTCGCCGATGGCATCAGGGCGATGACGGCCGATATGTCGGCCCGGCTCGACCCGCTGCGCGACAAGCTGGCCGCCGTTCGCGCCGAGTTTGCGGCTGCCAAGGCAGAAGCAGCGGGCGCCGCCGGCCGGGTCGGCTTGCAGCGTTTCGGCCTCACCGATTTCCTGTTCCGCGGGGCCGATGAACGCGCGGCCACGGCGGCGGCAGCAGCGCGCCAGACCGCCGGGCAACTGGCGGCAGGCGAGGCCGCGATCGCCGAACGCGCGCGGCGGGATCGGCTGAAGAACGACGCGCGGCTCGCCACCGATCCGCAGTTCGCCGTCCGCGAGCGGGCCAGCCAGGCGCGCAGTGAGGTTCTGGCTTCGGTGAAGGACGAGGCCGAAGCGCGCCGCCGGCTGATCGCGATCAACCGGGAAGAAGAGGCCAGCCTGGAGCGGCTGAGCGCGTTGAAGAGCAGCGCCAGCCGCGCAGGCCGCGAGGCGGCAAAATCGGCCAAGGAACTGACCGACGAGAACCAGAAGCTGGCCGAGGCCTATAACCCGCTGCTCGCCGCCCAGCAGGATTACAAGAAAGCACTGGACGATATCGCCAAGGCGGAGGCGCGGGGCATTGTTGGCGCCGGGCTGGCCGCCGATGCCCGCCTGTCGGCCGCCGAGACGCTGCGCCAGGCGCGGCTGAAGGCACTGGGCGCGGCGCCGGCCGGGCCGATCCAGCTGGCTGGCGCCGGCGCGCTGGGCGAAGGACTGAGTGCGCAGGTCTTCGCCGGCGATCTGGCGCGCGAGCTGGACGCCACCGTGGCTCAGATCGGCAAAGACCTCGGCCTGACGACGGGCAAGGATTTCGGCAAGTCGGCGCTGGAATTCAGCCAGGTGATCGGCAACGGCATCGCCGGCGGCTTCGGCCGCGCGCTGCAGCGCTCCACCGCCTTCGCGGCCCTGTTCGACCGGCTGTCGCCCGGCCAGGGCGGCGTGTTCCAGGTGGAGTTCGACAACACACTGCGCAGCACGTTCAAGCCGCTGACCGACGGGCTGGCCAAGCTGGTTGGCTCCGATGGCGCGCTGGCCAAGCTGGCCGGCCGGGCGGCAGGCGGCGCGGCCGTGGGCGGGCTGGTGGCCAACGTGTTCGGGCTGGGCAGTACTGGCGCGCAGCTGGGCGGGGCGATCGGCGCCAGCCTGGAAAAGCCGCTGGGCAAGGCGCTGGGCAGCATCGCCAAGGGGCTGGGTGATTTCGCCGGCCCGATCGGATCGATCGTCGGCAGCCTGGTGGGCGGGCTGTTCAAGGGCAAGAACCCGTTTGCCGACGCGAGCCTGACGACGACGGCTGCGGGCGTCAGCTCGACGATCTTCAACCAGCGCGGATCCGGATCGTCGGCACAGGGCCAGCAGATCGGCGGCGCGGTGGGCAGCCAGCTCAGCCAGATCGCCAGCGCGCTGGGCGCCGAGATCAAGGCCGGGCTCAACCTGGGCGCCATCGGTTTCTCAGGGGATCAATTCTACTTCAACCCGTCGGGCGGAGACTTCAAGGGCGCCGGCGCCCAGCGCTTCGCCTCGGGTGAGGAGGCGGTGGCGGCCGCGGTGGCCAATGCACTTTCCACCGGCGCCATCGCCACCAGCCCGAAGGTGCAGGCCGCGCTCCAGCGCTATGCCGGCAACGTCAACCAGGCGGTGGCCGAGGCGCTGAAGGTGCGCGATCTGGAGTCGCAGCTGGAGGCCCAGGGCAACCCGTTCGCCGCCGCGTTCCGGGATTTCGAGCGGCAGGCACGCCAGCGGGTGGATATCGCCCGGCAATATGGTTTCGACGTGATCGAGATCGAGAAGCTGAACGCCGATCAGCGCGCGGCGCTGGTTCGCGACACGCTGGACCGCGCCACTGGATCGGCCCGCGCGCTGCTGGATGAATTCCGCTTCGGCGATCGCGCCGGTGGATCCGTGCGCGATCGGTTGACGACGCTGGGCGGCGAGCGTGAGCGCCTGGCCGGGCTGGTGCGCGGCGGCGACGGTGGGCAGCTCGATGCGCTGGCCGACGTGATCCGCCAGATCGACGATCTGCAGCGCGAGGCCTTCGGCGCCACCGGCGAGGCCGCCAATGGCCGCGCCGCGTCTGCTGCGCTGCTGCAGGAGCTGATCGACGCCACCGAAGCCCGCGTGCGCACCGCGGCCGAGGCGGCGCAGCGGGCGGCGGCCGAGCAGCTGAACACCCTGCAATCGATGGATGGCACGCTGGAGGATATCTTCCAGAACGGCCGCCAGCAGCTGGCCGCCCTGCAGGCGATCCAGGCCCGGATGGGCGGCGGTGGCGGCGGTGTCTTTGATTTCGACCTGGCCAACAGTGTGGCGCGGGACTGATCATGAGCCGGACCACGCTGATCGAGATCCAGCCGCGCCGGCCAGACGGGACGGTGGAAACACTGCGCCTGGTTGATCGGTCCCCACGCGCCGCCGCCTATCTGGGCGCCCAGTGGCTGCCGCTGGTGACGGAGCTGCCGGGTTTCGAGATGGCCATCGGCTTTGACGGCCAGCGCTTCGGTGCGCAGCCCAGCCCGCAGATCGGCGCGCTGGCTTTCGCGCTGGCGCCGGAGATCCGCGCGGCCGCCGGTTGGGTGTGGCGGGACGCGCCGGTAACGATCCGCCAGGCGGATTGGCCGATCGATGGCTCCAACCCGGCCGATGGCGCGTTCACGATCACCTGGACCGGCAACGCCAGCGCCTTCAGCAGCGGTGATGGCGTGGCCCGCGTGGAACTGATCGATAAGGGCCAGCTGCTGCGCGTGCCGGTCGCCCCGCTGCGCTTCGGATCGACCGGCATCGCCCTTCTCGATGCCGCCGCGGCCGCGCGCGATCGCCAGGCTGGCCAGGTGGTGCCAGTGGCGTTCGGCCGGGTGCTGAACCTGCCCGGCCTGCTGGTCGACCGCGCCAACAATATCTGGCTGTTCGCCGCCCAGCCGGCGGCCAGCGTGCAGGCGTTTTATGATGGCGGCGTGGCCTTTTCGGCGGGCAGCGCCCGCGCCAGCCTGGCCGCGCTGCAGGGCACGTCGCCTGCGGCGGGCACGGTGGATTGGTGCTTGAATGCCGGCGGGCTGCTGTTGGCCCGGCCCGCCGATCGGCCCGTCTATCCCTTCACCTGCGACGCGACGTTCGGCAGTGCCGCGCTGGGCGACGTGATGGCAGCAATTGTTGGGGGCCGGCTTTCGATCTGGCCGGGTGAGGTGGCCGCGCTGAACGGTCTGGGCGGGTCGGGCCTTGGCGAGTGCGGGCTCTATATCGACGACGAGTCGACGGTGGCCGAGGCGCTGGACCGCCTGTTCGCTGGACTCGCGATCTTCTGGAAGGTGGGCACGGATGGCCTTCTCAGGGCCTTCCGAATGGCCTGGGCCGCGCCGGTTGCCAGCTTCGCGCCCCATCAGCGCCACGCTCCGAGCCGCCTGCAGACCATCTTGCCGACGGCGCGCCGCCAGCTCGGCTATGCCACCAACAACCGCGTGCACGGCGAAGGCGAGATCGCGCGGATCCTGCTCGCCACCGATCTGGCCTATGCCGACGGCACGCCGATCGAAGCGCTGAAGCCGGCACAGGCCGCCGCCACCTCGGGCGCCCCGACTGGCACGAACGTGGCCGGCGTTCCGGCCGCCACGCTTGTCGCCGATGCCGCCACCGCCAAGGCTGACGGTGCCAGCGCGCTCTCCCAGCTGGCGAATATCTCTGCAGACGGCGTTCTGGCTGCTGTGGAGAAAAAGTTCGTTCGGCAGCGCCGCGACATCATCATCGAGCAGTATCCACTGTGGCGGGACCGGGCAGACGCGCTTGGTGTTTCAAGGGCGGCGCTGACAACGGCATACACCAATCTGATCAGCTATCTGGCCGCGTTGGTGCCCTCGCTGGAGAGTGCCAGCGAGACCGCCATCGTGCGCGCCACGTTTGACGGTCGGTTCAAGGACTATGCGGATCTGCTCGACGAGGTGATCACTGAAACGGTGAGCGTGGCCAGCCAGCGAGCGAATTTGCTGACGGGCAACGCGGTGGTGAACAGCGAGTTCGCGCGCGGCACCTATGGATTCGAGTTTGCTCTGAACACTTACGCGGGCCCTCTGCTGCCAATATTCGGCGGAGTAAACTTGAGCCCCTCATGGTCGGGCATCAAGAACGTCATGTGGGCCAACGTGGGAACCGGCGGCGCAAATTGGAGCGCGGCGGGCGAAGCCGACCCGTTCTCCACCGCCGGTCGGTGGGTTGGCGGCGGCATGACCGAGCAGCGTCTTTTCGGTCTTCCGGTGAAAGCCGGCGACAGAGTTTATGCCCGCTGCCTGCTGGCCCGCCACCGGTGCAACGCTCAGTTCTACATGCTGATCTATGACAAGGACGGGAATCTGCTCGAAGCGCCGTCTTGGATCGGCGGGCGTTCGATGGGAGCTGGTGGAGGCGACCCGGCCAATTTTGACGTCGTTGGAGGCACCCATGTGGTTTCCAACCCTCTCGCCGTCAGCGCCGGGCTGATGTGGCGGATGCTTTCGACAGGCGAAGCCGAACCATATATTTTCATGGCCGAGCCGGCGATGGGGATTGTGCCCTCGTATCAGACGACGCTGCCGCCTTACCAGCTGGGCAACGCTGACCCGCTGGCCGACAAGACCTCTCTCAACACCTCGGCCGACACGGCGCAGGTCGGCGGCGTGCCCTCGGCGACGGTGCTGTCGGGGATCAGCGCCGCGCAGGCCGCTGCGGCCAACGCGCAGGCGACCGCCGATGGCAAGATTGACACCTTCCTGCAGCCCGCCATGCCCAGCGGCACGCTCGGCGATCTGTGGATCGACACCTACGACAACAACCGCCTCTATCGTCACGACGGCAGCACGTTCGTGGTTGCCGACGATCAACGCATCGGCGCGGCGCTGGTGGCAGCCGCGGGCGCCCAGGCCACAGCCGATGGCAAGGTGCGCACCTTCTATGGCGCCTCCACGCCGGTTGATCCCGATCTGGGCGACCTTTGGGCCATTCCCGGCGAGCAGCGGCTGCGCCGGTTCAACGGCAGCGCCTTTGAGGTGGTGGTGGAGTTCATCGCCAACGCCCGTACCAGCTTCGCGCTGTCCACGCCGGCGTCGGGCAGTTTTGTCCAGATCGGGATCGGGACGCTTGGCGTCGGGCCAAATGGCACCATCCAGATCAGCGCGACCATCGATTATGTGCCGTCGCCCGGCTTTGGCGCGGTTTCCGGCGCGATCGAGGTGACCGTGGACTGGCGGCCAGTTCCCGGCACCGGCGCCTGGACGCAGATTGGCGCTTCGCAGGTGGGCAGCACAGCCAGCCGCGCGCCCGACATCGATCCCGGCATTGAGCCCGGCGACGTGACGCCCGGCAGCGTCACCATCGTGCGCAATCTGGCCGGGCCGGCCTCGGTGGCGAACCAGGAATTCCGGGTCACCGGCCGCCTGACCGGCACGGCCCTGTCGGCCTTTGGCACCGCCCAGGCCATTGTTTCCTGGGTGCCGGCCTGATGCTCGCGTTCAAGGATAGCCTGGGCAACGTCGTGCAGCGGGTGCCCGACGACGCCGATCTCGACGCCTATGATCTGACCGGGCTGACAGTGGAAACGGCAGAGTTTGAAGACCTGCTGATCCCCGATCTGGACGCCGCACGGGCGCGCCAGCGCGCGCTGATCAATGCGGCGCGCGATGCCGCGCAGGACGGCGGCGCCATGACTCCGTCCGGCGCCTTCGATAGCAACGAACGCAGCCGGCAGTTCCTCAACGGCGCCGTGATGACGGCCACGCTGGCGCAGTTGAACAGCCAGCCATTCAGCATCGATTGGACGCTGGCTGACAACAGCGTGGTGACGCTCAGCGGCGCAGCTCTGATCGAAGCCGGTGTCGCCGTGGCCCTCCACGTGGACGCCATCCAGCGGCGCGCCCGCGTCCTGAAGGAGCGCATCGATGCCGCTGAAACCCTGGCCGAGATCGTGGCCATCGGGTGGACGCTGGAGGACGAAGTATGATCGCGCACGCAGCCATCACCGCTGCTCTGACCGTGGGTTTGCACGCGCTGGGCCTGCCACCGATCGTGCTGGCCGGGCTGGTGCCGGTCGGCCTGTATATCGGCCGGGAGCACGCGCAGGCGGAAGAGCGGATCATCGATCTGATCTACAAGGTTCGGGCGGCGATGCCGTGGTGGGGCGGGTTCCGGCCGGCGGCGTGGAACGGCAAATCGTTGGCTGATGTGCTGGCGCCGGTGGCTGTAGCGACGGCGGTCGCGGTACTCTTTTTGACGGGCGGCCACCATGGCTGAAGCCACTGTTGATCGCGCCGAGTTCCTGCGCTCGCCCGAGCGCACCGCGACGGCCACCAGCCCGACGCTGCTGGCGCGCTGGGGCACCGCCGCCGGCGACACCGCGCAATCGACGCCGCTGGTGACGGAAGCCATCGCCACGGCGGAGGCCGCGCGCCAGCTCGCCCTGCTGGGCAGCGTTTTGGGCGAAGACCAGGTGCTGATCGAAGGGCTGCACCGCGATCTGGAAGGCCGGGTGGTGCAGATCGATTACAGCCATCCCGGCGGTGGCAACTTCCTCGGCGGCGCGGCACTCGTTTCGATGTTGGTGACACGCGCGCGGGTGGACCTGAACGCGGGCACCACGCTCCTGCAAGGGCTGATCCAGTTATGAGCAAGAACGGCGCCATTTTCCGGATCGTACCCTATGGCCCGAGCCAAGTGAGCTCCGCCGCATTTGCACCGGCCTTCCCGCCGACGAATCTAGCCAACATCCAGCCGAAGGTGGTGGCGCGCAGCGCGGGCATCAGTCCCAATTATGCCATCGATATCGATCTGGGCGCCGATACCGTCATCCAGGGTGTGGCGGCGATGCACACCAATCTGACTGCGGCGGGGCTGTGGCAGATCTTCGGTGCGTCCGCCGCGCAAGGCCCTTTGGGCGCTTTCGACGCCGAGCCATTCAGCCGCCGCCTCTTTGGGCAAACAGATTATGTCGCGTTTGGCGTCGCGCCCACCACGCGAGACCCCCGCCGCGCGGCGCTCGCCGTCGCAACGACGGTGGATCCCGTGGTGCGATACGTCCGCGTCTATCTCCGCGATACCACGATCGCGTTCCACGAGATTGGCACGCTGCTGGTCCTCCAGCGCCTTGCGATGGGCCAGGGCCAGTATGAGAACTTCGAGCTGGGCAGCGGCCGACGGGTGGATGATCGCAGCCAGGTGCGCGGCCTGCCCGGTGGCGAGACGGCGATCGAGCGTGGAGGCCGCGCGCCGCAGTGGCGCGCCTCCTGGTCAAACCTCACCGAGGCGCAATATCGCGAGCTTTGGTCGCTGTTGATGGAGGTGGGCACCGGCGCGCCTATACTGGCGGCCGAGTACCAGGACAGCAGCGCCGGGCAGGCCGAGGCGCTGCACTATGGCACCATTCAATCGATCGATTTCAGCGAACGGGTCCAGCTCGACAA
Organism: Sphingomonadales bacterium; assembly: GCA_027486275.1. Next base: position 2,460 of record JAIXPM010000004.1, on the reverse strand, counting down.
GCAACGCATCGAGCTGCGCATCCAGGAGCTGGTGTAATGCGTCCCCGGAACGTCAAAACCGGGGGGCTGGGGTGCGCTAACACCCCGAGCCGCGGGCGAACTCTCCCGCACCTTGGCCGCTGGCCGGCGGCCTCAGTCCCCGCACCCGACGTCGGGCGGGGCGTTATTGGCAGAAACGAACCATGGAGTCTCAGCCCTTTTCTAACAAACTGACCCCGGTCAATCCTGTGCGCCCGGTTGCGCCCTACGTGGGCGGCAAGCGGGCGTTGGCCCGGCAGATCGTGTCCCTGATCAATGAAGTGCCCCACGAGGGCTATGCCGAGCCCTTCGTGGGCATGGGCGGCATCTTCTTTCGGCGATCGATGCGCCCTGATTTCGAGGTGATCAACGACTGGAGCGAGGACGTCGCCACCCTGTTTCGGATCCTGCAGCGCCACTATCAGAGCTTCCTCGAAGAGCTCAAATGGCGCCTGTCGGGCCGGGCAGAGTTTGATCGTCTGATGCGCCAGGACGCGAGCACACTCACCGATCTGGAGCGTGCGGCGCGCTTCCTTTACCTGCAGCGGCTGTCCTTCGGCGGCACGGTGACCAACCGACACTTCGCCATGCCCAAGGCCCGGCCGTCGCGTTTTGACCTGACCAAGCTGGTGCCGATGCTCGAGGATGTTCACGACCGCCTCGCCGGCGTCACTATCGAGCGGCTGCCCTGGGCAGACTTCATCGATCGCTACGACCGGCCAGGCACGCTCTTCTTCCTCGATCCGCCTTATCTGGGCAGTGAGGATTACTATGGAGCGGGCATGTTCCCGGCCGAGGAGTTCGAGCGCTTGGCCGACCGATTGGGCTCACTCAAGGGCCGCTTCATCCTGACCATCAACGATTGCCCAGAGACGCGGGCGTTGTTCGGCCGATACCAGCTGCGCGACGTGGATCTGCTCTATCGACTCAGCGGCAGCGCCACCGCCGCCCGCGAGCTGATCGTGTCCAACTGAATGGGATGGGCTGGCGGCGTTCCCGAGCGGCCGCCGCCAGCCTTTCTCAGGGCCCTCCGAGAGCCCCGTCAGAACACTCTCGACGGCCTCCCAGATGTGGCCGGCCGGCCACACTGGCGCGTTGCATCCGCCGAAAAGTTCTCTAATCGGTCTTGTCTGTGACTCTAAAACGTCTTGGCCCGCTTCAACCACGCTGGCGGTGGATGCCGTAGTGGGGGAGGGTGGCCATGCCATCGGCCTCGACATTTCCGAGCCGTTGCTGGCCCGCGCCCGGACACGCGCTGAGGCCTTGCTGAGCGAGGCAGAGTTCATTGCCGCCGATGCGTCGGCGTGGGCGGATGAAAGCGGCTTCGATCTCATCCTGTCGCGTTTTGGCGTGATGTTCTTTACCGATCCGCAAGCCGCCTTCACTCATCTCCACGGCCTTGCCGCACCCGGCGGCCGCTTGGTGTTTGCCTGCTGGCAGCCCGCCGCGCGCAATCTGTGGGCCACGTTGCCGATGACGGCGCTGGCCGATCTGCTCCCCGCCCAGCCGCCGGCCGATCCTTACGCGCCCGGTCCCTTCGCCTTTGCCGATGCCGCGCGGGTGGCGACCATGCTGGAAGCCGCAGGCTGGCAGGATCTGGCCTTTCACAGCCTGCCGTTCGAGATGATGGTGAGTGAAGGCGACGATCCCATCGCCAGCGCCGTGCAGTTCAACCTGAAGATCGGCCCGGCGGCTCGTGCAGTACGCGAAGCCGGCATCGGCGATGCAGCAAAGCCTCTGTTGGCCGGCGCTTTGCAACCATTTCTCAGGGATGGCCAAGTGCGTTTGCCGGGTGCTGTATGGCTGGTGACAGCCCGGGCCTGACGATCCGCCGGCTCGGGCCGGGCGATCTGCCGCTGCTGCTGGCGGCCGAAGGGGTGTTCGATGATGCCGTGCAACCGGCGATGGCCCAGCGCTTTCTTGCCCATCCTGATCACCATCTGCTTGCCGCGATCATTGCTGGTGCCATCGTTGGCTTCGTCAGCGCCGTTACCTATCTCCACCCCGACAAGCCGGTGGAATGCTGGATCAACGAAGTCGGCGTGGCCGATGCGTTTCAGCGCCGCGGCATCGGCCGCAGGCTGGTGATGGCGACACTCGCCCACGCCTGGTCGCTGGGCTGCGAAGGGGCCTGGGTGCTCACCAACAGCGGCAACCACGCGGCGCGCGGGCTCTATGCGGCCTGTGGCGGCGAGGCGACGCCTGCCGCGCGCCATGGTGATGTCGTCATCATGTTCAGCTTCGCACCCTGAGCCACTCTTTACGCTGGCGGCGCGCTGCCGTAAGCGCATCAGCCATGATTTCCTCAAACGACATCCGCAAGAGCTTCCTCGATCATTTTGCCAAGGCAGGCCATATGGTCGTGCCGTCGGCACCGCTGGTGCCGCAAAATGATCCGACGCTGATGTTCGTCAACGCCGGCATGGTGCCGTTCAAGAATGT
>JAIXPM010000096.1 GCA_027486275.1 Sphingomonadales bacterium | reverse complement strand
CGGCGCAGCGGATCATCGATGATCGACAGGCCGGCGGGCAGGATGGCCTGGCCAAGCTTGTCTTTCAGGAAGCTGGTGCCGCGCGCGATGGCGCTGCCGGTGATGGCGCCCACAAGGTGCCCAAGCAGCGTGGACGAAACCCGCGGATCGAACAGGATCGGCATCGGCCCACTGGCCAGCTTGATCGGGTGCAGGCGGCTGATGGCGCGCTGGCCGGCGCGGGTGCCGATTGCCGCGGCCGATTCAACATCGGCCAGATAGCGGGCGGCGTGCCAGGCGTAATCGCGCTGCATGTCGCTGCCGGTGCCGGCGACGACACTGGCCGAAAGGCTGTGGCTGGTTGATTTCTTGCCGCCGCGAAAGCCCGTCGATGTTGCCAGCGCCATGACCACCGTGCCGGCTGCGGCACCGGCGCCTTCGCTGTTGGTGATGCCTTCGATGGCGCGGGCCGCATCCTCGCATTCCAGCGCGCGTAACTTCAGGGCTGCGGCGCTGATCTCGGTGGGATCATCGACATCCAGTTCCGCAAACGGCCCGCGCGCCAGCCGATCTTCGGGGGCCAGGCCGGCATAAGGGTCTTCGGGGGCCAGCCGCGCCATGGCGACGGCGCGCTCCGCCGCTTCGCGCAGGGCAGAAGGCGTCAGATCGGAAGAAGAGACGCTGGCCGAACGCTGGCCAACAAACACGCGGATACCGATTTCCTCGCCCTCGGCACGGCCGATATCTTCCAGCTTGCCGAGGCGAACCGAAATGGAGGTGGCGCCATCGCCGACATACAGCGCGTCGGCGGCGTCGGCCCCCGCAGCGCGGGCGGCAGCAAGGGCGGTATCAAGGCGGGTGAGGGCATCATCAGGGGACAGCATGGCCCAGATGTAGGGTGGTGGGCTGCCGCTGTCACGGCCCAATCACTGCGTCTCTTTGTCGAATTCGTGCAATGAGACGACGGCGCGCCATGAGACACTTCGATCAGTTCGATACAGGTGATGGGTGGGCCAGCCTGATATCGGCAAATAACAGGGCGCGCGGGCCTGTTCCAACCCAGGTGCAGGCCCGCAGCTGCGTTCAGGCCAGACCCACAGACGCACAGGCCGCCGCCCACAGTGCACCAGCCAAACGGTTGGAACGGAACAGCAGCAGTGCGTTGGCCGGCGCGGTATCGGCCAGTTTCACCACCTGCCAGCCCAGTTGCGCGGCCAGCGGCAGCAACGCCAGCACGGCCAGCGCCTGACCGGCGACGATCCACAGGGCGGCTGCCCACAAGGTCAGCGCCAGCACATAAAAGCCCGCCACGCCGGCGCGGGCTTTTGGCCCCAGCGCGCGGGCGGAGGATTTGATGCCGGCCAGCGCATCATCCTCGATATCCTGCAGGGCGTAGATGGTATCGTATCCCAGCGTCCAGGCGATGCCGCCGGCCCACAGCAACCACATTGCTGGCGCGTCGAGGGGTGCTATCGCGGCCCAGCCAACCAGTGCCCCCCAGTTGAAGGTGAGGCCCAGCCAGGCCTGCGGCCACCAGGTGATGCGCTTCATGAAGGGATAGGCCGCCACCGGGATGAGGCTGGCCAGCGCGACGATCTGGGCCAGCCCGCGCAATTGCAGCAGCACGACGAGGCCGATCAGCGACAGCGCCACCGCAAAGGCCAGCGCGGCCTTCACGGAGATACGGCCCGAGGCGACCGGGCGATCGCGGGTGCGCTCCACCTGGGCATCAAGATCGCGATCGACGATATCGTTCCACACGCAGCCGGCGCCGCGCATGGCGATGCTGCCCAGGCCAAACCACAGCACCAGCCAAGGCGCGCGCTGCAAACCGCCGGCCAGCGCCAGCCCGGCAATGCACGGCCACAACAGCAGCCAGGTGCCGGCGGGCCGATCGAGCCGGGCGAGGCGGGCATAGGCTTGCGCACCCGCCGGTAGCAGGTCGATCCAGCTCTTTACAGCGTCTGGCGTTGCGTTGGTGGGGGCAGGCGGCGTAACCACGTGGCCCATGAGCGAATTCGACCGCAGCTTGTCAACCACGCCGCGTCTGCATGTGCGCGATGCGCTCGGTGCGGGTGCGCTTATCACACTGGATCAGCCGCAATCCCATTATCTCGGCAGCGTCATGCGCCGCCAGCCTGGGGATATGGTGCGGCTGTTCAACGGCCGTGATGGCGAATGGGCGGCGCGGGTGGCGAGCGTGGCGAAGAAAGCTGTAACGTTGGTGGCCGAGCATCAAAGTGCGCCGCAGGAGCAGGTGCCCGATTTGTGGCTGTGCGCCGCGCCCTTGAAAAAGGGCCGCATTGACTGGCTGGTGGAGAAGGCCTGCGAACTGGGTGTGGCGCGGCTGGTGCTGGTGACGACGCAGCGCACAGTGGTGGACAAGCCCAACCTGGAACGGCTGACGGCGCATCTGGTGGAGGCCGCCGAACAATCAGGGCGCACCGCCGTTCCGGATTTGCCCGAACCCGTCACCATCGACCGGCTGCTGCGCGACTGGCCGGCAGGGCGGGCGCTGATCTTTGCTGATGAAACCGGCGGCGAGGCGATGGCCAGCGCCCTTGCCCGCTGCCCGGCACCGGCCGCCATCCTGATCGGCCCGGAAGGCGGCTTCACCCCGCCAGAACGCGACGCCATTCGTGCCCATTCGGCGGCGGTGCCGATCAGCCTGGGCCCGCGCATCCTGCGCGCCGATACCGCTGCACTGGCGGCCGTCGCCGTCTGGCAGGCGATCAACGGCCAGGAGTGACGTTGATGATGCGTTCCGCCTCTTGCAAGACGCGCGGGCGGCTCCAGACGAAGGGCACATAATTGCCTGTGGCCCAGCGCGCGAACAGATCGCGGTAGTGCGGGCTTGATGGATCGCCGGATTGGCCGGGCGTGTTGATCGCCATGCTGTTGTCCCACGCGCCCACATCCATCACCACGCGCACCGACGCGCCGGAAACAACGCGAAAATCGGGGCCTGTTCCCATCGCCATGGGGGTGGAACCGCTGCCGCCAATCGGCACCGGGCCCACGCGGCGTTCGGCATCGCGGCCGGCGATCGGCAGGGAAGGTTGGAAATCGGCGCGGTGCAGCGCGCCCCAGCGCCAGGTGGCGGGATCGGGGCCGAGCAGGCGGGCGGTTTCGGCAAAGGCGAGCCCGAGCGAGCCAAGCAATATCTCCGTCCGCAGCGCGGCAGAATCGGGGCCGAGCAGCCTACCGTCTTCCAGTACCGGCAGGATGTTGCCGATGCTGGTGCGGCCGAAGTTGCGGCGGGCCGTTTCCGGCACGATGGCCTTCACCGCGCTTGTGGCCAAATGGCGGGCGGCCCAGATCTCATAGAGGGCCGCTGCGGCCGAATCCGGCCCTTCATGGCCATTCCAGTTGCCGAGCAGGGCCAGCGCGCCACGCTCATTGGCGTCGCGGCCGGCAAGGCCCTGCAGCAGCGCCACGGCGCGGCGGGCCATGGGGGAAGTCGGGTCGTTCTGCAGTGCCATCGCATCGGTGAGGCCGAATTTCGGTTTCGATCCGATCACTTCGGAAATGCGGGTGATGCGGCTGCGGTCGGCCCATTCAAGGCCGAGCATGTGCGGATAGCCGGCGGGAATGTTCATCTCGTTGGCGGTGGCGATCCAGCCATCGGCCGGGTTGTGTTTCACCGGCATCAGTTTCGCATCGAGCAGCCCGGTCCAGCGGTGGGCCTTGCCGGCGGGCACCGGTAGCAGGCCATCGCCGGCCGCGCGTACCGGCACGAAACCGCCCGGCGCCCAGCCGATATCGCCGGCGCGATTGGCAAACAGCAGGTTGAGCGGCGGCGCCCCCCAGTGATCGCGGGCGACAAGGAAATCATCCCAAGTCTTGGCCGTCCACGCCCAGCTGGCGTTGAAATAGGCGGACGCGCCGGGCTTGGTCCAGGTGGCGCGCAGGGCGAAACTGCGGCCCGACGCGGGATCCTCGTGGATGATCGGGCCGTCTTCGCTGAACTTCAGCACCACCTCGCGCGGGGCTTCGCCCTTCACTTCGATGCGCTCGCGCACTTCGGTGAGTTTCGTCGCCTTGGGGTTCACCACCAGATCCTGCTGATCGATGGCGAAGATGGTGATCGCCCAGGCCACATTCTCGTTGTGGCCAAAGCTGATCCCCGGTAGCGCCGGCTCGCCCGATCCGGCGATCTTCAGTTCCGGCGTGTCGATATGGGATAGGTAACGCAGATTGGGCACGGCATGGGCGCGGTGCGGATCATTGGCCAATATCGGACGGCCGGTAGCAGACTTGCCTGCGCTGATCACCCAGTTGTTGCTGCCTTCCTGGATGTCGGGATCGAGGCTGGCCACCACGATCTTCTGGCCATCAAAACGCACATCGCCGGTGCCGAGCGCATAATCATCAAGCACATCGGCCGGGATGCTGCACGGGTCGAGTCCCTTGGGGATACTCACCGTGTGCGCTGGCGCCAACTCGCGGCGCAGCGGTTCATATTTGATGTCGCCGCCGCACAGGGCGCGGGCGCGGACGACTTCGCTGGTCAGGTTGCTGGCCAGCGCGTTCGACCGGATGCGCACCACGTCATCGGCCTGCCAGCGTTCCGGCCTGGTGTTGGTGGCGGTGAATTCCAGCGGCAGCGGCGCGCGGCCGGCCTCCACATCGGCAACATAGGCGTTGATGCCGGCGGCAAACGCTTCGGTCCAGCCCTTGGCGGCAGACGGATAGGCGGCCCATTCCGCCGCCATATCGCCGCGATAGAGCAGCAGCCGCGCGGCGCGATCCTGCGCGACGAACTGCGCGCCGAAACTGGCCGACAACCGTCCCAGACCACGTTTGCGCCACAGATCAATCTGCCACAGCCGATCCCGCGCCACGGCATAGCCCTGCAGGAAAAAGCCATCGCGGGCATTGGCGGCATAGATGTGCGGAATGCCGGCGCGGTCGATGATGATCTCGCCCGGCGCGGTGAGGCCGGGCAGAGCGCGGCTTTCCGCAAAGGCCCCGGGAGGCGCTTCCTGGGCGGTCGCCGCCGTGGTCAGCAACAGGGCGGCGGCGACAGCGCGGATCATTCAGCGGCCAGTGCAGCGGTGGCGGGCGATGCCTGCGGCCCGCGGATCAGGCCGCCGGGCAGGGCGCCGGTCATCTGGCCGTTGCGGAACGTCACTTCGCCATTCTTGATCGTTGCCACATAGCCATCGGCCTTCTGCAGCAGGCGCTTGCCGCCGGCGGGCAGATCGAACGCCAGCCACGGCTTGCCCAGTTGCAGCCGGTCCAGATCGATGATGTTGAAATCTGCGAGATAGCCCGGCGCGATGATACCGCGATCATTAAGGCCATACAGCTTCGCCGTGTCGTGGCACTGGCGGCGGATGGCGTTTTCCAGTGTGACCGTGCCGCGCGTCCGGTCCCGCACCCAATGTTGCAGCAGATAGGTCGGGCTGGCGGCGTCGCAGATGGTGCCGCAGTGGGCGCCGCCGTCGGACAGCGAGATCACCACGTCGTCCCGGTGCAGCAGGCCCTTGACGAAATCGAGGTTGCCATCGGCGTAATTGAGGATGGGGAAATAGATGAAGCCCTTGCCTTCATCGCGGCTGAGCAGGTCATAGGCATATTCAGCCGGGTCCTTGCCGGCGGCCCTGGCCATCGCAAAGATGGTTTCGGCTTGCGTCGGCTCGTAGTTGAAGCCTTCCGTCATCTCGAACTGCAGCTGCCAGCCCATCGCGACCGCCATCAGCAACGGCAGCACATCGGTTTCGGGCCAGACATTCTCTTCGGCCAACAGCTTCGCCTTGAACGCCGGATCGCGCAGATGCTGCCACTGCTCGTCCCACGGCAGCGCCTCGATCGCCTGCCAGCTGGGCTTGAACTTGAACGGGTGCACGGTGCCGCGCCACGCCATCAAGATGCCGTTGCCGCGAATGGCGATCTGGGCGACGATGTTGGCGCCTGTCGCATTGGCGCGCGCGGTCTCGCTCATCTGCTCTTCCCAAGGCAGTTCCTTGGCGATGGACTGCAGCATGGCGAAGGTGACGGGCAGGCCAGTCTCGCGGCTCATTTCAGCCATCCAGCCGAATTCATCCCACTCGCGCTTCAGATCGCTGGCCATTTCGAACACGCCATGGCCCACCTTGCCCATGGCGCGGCCGATGGCGATCAGCTCGTCCTTCTCGGCGGTGGTGCCGGGCACCAGTTCGCCGTCGATCGATTTGTGCAGGATGGTGCGGCTGGTGGAGAAACCCAGTGCGCCGGCCTCCACGCCTTCGGCGACGATTTCGGCCATTTTCGCAATGTCGTCTGCGGTCGGCTTTTCGTTGCGGGCACCGCGTTCGCCCATCACATAGGCGCGCACGGCGCCGTGCGGGACATGGGTGGCAACATCGATGGTGCGTTGCCGCTTTTCCAGGGCATCCAGATATTCGGGGAAGGTTTCCCAATCCCAGGTCATGCCTTCGGCCAGTGCGGTGCCGGGGATATCCTCCACGCCTTCCATCAGGCCGATCAGCCATTGGTGCTTGTCGGGCTTGGCCGGCGCAAAGCCGACGCCGCAATTGCCCATCACAACGGTTGTGACCCCGTGCCACGACGACGGTGCCATTTCCGAATCCCAAGTCGCCTGGCCATCATAATGGGTGTGGATGTCGACAAAGCCGGGCGTGACGATCAGCCCCTTGGCGTCAATTTCCTCGCGCCCCGGAGCGGCAACGGCACCCACGGCCGTGATGCGGCCACCATCGACGGCGATATCGCCGGTGAAGCGTGGATTACCGCTGCCATCAACGATGGTGCCGCCGCGGATCACGAGATCATGCATGGCCAATTCCTCCTGCGAAAGGCGGGGAGGATGCCAGATCAGCGCTGCAGCGCAATCCTGCCGCTTTGCAGTGGGATCAGCCGCGTGGCGGCCTGGCGCTTTCGGCTTGTTGCGGCCGTTCCGGATCGGGCGGCAGATGGCCCCAACGGTCATCGGCCGTCACGGGCGCGGGCTGGCTCTGCTCCACGCCACAGGCGGTAAGCGGCAGCAGCGCCAGAATCAACAAGGTCGCAACTCTCATGGCGGCCAATGTGGGCAAACATGACATTATGGCAAGGGGCAGAATGACAGCTTCGCCACGATGAGTACCCGGCCTGATAATCCGAACGCTGCAATGAAATCGCAACAGGGCCGCTTCATTGCGCCAACGGGGCAACGGCGTTAAGGCGCAAGGCATGAGCAACAAGGTGACTTCCGCCGGCGATGACATGATCATCGAATCGCGCGACCAGTTGGTTTCGGTGTTCGACGCAGGCGCCAAGCCCCGCGACGCCTGGCGCATCGGCACCGAGCACGAGAAATTCGTTTATCGCACCGAAGATCATCGCGCGCCGTCTTACAGCGAACCCGGCGGCATCCGCGACCTGTTGATGGCGATGACCCGTTATGGCTGGGAGCCGATCCTGGAAGGCGGGAACGTGATCGCGCTCAAGGGTGCCGATGGCAACATCAGCCTGGAACCGGCCGGCCAGTTCGAACTGTCGGGCGCCCCGCTGGAAAATCTGCACCAGACCTGTGCGGAATCAAACCGCCACCTGAAACAATGCCGCGAGCTGGGCGCCGAACTGGGCCTGGGTTTCCTTGGCCTGGGCTTCTGGCCCGACAAGACGCGCGCCGAACTGCCGATCATGCCCAAGGGCCGGTATGACATCATGCTGCGCCATATGCCGCGCGTCGGCAGCCTTGGTCTCGACATGATGCTGCGCACCTGCACCATCCAGACCAACCTGGATTATGGCAGCGAAGCCGACATGGCGCAGAAATTCCGGGTCAGCCTGGCGTTGCAGCCGATCGCCACGGCATTGTTTGCCAATTCGCCGTTCACGGAAGGCAAGCCCAACGGCTTCAAATCGTTCCGCAGCCATATCTGGACCGACACCGATCCGGCCCGCACCGGCATCCTGCCCTTCGTGTTCGAAGATGGCTTCGGGTACGAACATTATACCGATTACGCGCTCGATGTGCCGATGTACTTTGTCTATCGCGACGGCCGTTACATCGACGCAGCCGGCCTGTCGTTCCGCGATTTCCTCGCCGGCAAATTGTCGGTGCTGCCCGGTGAGAAGCCGCGGCTGGGTGACTGGAAGGATCATCTGTCCACTGCGTTCCCGGAAGTGCGGATGAAGGGCTATCTGGAAATGCGCGGCGCCGATGGCGGGCGTTGGGATCGCATCTGCGCATTGCCGGCGCTGTGGGTCGGCCTGCTCTATGATCAGACGGCGCTGGATGCGGCGTGGGACCTGGTCAAGCACTGGACGCCGGAAGACCATGATCGCCTGCGCCGCGAAGTGCCGGCGCTGGCTTTGGGCGCGGCCAGTCCAAATGGTGGTACCCTGAAGGAGCTGGCGGCTGAAGTGCTGAAGATCTCCGATGCTGGACTTGCCGCCCGCGCCCGGTTGAATAACGCCGGCGATACCGAACAGGGCTTCCTCAACCCGCTGCGCGAGATTGTCGCCAGTGGCATGACCACGGCCGATCGGCTGCTGGCGCTCTACAACGGGTCATGGGGCGGCGACATCAGCCGCGTTTACGAAACCGAAAGTTATTGAATCATCAGCACTATTGCCAAGTAGTGGCAACGGTGCGGGCTGAAGCAGTCTTTTGGACTGTTGCAGCAGAGACACTGCTGTTGTGCAGACAGCTTTTGCCTTTGCTTGCCGCCTCTTGACGGCGACAAGCAAAGGTTAAACACTCTCCATGTGTCACGACCCGGACCACTCCATGGTTGGAGCCAAGGCTGGGCGATGGCCATTTTGGGGAGAAGATTGATGGGGGTGATGTGCCTTCGCAACAGCTGCGCTGCTGTAGCCTTGTTTTCCACGATTGCAGTTATCGGCAGCCCCGTGTTCGCACAGGCGGCGCCTCAGGCAGCGGCCGATACAGAGGCTGTTGAAAGCGAAATCATCGTTACCGGCAGCTTCATTCGCGGTACCCGCGAAGATGCAGCCATGCCGGTTGATGTGTTCACCGCCGACGATCTGAACAAGCAGGGCGTCTCCTCACCGCTGGAATTCATCAAGCAGCTGCCTTCGGTGGGCGCCACGCTGGGTGATTCCAACCAATATGCCACGGCGTCGCAGGGCTTCCAGGGCAATGGCTCGCTGAACCTGCGCGGCCTTGGGCCCACCCGCACGCTGGTGCTGTTCAACGGCCGCCGCACCGTGCTGGCGCCAGGCGATGGCTTCATCGATACCAACCTGATCCCGATTTTTGCGCTGCAGAACATCGAAGTGCTGAAGGATGGCGCGGCCGCCACTTATGGTTCGGATGCCATCGCCGGCGTTGCCAACTTCACCACCCGCCGCAATTTCAATGGCGTGATCGTGCAGGGTGACTGGGACGCCATCAAGGGCTCCGACGACAACTGGACCGGCTCGATCCTGATCGGCAAGACGTTCGGCAAGGTCAATCTGATGGGCGGCTTTGGCTGGCAGCATCGCTCCACCCTGCCCAACTTTGCCCGCGAATTCAGCCGCACCACCTATCAGCAGAATCCGTCGGGCTGGTCGGCGCTGGGCACGCCGGGTCTGTTTGCCGCATCCTATCTCAACAATGGCGCCATCCAGACGCAGACCGCCCGTGACGGCGGCAACGCCGGTTGCTCGGCGGTTGGCGGGGTCAATGACGGCGCGTTGTGCCGGTTCAGCTTCATCCCCTGGAACAACATCATCGAAGAGGAAGATCGCTATCAGGGCTATCTGCAGGCCGATGTCGATCTGACTGACCGTACCAAGGTCCACTTGGAATTCATGTACGCCCAGACTGATTTGAACTCGCTGGGCTATTCTCCGTCGTTCCCGCCCACGCAGGGTCCGCGCGGTTCTGGCTCGGCCAACGCCTTCACGGTGAGCCCCAACAACCCGGGCGTTCCGGCCTTCCTGGCGCAGAGCGGCCTCGCGCCATCCACGCCTGAGCGTCCATTGGCGGCGATCACGGCGGTGTTCTGGCGCCCGTTCGGCTGGCTGGGCAATCCGGCTGATCCCGATCGCGGCGCTGGTGTTGGCCGGGCCAACAACAAGGCCTATCGCGCGTCGGGCGGCATCGAACACGAGTTTTCCGACAATTTCCGCGGCCAACTCTATGGCACTTGGTGGCGGTCGGAACGCCGGACCGCTGTGCCAGATATGGTTGGTTCGCGGCTGCAGGCAGCCTTGAATGGCTTTGGCGGCCCCAATTGCACCGGCACAGTGGCAGGCCAGAATGGCTGCCAATGGTTCAACCCGTTCCTCAATGCGGCGCAGCCGATTTCGATCCAGGGCCTGACCAATCCCAATTTCGTGCCAGGCGCGTCGAACTCGCCTGAACTGGTCAACTGGATGCACGTGAAGAACGGTACCTTCCAGGTGGAAGAACAGACGGTTGTCGATCTGATCTTCTCGGGCGAAACCGGGATTGATCTTGGCGGCGGGCCTATCGCCTACGCCTTTGGCGCGCAGTATCGCGGCAACGGCTGGTCCAGCCGGCCGATCAACTCCGAATCCGATCTCAACCTCAATCCTTGCTTCCGCGAAGGCGATCTGAGCTGCGTTGGCACCCCGATCGAAGGCGTCGGCCCGTTCATCTTCCTGGGCGGCACACGCTTTGAACGCCAGACGCAGAACGTGAAGGCGATCTTTGCCGAAGTGAAGATCCCCGTCACCACCACGCTGGAAGTCACCGGCGCTGCCCGCTTTGAAGATTATGGCGGCTCGGTCGGCTCCACCTTCAACCCCAAGGGCACGGTGCGCTGGAACCCGACCGATTGGCTGGTGCTGCGCGGTTCGGTGGGCACCACCTTCCGTGGCCCGCAGGCCAACCAGGTCGCTCGCAACCAGATCACCAGCCTGGCGGGCATCCAGGCGGCGGCCAACAACTTCAAGTCGGTCGATATCTTCGGCAACCCCAATGATCTGGGGCCGGAAACCGCCTTCACCTACAACGTGGGGGCGGTGGTCTCCACCGGCGGGCTCACCGTTTCGGTCGATTACTGGAGCTTTGACTTCAACGACCGCATCACCACGACGCCAGCCCAGGCCATCGCTACGAGCGTGGCCAGCGGTGCGGTCAATCCGCTCAACAACACGCGCTTCGCCAACTGCAGCAGCGTTTTTGCCAACCTGATCACCTTCCAGGGTGGCTGCGTGCAGGGTGTGACCAGCGGTTTCGACATCTCCCGTGTCCGCACCGACTGGGTGAACGGCCCCGGCATCAAGACCAGCGGCATCGACGTGGCGGTGGATTACAACGTCGATGTTCTTGGCGGGAAGCTGAACGTTG
>JAIXPM010000142.1 GCA_027486275.1 Sphingomonadales bacterium | reverse complement strand
GTCCCCGTAAGTCCGCCGCCCACGTGTGATGCGGTCTTTACCCCCGGCCCAGTCCAGCTCTTCCTGTTCTCGGCCGCCACCGCCAACGCTCACCGCATCCACTATGATCTGGCCTATGCAAGCGGCGAGGAGGGCTATCCCGGCCTTGTTGTCCACGGCCCGCTGGTGGCGGCGCAACTGCTTGGCCTGTGGGAACGGCGGCACGGACCGGCCAAGCGCTTTTCCTTCCGGGCCCAGGCGCCGCTGTTCGCCGGTCAGTCGATCGCGCTGGCGGCAAGCGATGATGGCTTGCAGGCGCTGCGCTGTGACGGCACGGTGGCGATGCAAGCGAACGCGGGGTGAAGCGCGATGGACATCGAAACTTTTGGTCTGCTGAAGGACCAACTGGCCCGCTATGTCGAGGAGCGGCTGATCCCAGCCGAGGACGCAGTGGAAGAAGGTGATGATATCCCGCCGGATATCGTGTCCGAATTCAAGGAAATGGGCCTGTTTGGCCTTTCTGTGCCCGAGGAATTCGGTGGCCTTGGCCTGACCATGGCGGAGGAATCGCAGCTGGTGCGCATCCTCACCCGCGCCAGCGTCACCTTCCGCAGCCTGATCGGCACCACGGTCGGCATCGGCAGCCAGGGCATCATGATCGATGGCACGGCCGAACAGAAGGCCACTTGGCTGCCGAAATTCGCCACCGGTGAGGCCATCGCCAGCTTCGCGCTGACCGAGCCGGGCGCCGGTTCCGATGCGGCGTCGCTGCGCTGCTCGGCGGTGCGCGAGGGCGATCATTACCGCATCAACGGCACCAAGCGTTACATCACCAACGCCCCACGCGCGACCGTCTTCACCCTGATGGCCCGCACCGAGCCTGACGTGAAAGGCGCCGCCGGCATCAGCGCCTTCATCGTGCCGGCCGACAGCCCCGGCATTTCACTGGGCAAGCCCGATCGCAAGATGGGGCAGCGCGGCGCCAAGACCTGTGACGTGATTCTGGAAGACGTGATGGTGCCCGCCTCCGCCATCATCGGCGGCGTGCCCGGCCAGGGCTTCCGCACCGCCATGAAGGTGCTCGATCGTGGCCGCATCCACATTGCCGCCGTTGCACTGGGCATGGCGGACCGGTTGATCGACATGAGCCTGACTTACGCCATGGAGCGCCAGCAATTCGGCAGCCGCATCGGCGATTTCCAGCTGGTGCAGGCGATGCTGGCCGATATGGAGGTGGATCGGTTGACCACCGCTGCCCTGCTTGAGCGCACCGCCGCGCGCTTTGATGCCGGCCAAGTCAGCGCCCGCGAATGTTCGGTGCTGAAACTCCACGCCAGCGAGGCCGTGGGCCGCATTGCCGATCGCGCCGTGCAGATCCACGGCGGCGCCGGTTACATGGCGGAATACAAGGTGGAACGTTTCTATCGCGATGTACGGCTGCTCAGGATCTATGAAGGCACCAGCCAGATCCAGCAGACGATCATCGCCAAGGCCATGATGCGGGAGAAGAACTGATGCGCCGGGCTGCAATTGTTTCCCCCATTCGCACCGGGGTTGGCCGTTTCGGCGGGTCGCTGGCGGGTTTTCCGGCCGGCGAACTGGGCGCGATCATCCTGAAAGCGCTGATCGAACGCACGAAGATCGATCCGGAACGCGTGGACGACGTGGTGTTCGCCCATGGCTACCCCAACGGCGAAGCGCCGTGCGTGGCGCGCTGGTCGTGGCTGGCGGCGGGCTTTCCTGAATCCGTGCCGGGCGTCTCGCTTGATCGGCGCTGTGGTTCGGGTCTGCAGGCGGTGATCGATGCATCGATGCGGGTGGCGACAGGCGCCGCCGATATCGTGGTCGCCGGCGGTGTCGAAAGCATGAGCCAGGTCGAATATTACAGCACCGACCACCGCAATGGCGCCCGCATGGGCAGCACCACCTTCCACGATCGGCTGGTGCGCGGCCGGGTGATGAGCCAGCCGATCAGCCGTTACGGCGTGATTTCCGGCATGATTGAAACCGCCAACAACCTCGCCAAGGATTATGGCATCAGCCGCGAAGAATGCGATGCCTATGCCGCGCAAAGCCACCAGCGCGCCGCCAAGGCCTGGGCCGACGGCAAGTTCGCCGATGAATTGGTGCCGGTGGAGGTGCCGCAGAAGAAAGGCCCGCCCATCGTCTTCGCGGCCGACGAAGGCATCCGCGCTGACGCGACCCCGGAAAGCCTGGCGCTGCTGAAATCCATCGAAAAGGACGGCGTGGTGACCGCCGGCAACGCCAGCCAGCAGAACGATGGCGCGTCGGCCTGCCTGGTGGTGGCCGAAGAACTGCTTGAGCCGCTGGGCCTAGAACCCATGGCCTGGCTGACCGGCTGGGCGGCGGCGGGTTGCGATCCGTCGCGCATGGGCATCGGCCCGGTGCCGGCGGTGGAGCGGTTGTTCGCGCGGACCGGCATGAAATGGGATGATATTGATCTGGTCGAATTGAACGAAGCCTTTGCACCGCAAGTGCTGGCTGTGTTGAAAGGCTGGGGCTGGCACGACCCCGACAAGCTCAATGTCAACGGCTCCGGCATCAGCCTTGGCCACCCGATCGGGGCCACTGGTGGGCGCATATTGGCGACGATGTTGAACGAAATGCGCCGCCGTGATGCACGGTTCGGATTGGAGACCATGTGCATCGGCGGTGGCCAGGGATTGGCGGCCATCTTTGAGAAAGCATAAGAGGAATCGCGCCAAGGCCATTGTCTTGTTTGTGTTTTCTTAACGTTAATACATTATGTCATCGCCCGGGGTCGACTCGGAGCAAGCGCATGATTGTGCGTTCAATCGCATTTGGATTGCTGGTCATTGCTGCGGTTCCAGCGCAGGCCGTCGTGGCCATTCCAGGGCTGTTCAACAGTGGCCGGCTAGCCAATAACTCGGCTGTCACGACCGGCACAGTGCAAGAGCAGAACTGGTTCTTGAATGGCATCAGTCGGCCTTGGAACAGCGGCTCCATCAATGGCGCATGGCTGGCCAACAACAGCGTTTCGCGTTGGATGACGCCAACCAGCAACGGCAACCAATCGCTCGACCCCATTTCAAACGGCTTCTACACTTATTCGATCGCCTTCGATCTCGGCAAATTCGTGCCCGGTACGGCGAGCTTCAACGGCCGTTTCGCGTCCGATAACACGGTGACCTCGATCCTGCTCAATGGCACCCAGATCACCCAGGCCGGACTGGGGACATTCAACCAGTGGACCAGTTTTTCGGCCGGTACCGGCTTTATTGGCGGTCTCAATACGCTCAGTTTTCGGCTTCTCAACCTTGCCCAGGCCAATGGCAACCCCTCAGGCTTGCGCGTTGAAATCCTGGGCAGTGCCTATGAGCCGGTGCCGGAACCGGCCAGTTGGACGATGATGATCGCCGGCTTTGGCATGCTGGGCACCATTTTGCGCCGCCGCACCGCCATGGCCTGACCAGCTCTACAACTGGCGGTCGCACATTGGCTTCGCTGTGCCACGAAATGCAGCGGCGAAAGGCCCATTTTGGATGGGAGGTCATGTGTAGCGGTGGCCAAAGACTGTCGGCCATCTTTGAAAGTGTCTGATCACCTCTGTGTCAAGTTGTTAACTTCTTTCCGCTTTGTTGGACCTTCATAGTTTGGTAACAGAGACTTGAGTGTGATTCGGGGGAGTCAGTCGCGTACAGGGGCGTTCAGTCACGATCGCGGCAAATTTCTCCAGATCGGGGCAATCGCCCTTCAGCAACGGCTAACCCCGGTCGGGGGCTAGGAGCGGTGCCAGTCCTTGTGGGCTGGCACCGTTTTCTTTTTCCGGTTACCTCCAGATCATGACTGAAATGACCGCTCCCGCCGCTCTGGCCGGCATTCGTGTGCTTGATTTGTCGCGCGTGCTGGCCGGGCCGTGGAGCACGCAGATCCTGGCCGATCTGGGCGCCGACGTGGTTAAGGTGGAAGTACCCGGCCGCGGCGACGATACCCGCGCCTGGGGCCCGCCCTTCCTGAAAGGTGCCGACGGGCAGGACGAGATCGGCACGTCGGCCTATTATCTTGCCGCCAATCGCAACAAGCGCAGCATCGCGGTTGATTTTGCCTCGTCCGAAGGCGCCGCGCTGCTGCGCCAACTGGCGACCAAGGCCGATATCGTCATCGAGAATTTCAAGGTGGGCGGCCTGAAGAAATATGGCCTCGATTGGGAAAGCCTGCGGACGGTTAAGCCCAACCTTGTCTATTGTTCCGTCACCGGTTTCGGGCAGACCGGGCCTTATGCCAACCGCGGCGGTTATGATTTCGTGGCGCAGGGCATGGGCGGCTTCATGGCCATCACCGGCGAGGAAGGCGGCCAGCCGCTGCGGGCCGGGGTCGCCATGGCCGATGT
>JAIXPM010000079.1 GCA_027486275.1 Sphingomonadales bacterium | reverse complement strand
GGCTCTTTCAGGCGTACTTCAGATGCCCATCCGGATTAGGGGAAACGGTGCGAAAAGGCCAGTGGAAAGGGCAGGAATTCAGGGCTTGGGCAACGACTGGGTTGCAACCGCCCGGAACAGGGCAAAGCCAAGCCCGGCCCGCAACAACGGCCCGTTGATCGACAGTTTCGGCCAAGGCGCAATGCAGCCAGAAGCGATGGGTTCGATCGCGGCAAAGGCCTCCCGTTCTTCGGGCAATCCCGATATCGCCTCGGCAAACCGTCGCGCCGCGGCCGGGTCCGCAGTCACGATGCACGCAGAAACGCTGGCCACAATGGCAAAATCGCTGGTGGGCGGCACCGGCAGCGGCGGCACCACCAAGACGTCAGGCAGTCGCTCCGGATGGCGCACGAAGCCCATGCCGAACAGGCCGCGCGAAACACTGGCCTGCATACGGATCAAGGAGCTGCGCTGGTTGACAGATAGACAGGCTTGCAGCGCCTTCATAACCGGCTTTGGCCATTCTGGCGGCCCGTCAATCGCCAATACCCACGTCGCCACATCCTGCGCCCTGCTGCGAACAGCGCAGTCAATCATCTTGTTCACTGATTCCGCATCGGCCCGGCGCCGCGCCACAGCATCCTCGGCAAAATTCTTCGATTGCGCGGCGCTTGGCACAGCAAGGCAGGCGACAGCCAAAGCTGCGGCCACGATGGTAACGCGATGCATCAAGCGAGCCTCCTGATCCACTCGGCGGAGTGTTCGGATGGCCGGCGGCAGGAGTCAACACCGCACAGACGGCTTGCCACTGGTAGCAAGTAACAATGGCTGGCAGCATACGCCCTTGGCGACTGAGGCCTGGCGGATGATAGCTGCTACTCCGCCGCGATCCCCATGTTCGGCACCTGGATGAAGCCCTTGCGCTTCGCAATCCGCGCTTCGATCTCCGGCCGGAAATGGCGGATCAGGCCCTGGATCGGCCAGGCCGCGGCGTCGCCAAGCGCGCAGATGGTGTGGCCTTCAACCTGCGTGGTCACTTCCAGCAGCATGTCGATCTCGTGCGGTTCGGCATCACCCGTCACCAGCCGTTCCATCACCCGCCACATCCAGCCGGTGCCTTCGCGGCACGGCGTGCACTGGCCGCAGCTTTCATGCTTGTAGAAGTACGAAAGCCGCGCAATCGCCCGCACGATGTCGGTGGACTTGTCCATCACGATCACAGCAGCGGTGCCCAGGCCGGATTTCAGATCGCGCAGGCCATCGAAATCCATCGGCGCTTCCATGATCTGGTGCGCCGGCACCAGCGGCACCGAAGAACCACCAGGGATCACCGCCAGCAGATTGTCCCACCCGCCGCGGATGCCGCCGCAATGCGTGTCGATCAGTTCACGGAACGGCAGGCCCATGGCTTCTTCCACCACGCAGGGCCGGTTCACATGGCCGCTGATCTGGAACAGCTTGGTGCCTTCATTCTTGGGCCGGCCGATGGCGGCGAACCATTCCGGGCCACGGCGCAGGATGGTCGGCACCACGGCGATGGATTCGACATTGTTCACCGTTGTCGGGTTGCCATACAGGCCAGCGCCGGCCGGGAACGGCGGCTTCAGGCGCGGCTGGCCCTTCTTGCCTTCCAGGCTTTCGATCATCGCGGTTTCTTCGCCGCAGATATACGCGCCGCCGCCGCGATGGACGACAACATCGAAATCATAACCGGTGCCGCAGGCGTTCTTGCCGATCAGGCCGGCGGCATAAGCCTCCTGCACGGCGGTCATCAGCACCTTGGCCTCGGCGATATATTCGCCGCGGATATAGATGAAGGCCGCACGCGCGCGCATGGCAAAGCCGGCGATCAGCGCGCCTTCGATCAGCTTGTGCGGATCATGGCGAATGATCTCGCGATCCTTGCAGCTGCCGGGTTCGGATTCATCGGCGTTGATGACCAGATAGCTCGGCCGGTCCGGGTTCGGCGTCTTGGGCATGAAGCTCCACTTCATGCCGGTCGGGAACCCCGCGCCGCCGCGCCCGCGCAGGCCGCTGGCCTTCACCGCGTCGATCAACCCATCGGGGCCAACGCTCATCAGATCCTTGGTGTCGGCCCAATCGCCGCGCGTGCGCGCCGCTTCAAGATTCCACGGCTGGAAGCCATAGAGGTTGGTGAAGATGCGATCCTTGTCGGCCAGCATCATACCATCTCCTGCAACGTCGTTGGACCAGCTTCGGGGCACGAGGCGGTGCGGCCGATCTGGCTGCCCACCGTGGGCTCTTCCCCGCGCGCCAGCATGTCCAGGATGGCGGTCATGCTGGCGTAGGTCAGGTCTTCATAATTGTGATCGTTGATCTGCACCATCGGCGCATTGGCGCAGGCGCCCAGGCATTCCACTTCGGTCAGGGTGAACAGGCCGTCCGCCGTGGTGGCGCCCTTGGCCATCCCCTTGTCCTTGCAGGCCTTCATGATGTCGTCCGAACCGCGCAACATGCAGGGCGTCGTGCCACACACCTGCACGTGGAAGCGGCCGACGGGCTTCAGATTGTACATGGTGTAGAAGCTGACGACCTCGTAAGCGCGGATATAGGGCATGCCGATTTGGTTCGCGACAAACTCGATCACCGGCACTGGCAGCCAGGCCACGCCCGTCATGTCCCGCACCTGATATTGCGCCAACCACAACAGCGGCATGATGGCGCTGGCCTGCCGACCGGGCGGATAAAGGCCAATCAGGCGCTGCGCTTCGGCGGCATTCTCGGCGGTCCAGTTGAAATCGGAAAAATCGCTCACCGGATGAACTCCACGCGGCTGCACTTGTCGCCGTCGAAACTATAGACGCTCATCACCTCGAACGGCTCGCCCGCATTCGTGCGCCACACCTTCTCGTGCAGCACAGCGAACGGGCCCAGTTCATAGCCGGTGATGATCTCTGCGCGGTTTTCCGGGAACTGGGCGAACATCGCCTTCAGGCCGGAACGCACGCCCTCTTTCCCATCCCGCAACACCGCCCCGCGATAGCCGGCTTCCACCGCATCATCGCTCATCAGCGCCACATAGGCATCAGCATCCTGCGCGTTGTAATGCGCGATCATGGCCTCGGCGATGGCAAGCTTATTCATGAGGGGCGCCGCCTGGCCGACCAGCGCACGAATACCGCCGTCCACAAAGTCGCGCCAAGCGCCACGATCGGCATGCCGGCGCCTTCGCCCCACAGCTGCGCCGCCGCAAAGCCGGTGGCCGCGATCACCGCAGCGCCCAGGGCCGCCACGGCCAGAAGCTTGCCCTTCTCGCTCACCGGTCAACCTCGCCGAACACGATGTCCAAGGACCCCAGCACCGCCGGCGCGTCGGCCAGCATGTGGCCCTTGCACAGGAAATCCATCGCCTGCAGGTGCGCCATGCCGGTGGCGCGGATGTGGCAGCGCCACGGCTTGTTGGTGCCATCGGCGACCATGTAGATGCCGAATTCGCCCTTGGGGCTTTCGGTTGCCACATAGGCATCGCCGGCCGGCACGTGCAGGCCTTCGGTGTAGAGCTTGAAATGGTGGATCAGCGCTTCCATCGAGCGCTTCATCTCGCCCCGCGACGGCGGCGCCACCTTGCGGTTGTCGGTGATGTGGCTGCCCGCCGGCATCTCCTTGGCGCACTGCTTGATGATCTTCAGGCTCTCGCGCATTTCCTGCATGCGCACCATGAAGCGCGCATAACAGTCGCCATCGTTCGACACCGGCACGTCGAAATCCATCAGGTGATAGGCGTCGTACGGCTGGCTCTTGCGGATATCCCAGGCCACGCCGCTGGCGCGGATGCACGGGCCCGTGAAGCCCCAGGCAATCGCGTCTTCCTTGGAAATCACGCCGATATCGACATTGCGCTGCTTGAAGATGCGGTTGTTGGCCACCAAGCCCTGCATCTCGTCGAGCACCTTGGGGAAATGGTCACACCAGGCCAGCACATCGTCCAGCAGGCCCGCCGGCAGATCCTGGTGCACGCCGCCGGGGCGGAACCAGGCGGCATGGAAACGCGCACCCGAAACGCGCTCGTAAAACTCCATCAGCTTTTCGCGCTCTTCGAACAGCCACAGGATGGGCGTCATCGCGCCCACGTCCATCGCGTGCGCGGTGGTGTTGAGGATGTGATTGAGAATGCGGGTGATTTCCGCAAACATCGTACGGATATATTTCGCCCGCAACGGCACCTCGATGCCCGCCAGTTTCTCGATGGCCAGCACATAGCTGTGCTCCATGCACATCGGCGACACGTAATCGAGGCGGTCCATATAGGGCAGCGCCTGCAGATAGGTCTTGTACTCGATCAATTTCTCGGTGCCGCGATGCAGCAGGCCGATGTGCGGATCGCAGCGTTCGATGATCTCGCCGTCCAGCTCCATCACCAGCCGCAACACGCCATGGGCCGCTGGATGCTGCGGCCCGAAATTGATCATGTAGTTCTGGATTTCGTTGCCGTCCTTGGCGGGCAGCACGTCGGTGGTGTCGTCAGCCGTCCACGCGGCACCGGCAGAACCCAGGCTGCTCATTTGCCAGTCGCCTTTTCATCGCCCGGCAGCACATAATCCGTGCCTTCCCAGGGGCTGAGGAAATCAAAGCTGCGGAAATCCTGCGCCAGTTTCACCGGCTCATACACCACCCGCTTATGCTCTTCCGACCAACGCAATTCGACATGGCCGGTCAGCGGGAAATCCTTGCGGAACGGATGGCCTTCGAAACCATAGTCCGTCAGGATGCGCCGCATGTCCGGATTGCCGGTGAACATCACGCCGTAACAATCCCAAGTCTCGCGCTCATACCAGCCGGCGTTGGGATAAAGCCCAGTCAGCGACGGCACCGGCGCGCGGCCATCGGTGGAAAGCTTCACGCGCAGCCGCAGATTGTGCGTCATCGACAGCAGGTGGATCACGATCTCGAAGCGTTCGGCCCGGTCCGGATAATCGGCGCCACAAATGTCGGTGAGCTGGTTGAACTTGAGGTCAGCCGCATCGCGCAGCGCCGTGATCGCCGTCACCAGCGCCTCGCGCTGTACAACCGCCGTGGTCTCGCCGGCATGCTCGATCACCTCGATCAGGGCACCGCCCAGCACCTCGCCAAGCCGCGCTGCCAGCGCATCATGGGTGGCCATCACCGGCCAGCTGTGCCGGCCCAATTCAGGAGCAACAATTGCCATGTCGCTTACCGTTCAAACACGCCGACGCGGCGGATCTTCCGCTGCAGGGCAAGAATGCCATAGAGCAAAGCCTCGGCCGTGGGCGGGCAACCGGGCACATAGATATCCACCGGCACGATGCGATCGCAGCCGCGCACCACCGAATAGCTGTAGTG
>JAIXPM010000072.1 GCA_027486275.1 Sphingomonadales bacterium | reverse complement strand
GCCATCGGCTACAACATCATCGCCGTGCCGCTCGCCATCGCCGGCCTCGTCACCCCGCTGGTGGCGGCGCTCGCAATGTCGGGCTCGTCCATCATCGTGGTGGCCAATGCCCTGCGCCTCAAGGGATCGACACGATGAACGGCATATTGTTCCTGATCCCGGTGGCGCTGGGCCTTGGCCTGCTTGGCCTGTTCGCCTTTTTCTGGGCGGTGGGGCGCGGGCAATTTGATGATCTCGATGGCGCCGCGCTGCGCATCTTCATGGACGAAGAGCCGGCTGAGAAGGAGCCGCCCGATGCTGCGCTCTGAGCCCCTCGCCCATCTGCCCGCCCTACTGGCGCTGGCGCTGGCCGCCGTTGCGGTACCGGCCCGCGCCGAAGCCCGGCTGATCAGCCTGTGCAGCGGCAGCAGCCTGCCCGCTCCCAGCAAACCAAGCCGCGATTGCGACCAGGCCTGCCATATCGGCTGCAGCCGCGAAAAGCGCAGTTCAGGCCGGCTCTGACGGGGCTGGCGCTGCCCCAGCCAGACCGGCCATGCGCGCGGTAAAGGCGATCTTCAGCGCGTCTGACAGCGAGCCAACCCCCAGCTTCGACATCAAATTGGCGCGGTGGATTTCCACGGTGCGTGGGGAAATGCCCAGATCATAGGCAATCACCTTGTTGGACTGGCCTTCCACCAGGCCGTTCAGCACATCGCGTTCCCGCGGCGTCAACCCGTTCAACTGGGCGCGGGCCTGATCGGCCAAGCGATTGAGCTCTGCGCGGCCATCATTGTGCCGCAGCGCCTGTTCGAGCGACGCGATCACCGCGGTCTTCTCGAACGGCTTTTCAAGAAAATCCACGGCGCCGGCCTTCATCGCCCGCACCGCCAAGCCCACATCGCCATGGCCAGTGATGATGATCACCGGCAGCACCACGCCCTTGTCTTTCAGGGCCTGCTGTACGGCGAGGCCATCCATCGCACCCAGCCGCACATCCAGCAGCACGCAGCCCGGCGCCAGGTGCGGCGCCGCTTTCAGGAAGGCTTCGCCCGATTCAAAGCTTTCAACCTCGAATCCGGAGGTTTTCAGCATGAAGCCAACGGAGCGACGCACCGCTGCTTCATCATCAACCAGATAAACGCGCTTCTCAGCCATCCTGCGGCTCCTCTGCCAGTTCCAGAGTGAAGTGAAAGGCGGTGCCGCCAAAATCCGACGGTTCCGCCCAGATGCGGCCGCCATGGGCCTCGACAATCGTGCGACAGATCGACAGGCCGAGGCCCATGCCCTTTTCCTTGGAGGTGTTGAACGGCTGGAACAGCACGGCCGCCACTTCCGGTGCCAGCCCGGACCCGGAGTCGGAAACCACCACCTCCACGAGGCCTCTGCCAGCCGGTCGGCTGCGGACTTCCAGTTGCTGCCGGGCCGATCGCTGCATGGCTTCCACCGCATTGCGGATCAGGTTCAACAGGACCTGTTGGATCTGGATGCGATCGCACAGCACCTGATCAACCGATGGATCAAGCCGGATGTCGAAATCCATGCCGGTCTGGCCGGAACCCGTCAGCGCCAGCGCGGCTGCTTCGGTAACAAGCCGGCGCAAGCGCTCAACCCGGCGTTCGCTTTCGCCGCGGCTGATGAATTCGCGCAGGCGCCGCACGATCTGCCCGGCACGCAGAGCCTCGGCACTGGCTTCGATCAGGGCTTCGCGCACCATATCGATGTTGTCCGGTGTGGGCGTACCGTCCTCGCCAAGCAATGCCCGCGCGCCCTCGGCATAGCTGGCGATGGCGGTGAGCGGCTGGTTCAGTTCATGCGCCAGCGCGCTGGCCAGGCTGCCCATCGCCGATACCCGGCTGATGTGGGACAACTCGCCCTGCAGATCGTTCAATCGGCGCTCGGCACGCTGAACCTCTGTGAGATCGCGGATGAAGCCGGTGAACAGCCGACCACTATCAGTATGGGCCTCGCCGATCGCCAGTTCGATCGGAAAGCTGCTGCCATCACGCCGGCGCGCGGTCGTCACCCGGCCGATGCCGATGATGTGCGCCTCGCCGGTGTCCATATAATGCTGCATATAGCTGTCGTGGCGGTCACGATCCGGATTGGGCATCAGGATCCTTACGTTCTGGCCCACCACGTCATTGTCATAGCCGAACATGCGATGCGCCGCTTCGCTGAACAACAGGATAGTTCCGGCTTCATCGATAACGATCATCGCATCGGGAACGGTGGCCAATATAGTGTTCTGCAACGCCTCCGCGCTGTGCAGCAAGGCGGGGCTGGCCGACGTCTGATTGGCGATGAACGGGCACACAGGCGAAGATACTGCCGGAAATGCCGGTAAATTCAACGCAAGATTATGGCAGCCTTCAATGCGCCAGCAGCAGCGGCACGTTGGTCGAGGCAATCAGCTCCCGGGTCACACCGCCCAGCACGGTTTCGCGAAGGCGGCTGTGACCATAGGCGCCCATGACGATATAGCTGGCCGACAATTCGGCGGCCGCATGCAGCAGAGCAACGCTGATCCGGCGACCCTTGGCCGGCCATTCATGCACATCCGCTGCAATGCCATGGCGCGAAAGCCATTGAGCCGCCTCACGCGCGGCCAAGCCCGGAATGTCGTCGCTCACCTCCACAAGGTGCACGGCCTCGGCGCGTTTCAGAAGCGGCAGCGCCAGGCGCAGCGCGTGGGCGGCTTCGGCAGATCCATTCCACGCCACCACCACCGGCCCGGCCAGATCGAGCCGGCCTGCCCCCTGCGGCACCATCAGCACCGGGCAGCGCGTGTACATCACCACATCGCCCACGATGGCCAGCGGTTGTCGCACGCCCCGGCGCTGCCCCACCACAGGCTGGCTCAACACCACCAGATCCGCCAGCATCGCCTGATCGATCAGCGTTTCGACCACATTGCCATCATGGCTGCTCCAGTCCCAAGCAACGCCGCTGCCCACCAGCCGGGCTTCGGTCGCAAGGCGCAGCGCCTTTTCCTGATCATGGATGGTGTCGATCAGCGCGGCCATGCCGAACAGGCCGCCATAGGGATCGCCGGCATAGGCTTCCACCGGCACGACCTGCACACAACTGAGGTGCCCGCCCGTCTGTCGGGCCACATCCAGCGCCACCGCCATGCGATCGGACTGGGCATCATCATCGTGGATGTGCAGCAGGATATTTTTCATGGCGTACCAATCCGAAAGACCGATTACCGGCCAGCCTCCATCCCGATGCCCTTTTTACGCCGCTGCCTGGTCCAAGGCTTTACGCATGATTCCGGAGTGAGCCGGTTCCGAGGGGCTTTTCGCCAACCAATGAACGGCGTAACAGGCGGCGCATGAGGACGAACCTGACCCTGCGCCGCCCCGATGATTGGCACGTTCACCTGCGAGATGGCCCGATGCTGGCCGCCGTGGCCGATGCCACCGCGCGCCAGTTCGCCCGCGCCATCGTGATGCCCAATCTGAAACCGCCGGTGACGACTGCTGCCGCTGCGGCGGCCTATCGGGACCGCATTCGCGCCGCCGTTTCGCCGGGCCTGAATTTCGAACCGCTGATGACCTGCTATCTGGTCGACGGCATCGATCCGGACGAACTGGTGCGCGGCCACGCGGAAGGCATCTTCACGGCCGCCAAGCTTTATCCAGCGCACGCCACCACCAACAGCGCCCATGGCGTTACCGATGTGCGCCACATCTATCCGGCTCTGGAGGCCATGCAGCGCATCGGCATGCCACTGCTCATCCACGGCGAGGTGACCGATCACACGGTTGATATCTTCGACCGCGAGGCCGTGTTCATCGAACGCATCCTGAGAGGCGTTGTCGCCGATTTCGCAGGCCTGAAGATCGTGTTCGAACATATCACCACCAAGGATGCGGTGGATTTCGTCGCCGCCAGCGGCCCCAACATCGCCGCCACCATCACGCCGCACCACCTGGCCATCAACCGCAACGCCATGTTTGAAGGCGGCATGCGCCCGCATTTCTATTGCCTGCCGGTGGCCAAGCGCGAACTGCACCGCCAGGCGCTGCGCCAGGCAGCCACCGGCGGCAATCCGAAATTCTTCCTCGGCACTGACAGTGCGCCGCATGCGGTGGAAGCGAAGGAAGCCGATTGCGGCTGTGCCGGTATCTATTGCGCGCCCTTCGCCATCGAAGCCTATGCCAAGGTGTTCGAGGAAGAAGGTGTCCTCGAACGCCTGCAAGGCTTTGCCAGCGAGCATGGCCCGCGTTTCTATGGCCTGCCGCTGAACAGCGATTTCATCACGCTGGAACGGGT
This sequence comes from Sphingomonadales bacterium, assembly GCA_027486275.1. The sequence goes on along the minus strand of JAIXPM010000072.1, from coordinate 262 downwards.
AGCGACGCCCGTGCCGGCTCGGATACCGGCTGCCGGCACCGAAATCGTGCCCTTCCACGCTGGCGAGGTGCTGGACTGGCGCTTCGTTGGCTGAGCATCCTTACGAGGGCCGTCGCGTTGCGCTGGCCACACAGCACGGAAAACTGCGCGCGCTGGCGCCGCCACTGGCGCGCCGGCTGGGACTGATTGTTGAACCTGCCGCCATCGATACCGATGCGTTCGGCACCTTCACCGGCACCACCGCGCGCACCGGCACCGCTGC
>JAIXPM010000239.1 GCA_027486275.1 Sphingomonadales bacterium | reverse complement strand
GGCCTGTCGTTCGTGCCGGCCACCAGCGCCTGGGGGCTGAGCGCGGCGGGCGATGTGCGCGGTTGGGCGCTGCCGCAACTGGGCGTTGCCGACGCGACCTTCCGCGCCAATCTGAAACCTGGCGCCAACCGGAGCGTTGCCGGCAGCGGCGATTTCCGCCTGATCGCGGCGCGCCCGCCCGCCGGCGGGCTCACCCGCATTACCGGCGGCGGCCTCACGCTGGGCGGGCGTTTTGCGCTGCTGCCCGGCCTGGCCGTTGCCCTGTCGGATCTGGCGCTGTCATCGCCAAAACTGGCCGCTGCGGGGCGTGCCAGCTGGTCTGCCGGACGCTTTACACTCGCTTCTGCAGGCAAAAGCCTCGATTGGGGGCCATTCGCAGTCGATGGCGAAGGCACCGTCGCCGCGCCGCATTTCACCGCCCGGCTGGCGAAACCCGGCTATGGCCTCACCGCCGTGGCGGCCCGCATCGATCCTGCCGGCGATGGCTGGCGGGTGGATGGTGATGCGCAATCGGGGCTGGGGCCGGTCACCTTGAAAGCCGATATCAGCCTGTCACCGGTGCTGCGGATCGATGTGGAACGGCTGGCCGCCGCGGATTTTGTCGCCAGCGGCCGGCTCGACCAGTCTGCCGCCGGGCCGTTCGCCGGCACGCTGGCGCTGGCCGGCAAAGGCCTCACCGGCAGCGCCAAGCTATCTGCCGCCGGCGCCGTGCAACTGGCGGAACTGGCCGTGGCCGGCGACACACTCAATTTGCCTTTTTCAACACCGATCACGGTTGACCGGCTGCGACTGGCCGCCCGGGTGCTGCTGCCGACCAGCGGACCCGATATCGATGCTGCGCTCGATCTGGCCGGGTTGGAACGCGGCGATCTGGCGGTGGAAAAGGCCACGGGCAGGCTGCAGATGAAGGGCGGTTCCGGCACCGCAAGCCTGGTTCTAGCCGGCAACAGCGGTGAGGCCTTCAACCTCGCCTTCACCGGCGCCATCGCGCCCAACCGTTGGCAGATCAGCGGTGGCGGCGACTATGATGGCCGTGCGGCCAAACTGGCCGGGCCAGCGGTGATCACCCGCGATGGTGCCGGCTGGCACCTCGCCCCCGTTACGCTGACCAGCGCACTCGGCAATGCCGAAGTGGCCGGCGATTGGGGCGCGACAAAGCGGCTCAATGCCCGGCTCGACAAGGTATCGCTGCAGATGGTGGGCATCGCCTATCCAACGCTCAATCTGGCCGGGCGGGTTTCGGGCACGCTGGCGCTGGTACAGGCCGGCGATGCCGCCCCCACCGGCACAGCGGCCCTGCGCCTGAATGGCCTGTCGCGCAGCAACATCACCTCCACGTCCACCCCGATCGACGTTGGCCTCAACGCCGCGCTGGGTGCCGGTGGCACGGTGATGCGCGCGGTGATCGTGCGCGCCGGCAAGGTGGAAGGCCGCGCCCAAGCCCGATTGGACCCGATCCCGGCCGGCGATGCTGACCTTGTTTCCCGCCTGTTCGATGCCAGCGTCACTGGCCAATTGCGCTATGCCGGGCCGGCGCAGGATCTGTGGGGTCTGTCCGGCCTTACCGCGCTGGATGTGCGCGGGGCGGTGCAGGTTGCTGCCGATGTATCAGGCACGCTGGGCGATCCGCAGGTGGCAGGCCGGATCCGTGGGCTGGGTGGCCGGGTGGAAGCGCCCTTGTTGGGTGCGGTGGCCACCGATGTCAGCCTGGATGCACGCTTCACCGCGTCAAAACTGGAACTCACGCGCTTTACCGGGAAATCCGGCCAAGGCAGCATCAGCGGATCGGGCAACATCGATCTGAGCTATGAACGCGCCTTCCCGATGGATATCCGCATGGTGGTGACCAACGCCGCCATCCTGGGCCGTGATGATCTTTCCGCCACTGGCAGCGGCAATATCCGGTTGGCGACCGACGAATATGGCGGCGTCGTTTCGGGGACGCTTACCCTGTCGCGCGCCGATTATCGGGTGGGTCGCACCGCCGTGGCCGATGTGCCGGTGCTGCAGGTGACGGAGAAGAACACCCGCGTGCTCGGCCGGCGCACGGTGCAATATGTTGCCCCCACGCGCTGGCTGTTCAACCTCAATATCAAGGCCGATCGCCGCCTGCTGGTCACCGGCATGGGCATCAATTCCGAATGGCAGGCCGATGTGCGGCTGCGCGGCGGCGCCACCGCGCCCGAAGTGTTCGGCCGGGTGCAACTGGTGCGCGGCGATTATGATTTTGCCGGCAAGCGTTTTCAGCTCACCCGCGGCGATATCCGCTTCGTCGGCGCCTATCCGCCCGATCCCATCATCGCGGTGACCGCCGAAAACACCGGTAACGGCTTCACCGCCTTCCTGAATGTGGAAGGCACGGCGCAGCGGCCGCAGATCAAGTTCAGTTCCGTGCCTGCCCTGCCCGAAGATGAAGTGCTGTCACGCGTGCTGTTCGGCAGCAACGTCACCGATCTGTCTGCACCCGAAGCCATCCAGCTGGCCGGCGCGCTCGCGTCCCTGCGGGGCAGCGGTGGCGGTTTCAACCTGATTGGCGCAGTGGGCAAGGGCCTGGGCATCGATCGGCTGCGCATCCTGCCCGCCGATGTTGTCACCGGCCGGCGCACCACGGTCGCCGCCGGGCAATATGTTGGTCGCAATGTCTATGTCGAACTCGCCACCGACGCGCAGGGCTATACCGCCACCAGCATCGAAATCGGGCTGACCCGCACCTTGTCAGTGCTCAGCCAGGTGGCGACGCTGGGCGGCACATCAGGCAGCGTGCGTTGGAAGAAGGATTACTGAAAGGCGGTTCAGCGCCCGATCAACGCCTGCGCCGTGCGATCCGCCACCGCGTCCGTCGCCAGCCCGCTGGCATCGGCCTCCGCAAACAGGGTGGCCAAGCGCGGGCCGATGGCATCCACCTGCACGTTCACCTCCGCCAGCGTCACCTTGTGCCCTTCGGTCTTGGCCAGATATTCAGCCACGACCGAGATGATGCCGCCAGCGTTGATGACATAATCAGGAGCATAGAGGATGCCGCGCGCCGCCAGCCGGGCACCGTCTTCCGGCGTGGCAAGCTGGTTGTTGGCAGCGCCGGCCACCACCGCCACGTCAAGCGCGGCAATGCTGTGCTGATCAAGGATCGCGCCCAGCGCATTGGGGCTGAACACGTCGGCCTTCACTGCCATGATCGCGGCGACGTCCACCTGCGTCGCGCCCAGTTCGGCGGCCAGCGCGGCGGCGCGGGCCGAATCGACATCGGCGATGGTCAGCCGCGCACCCTCGGCAGCCAGCGCCCGAGCCAGCGCACCGCCCACGCTGCCAACGCCCTGGATAGCGATATGGAGCCCAGCAACACGATCGGTGCCCAGCTTGAAACGCACCGCAGCTTTCAGCCCGGCCAGCGCGCCACGCGCCGTGAACGGCCCCGGATTGCCACCCACTTCGCCGGACGCCACCGGCAACCCGGCCACATGCGGGGTGCGACGGGAAACCACCACCATATCGGCATCGCTCATGCCCACATCCTCGGCGGTCAGATAACGGCCGCCGAGCGCGGCGACGGCATCGCCAAAGGCTTCCAGCAGCGCTTCCGTCTTGGGCGCGTCAGCGATTACGACTGCCTTGCC
>JAIXPM010000030.1 GCA_027486275.1 Sphingomonadales bacterium | reverse complement strand
TGCCCGAACTGCCGATGGATCGGCTGGGGCCGTGCCTCACACAAGTGGGCATCACTTTCCTGCACGCCGCCCGCCACCACCCGGCGATGGCGCGCGTTGCCCCGGTGCGCAAGGCGCTGGGCCGGCGCACGATCTTCAACCTGCTGGGGCCGTTGTGCAATCCGGCGGGCGTCGATCAACAATTGCTCGGTGTGTTCGCGCCAGGCCCGGTGCCGCTGATGGCCGAAGCGCTGCAGCATCTTGGCAGCCGCGCCGCGCTGGTGGTGCATGGCCAGGGCTTTGATGAAGTGGCGATTTCGGGTGAGACGAGCGCAGTGGTTCTGGCTGGCGGGGCGCTCTCGCCGCGCACGCTCACCCCGGAGGATGCCGGCCTGTCGCGTCAACCGAACGAAGCGCTGACGGGCGGCAGTCCCGAGTACAATGCCGAACGGCTGAAGGCGTTGCTGGCAAGGCAACAGGACGCCTATCGCGACATGGTGCTGCTCAACGCGGCCGCCGCCCTCACCGTGGTGCGGCCCGGCCTCACCCTGCCGCAAGGCGTATCGCAAGCCGCCGCTGCCATTGACAGCGGCGCTGCGGCTGACATCCTCGCCCGCTGGATCGCTTTTCGATGACTGACACGCTCTCTACCATCGTCGCCCACAAGCGCGACCTCTATGCCGCCCGCAAGGCGCAGGTGGCGCTGGCCGATGTCGAGGCCGCCGCCGGTGCCGCCGACGCCCCGCGGGGTTTCATCAAGGCGCTACAGGCCGCCCATGAAGATGGCCGTTATGCCCTGATTGCCGAGTGCAAGAAGGCCAGCCCGTCCAAGGGCTTGATCCGCGCTGACTTCGATCCCGCAGCCTTGGCCCGCGCCTATGCCGCCGGCGGGGCGGCTTGCCTGTCGGTGCTCACGGAAGAGCGCTGGTTCCTAGGTGCGGATGAGTATCTGGTCGCCGCCCGCGCCGCCTGCGCCCTGCCGGTGATCCGCAAGGACTTCATCGTGGATCCCTATCAGGTGATCGAGGCCCGCGCGCTGGGGGCGGATGCCATATTGCTGATCATGGCCGCCCTGTCGGACGCGCAGGCTGCTGAGCTGGAGGCAGTGGCGACGGCCTGGAGCATGGACGTGCTGATCGAGGTGCACGACGCCGCAGAGCGTGACCGAGCGTTGCTGTTGCAAACGCCCTTGTTCGGTATTAATAACCGTAATCTGAAGACGTTGGACGTCAGTCTTCAGACCAGTTTCGAACTGTCCAATACGCCGGGCAAGACGCTGGTTGCCGAATCCGGCCTGTCTTCCAACGCTGATCTGGCAGCGCTGGCCGGGGTCGGCATCCGCACCTTCCTGGTTGGCGAAAGCCTGATGCGGCAGACGGATGTGACGGCGGCGACCCGCCAGTTGCTAGGTCTCGCCGCGTGACGAAGCTCACCCATCTGGACGACAGCGGGGCCGCGCGGATGGTGGACATCAGCGCCAAGGCCGCGACCCGGCGCGAGGCGGTGGCAGAAGGCTTCATCCATGTTGCAAAGGACGCCCTGCAAGCTATTGCTGAACAAGCCGTAAAAAAAGGCGACGTCCTCGCCACGGCCCGCATTGCCGGCATCATGGCGGCCAAGCGCACGGCTGATCTGATCCCGCTCTGCCATCCGCTGCCGATCGATGCGGTCAGCCTTGATCTGGCCATCGAGCAATCAGGGGATTTTGGCGGCATCCGCGCCACCGCCACCGTGGCCACCACGCACGGCACTGGGGTGGAGATGGAAGCGCTCACCGCCGTCTCCGCCGCCCTGCTCACTGTTTATGACATGGCCAAGGCGCTCGACCGCACGATGCGCATCGACGGCATCCGCCTGCTGAGAAAGTCCGGCGGGCGTTCAGGCGATTTCGTTGCTGAATGAGTGACTTGCTGCCTTTTGCGGCAGCGCTGGATCAGCTGCTGATGGGCGTTGAGCCCCTCCCCGCCGAGACGCTGCCGCTCGATCACTGCGCCGGCCGGGTGCTGGCCGAACTTGTCACCGCCCGCCTCACCCAGCCGCCGTTCGATGCCGCCGCGATGGATGGTTACGCCATCCGCTGGGCCGATCTTCGCTTGCCCTGGCGCGTGGTGGGGGAGAGCGCCGCTGGCCATGGCTGGGCCGGTACTGTGGGACCAGGCGAGGCGGTGCGCATCTTCACCGGTGCGCCGCTGCCAGCCGGAGCGGATGTGATCGTGGTGCAGGAAGAGGTGGCTCGCGATGGTAACCAGGCGCGGCTGGCTGGCGAAGGCCCGCCGCGCATTGGCGCGCATATTCGGCCGGCGGGTCAGGATTTTGCGGCCGGCGGCATGCTGTTGTGTGCCGGAAAGCGGCTGACGCCTGCCGGCCTGGGAACGGCCGCTGCCGGCGGTTACCGGGCGCTGCCGGTCGTGCGGCGGCCGCGGGTGACGCTGATCGCGACGGGTGATGAGTTGGTGTTGCCCGGCGAAATTCCGGGGCCGGGGCAGATTGTTTCGTCCAATCCGGCCATGCTCAGCGCCTTGCTACGCAGCGCCGGGGCGGACGTGCATGATCCCGGCCTGATCCCGGACAACCGCGCCGCGCTGGCCGCCGCGCTGCAGGATGCGGAGGCAGACCTCATCATCACAATCGGCGGCGCATCGGTGGGCGATCATGATCTGGTGATTCCCGTCCTGCGCGAGCTCGGCGCTACACTCGATTTCTGGAAGATCGCGCTGCGGCCGGGCAAGCCGCTTCTGGCCGGGCGGTTGGGCGGAACGCGCGTGCTCGGCCTGCCGGGCAATCCGGTTTCGGCGTTCGTCTGTGCGACCTTGTTCGTGCTGCCGCTGCTGCACCGGCTGGGCGGGCGGCTCGATGGGCAGCGCCGCCTGCGGCTGCCGCTGGCGACACCGCTGCCGACCAATGGCCAGCGCCGCGACCATCTGCGCGGCCGGCTGACGCCGGCGGGCAGTGCCGCCGCCTTCCCGCGCCAGGATTCGGCGCTGCTCGGGCTGCTCGCCGCCGCCGACCTGCTCATCGTCCGGTCGCCCGGGGCGCCGCCGGCGGTGGCCGGCGAAATGGTCGATTGCCTGATGCTTGACACGTTCCATGGCGTTGCCTAAACGTTCTTCATGTGTTCCTTCGGGAGGGGCGACATGCTGACACGCAAGCAACAGGAACTGCTGAGCTTCATCGATACCCGTCTGCGGGAGGATGGCGTCTCGCCGTCGTTCGAGGAGATGAAGGAGGCGCTGCAACTGCGCTCCAAGTCGGGCGTCCATCGCCTGATCAACGCGCTGGAGGAACGCAGCTTCATCCGCCGCCTGCCCAACCGCGCCCGCGCGCTGGAAGTCATCCGCCTGCCCGATGCGATGAAGGCGATCGCCGCGCCGCCGCGGCTGAAGCTGGTGCCACCGGTGGCGGCGCCGCCGGGGCCGCTGTCGCGGCCGCCGGTGCAGGCGATGCTCGCCGCCAATGATACGGTGGTGGTGCCGCTGCACGGCCGCATCGCCGCCGGCCTGCCGATGGAAGCGCTAGAAAGCGACCGCTCGCTCTCGGTCCCCGCGGCGCTGCTCGGCCCCGGCGATCATTATGCCCTGGAAGTCTCCGGCGACTCGATGATCGACGCCGGCATCTTCGATGGCGACTATGCCCTCATCCGCCGCTGCGAGGACGCCCGCGATGGCGACATCGTCGTGGCGCTGATCGACAATGAGGAAGCCACGCTGAAATATCTGCGCCGCGACAAGGGCCTGATCCGCCTCGATCCGGCCAACAGCAGCTATGAACCGCAGCGCTATCACCCGGAGCAGGTCCGCATCCAGGGCAAGCTCGCCGGGCTTCTGCG
>JAIXPM010000089.1 GCA_027486275.1 Sphingomonadales bacterium | reverse complement strand
GTGCCGCACACTTGTTCCACCAGCAGGCGGCGAATCTCATCCGTGTCGGTCACTGGCGCAGCGGTCACGTTGGCGACCAGCGGCACGGTCGGCGCGGCCAGCGGCGCTTTGGCAAGCGCCCCAGCCATCGCATCAGCCGCCGGCTGCATCAGCGGGCAATGGAACGGCGCCGAAACCGGCAGCAGCACCGAATGGCGCGCACCCTTGGCCTTGGCGAGGTTCATGGCGCGGGCCACGGCCTCGACATGGCCGGATACCACCACTTGGCCCGTCGCATTGTCATTGGCGGCCGCGCACACCTGGCCCTGGGATGCCTCGGCAGCGATGGCCGTCACCGTTTCGAAATCGAGGCCCAGCAGCGCCGCCATGGCACCCACGCCCGGCGGCACCGCGGCCTGCATCGCCGTGCCGCGCAGCCGCAACAGGCGGGCGGTATCGGCCAGGCCCAGGCTGCCGGCGGCGCACAGGGCGGTATACTCGCCAAGGCTGTGCCCGGCCACAAAGGCCGCCTTGTCCGCCAGCCGCACCCCGGCTTCATTTTCCAGCACGCGAAGGCAGGCAATGCCCACCGCCATGATCGCCGGCTGGGCGTTGGCGGTGAGGGTCAGTTCCTCTTCCGGCCCTTCCCACATCAGCCGCGACAGGCGCTCGCCCAGCGCTTCGTCAACTTCTTCGAACACGGCGCGGGCGTGGGGGCTGGCATCGGCAAGGCCCTTGCCCATGCCCACCGATTGGCTGCCCTGGCCCGGAAAGATGAAAGCGCGAATGGTCCCTCTCCCGATGGATCTCGTTGTGCGCCGCCGATTAGGCGCTTCATCGCGCCCATGCAACCGCCCGGCCCGAACGGCTGCGACACTGAGATCAACCGGGGCGTTTTGCCCGGTTGCATGGCGCAAAACTTCCGGTATGGGCTGCCCTTCGCGCTCAGGGAGGGGCCAGGGGGGATTCGCAGAGGCCATTCATCGGCCCGCAACCCCGGCAAGACCATCCAGGTTCGCGGATCGGTGGCCACGCAGGCTGCCGGTTCTGAGTTTTGGAACGAGAACAGCCAAGGATCGCCAATGAAGATTGATGCCCGCCTGTTGATCGCTGCCAGCCTGTTGGCTGTCGCCACCCCGGCTGCGGCCGCCGTGTCGCCTGCCGTGGGCAAGGCGCTCAACGCCGCGGCCGCTGCCGCCAAGTCGCGCAATGCGGCCGGTGTCGCCGCCGCCATTGGCCAGGCCCGCGCCGCCGCCAGCACCGCTGAAGAGCGGGAAAAGACCGCCCAGATGGCTGGTTATGCCTTCACCGCTGTCGGCCAGTTCGGCCAGGCTGCTGCCGCGCTCGAACAGGTTGGTGCGCCTTGCAACCAGCTCGGCCCGCTCTATTATCGCGCCGGCCAGATGGACAAGGCAGTGGCCATCGCCCGGAAGTGCCCCGGTGAAGCCAGCCAGATCATGGTGGCGCAGGCAATGACGCGCCAGGGCAACCACAAGGCCGCCATTGCCGCCTACAACGCCCTGATCCGCAGCAACGGCCCCAAGGCCATCTATCTGGAAAATCTGTCGGGCGCCCAGTTCAAGTCGGGTGACAAGGCGGGCTATCTCGCCACCACCACCCGCCTGATCAAGTCTGATCCGTCGCCGAACCGCTGGAAGGTGCTGCTGACCGAGATGCAGGGCCAGAACATGCGTTCGGAAGCCAAGCTGGCGTTGTATCACCTGATGTTCACCACCGGCACGCTGGCCCGCAAGGAAGATTATCACGACTTTGCCAAGCTCGCGATGATCAACGGCCAAGCCGCTGTTGCCAAGGCCGCGCTCGACAAATCGGGTGTGACCAGCGATGCGATGGACCAGAAGCTGGCTGCTGCTGCTGCTGCCGCCGTCGCCAAGGAAGCGCCGGAAGCGCTGAAGCTGTCGGCCGCGCCGGCCACGGCCTTCAAGGGCGGCAACGCCTATCTGGGCCTGAATGACTATGCCAAGGCCATCGCCGCCTATGACAAGGCCATTGCCGCGAAGGGCAACGATATCGATTACGCCCGCGTGTTCAAGGGCATCGCCGCCACCCGCGCTGGCCAGAAGGCTGCCGCCATCGCCAGCTTCAAGGCGGTGGACGCCAAGAGCGGCATGAAGGACATCGCCGATCTGTGGAGCCTCTACGCCAGCACCCGCTGAGCCGGCTCACCCAAATGAAAAGGGCCGCCGCGGGATACCGCGGCGGCCCTTTTTCGTTGCCGTGCAGCCGGCTCAATCCCCCGCGGGCCGCGATTGCAGCTGGATATAATTGGCCAGGCCCATCTGCCGGATCATTTCCTGCTGCGTCTCGATGAAATCGACATGCTCTTCCTCGGCGGAAAGGATCTCGGCAAACAGATCGCGCGATGCGAAATCACGCACCTTCTCGCAGTGCTCGATGGCATCCTTCAGCAGGGCGATGGCTTCGAATTCCAGCTCCAGATCAGCGGCAAGCACCTCTTCCACCGTCTCACCGATGCGCAGGCGATTGAGCGCCTGCATGCCGGGCAGGCCTTCCAGGAAGAAGATACGCTCCATCAGTCTGTCGGCGTGCTTCATCTCGTCGATGGATTCGTGCCGCTCGTAATCGGCAAGCTTCTTGATGCCCAGATTGTCGAGCAGGCGATAATGCAGCCAATATTGGTTCACCGCCGTCAGCTCGCCCTTGAGCACGGCGTTCAGAAATTCGATCACCTTGGCGTCACCGCGCATGGCCAGTCTCCCTTTGCTGGGAACGCCATGGCGCAAATCTTGATCCGAGTCAAGAAAAGTCGTGGTTTTTCTGATACTTATTACTGCAACGCACTTGCATTAGCAGCGGCAATTCAGGCGAAGCTGCGCGCATCCGCCAGGATTTCCTTGGCGAACGGCAGGCATTGCCCGCACTTCACCTTGCAGCCCAGTTGCGCATAGGCCGCCTTCGGGCACGACTTGCCGGCCACCCGCGCGGCTTCGCGGACATCCCGTTCCTTCAGCGCATTGCAGACACAGACGATCACGTTTCCCTCGCGAGTCGAGTGGCGTTACTGCGAATCGTTATCATCCATGTCTGCTGCTAATGCAAGTGGTTCGCAGTATCCAGATGGTGGCGGCGGGGGCAGCGCTGAACCCGCCACGGCGGCGGGCGCAGCCGAAAGCCGGGAAAAAGCCTCAAGCCCCTCCCCCAACTTCCTGGCGCACGAGGTTGGCAATGCTTTGCGCGAGCTCCGCGCTGCGGAAGGGCTTCCGCAGCCGCGACACGTCTGGAGCGATCCCGTCAGGATTGGCGTAGCCAGACACGATCAGGATCGGCAGCCCCGGCTTGCGGGCGCGCACCGCCTGCGCGAGTTCAGCACCGCTCATGCCCGGCATGAGATAGTCAGTGACGAGGACGTCAGGCGCCGGGCCTTCGTCCAGCAGCCGCAACGCCTGCTCGCCAGAAGCGGCCTCGATCACGTCATAGCCCAGGTCCACCAACACGTCGGCCGTGCAGAGCCGCACCAGTTCCTCGTCGTCGACAAGCAGGACGCGCAAGCGCGACGTGACCGGCGTCGGCGCAACGAGTGTCTCATCCGCGTGGCAAGTGCGATCAAGACTGACCGGCAGCCACAGTTCGACATTGGTCCCGCGGCCCGGTTCGCTGATGATGGTGAGCCCGCCGCCAAGCTGCGTGGCGAGGCCGTGAACCATCGAAAGGCCGAGGCCGGTTCCCGCAACCACGCCCTTTGTCGAGAAGAACGGCTCGGTCGCGCGGGTCAACGTGTCCACGTCCATGCCGGTGCCGGTGTCCGCCACCGACAAGCGCACATAGTCACCGCGGACCAGACCAGACCGATGTTCACCCTGCACGCTCTCGCGGGCGGCGGTGATCGTCAGGGTACCACCGCCCGGCATGGCGTCGCGGGCATTCACGCCAAGATTGAGGATCGCCATTTCAAGCTGGTTTGCATCGGCGCTGGCCGGCGGAAGATTTTCATCCAGCTCGACCCGTACGACAATCTGCGGCCCGACTGTGCTGGCAATCAGGGCCGCCATCCCGCCAACCAGAGTGGCAAGATCGACGGCGACAGCCTGCAACGGCTGCCGCCGCGCAAAGGCGAGCAAGCGTTCAACGAGCGTCTTGGCGCGCTCAGCCGATTGCAGCGCACCATCGATCAGCCGCCGCTCAGTTTCATTGCCAATCTGCCGCCGGGTCAGCATGTCCAGCGCACCCATGATCGGGGTGAGCAGGTTATTGAAGTCGTGCGCAACGCCGCCGGTCAGTTGGCCGATCGCCTCCATCTTCTGCGCCTGGCGCAACGCTGCCTCGGCCGCCAGCAGTTCGCGCGTGCGCTCTTCAACCTGGTACTCAAGTGTGGCGTTCAGGTGGGTCAGTTC
>JAIXPM010000283.1 GCA_027486275.1 Sphingomonadales bacterium | reverse complement strand
GGGCGATTCCAGCCGCCGCAGCGCCCATTACCACTTATCAACAATGTGACAGACTCATGACGGCCTAGCATCCCTTTCGTGGTCGCCGGGGGAGTGACCCGCAACCGTTCAAGGGGAAACGACGATGCAAAGCCCAATTCTGTCCCGCCTGCTGCTCGCCGGATCGGCGCTGCCGATGCTGGCGCTGGCCGTGGCTGCCACGCCCGCTGCCGCCCAAACCGCCGCTGCCGAAGAGAATGCTGGTGAAGAGAAGGTGATCGTCGTCGTCGGCACCCGCCGCACCGATCGCTCCATCCTCGACACCGCTTCGCCGGTGGACGTGGTGGGTGCTGCCGAACTCGCCACCCAGCCGGCGTCGAACGTGCTCGATATCGTCAGGGCGCTGGTTCCGTCTTTCTATGTTGGCCAGAACGCCATCGCCGATGCCTCCACCTTCGTGCGTGCGCCGTCGCTGCGTGGCCTGTCGGCCGATGAAGTGCTGGTGCAATTGAACGGCAAGCGTCTCAACCGTTCGGCACTGGTGCAGGTGTACACGGGCGGTGACACCGCGCTGTCGTTCGGCAGCCAGGGCGCCGACATTTCGACCATTCCCACCCTCGCCATCGGCAACCTGCAGATCCTGCGTGACGGCGCCACCGCGCAATATGGCTCCGATGCCATTGCCGGCGTGATGAACTATGGCCTGCGCGAAGACGCCGGGTTGGAAATCGTTGGCCGCTTTGGCCAGTTCTACAAGGGTGATGGCCGCAGCTTCCAGATCGCCGCCAATGCCGGCGTCAAGCTGGGTGACCGCGGCTTCATCAACCTGACCGGCGAATATACCGATGACAAGGGCACGATTCGCAACGTGACCCGCGCTTCTGCGCTGCTGCTTGCCCAGCAGAACCCTGCTTTGGCCAGCCAGATCCCGAACCCGGCCCAGATCTATGGTTCGTCGCCAGGCTATGCCTATCGCTTCCTGCTCAACAGCGGCTTTGAACTCAGCCCGGAAGCGAAGCTGTATTTCATCGCCAATTATTCGCACCTCAAGGCGGATCAGAGCTTCAACTATCGCCCGCCTGAAACCTTTACCAACGTGCCACTTGTCAGCGGCGGGACAACGACTCTCAACAGGAACGCCGCGTTCAACCCCATCTATCTGACTCCTTGCCCGGCCAACGCGGGGCCGCTGGGCTGCCCGGCGGGCGGCTTTGTCAAAGATAACAATATCTTCAACTTCAAGACCCGTTATCCGGGCGGCTTCACTCCGCGCTTTGTCGGTGTAACCGATCAATATTTCGGTGTGCTGGGCGTCAAGGGCAAGTCGAACGATTTCACCTATGATCTGTCGGCCACGATTGCGCGCAACCAGATCAACCTGTCGATGTATAACTCGCTGAGCCCGTCGTACGGCCCCGCGTCGCAGTCCGAATTCCAATTCGGCAAGCTGATCCAGGAAGAACAGAACCTCAACGCCGATTTCACGTACGGAATTGAAGCCGGCCTCGCCAGCCCGATCACGCTGTCGTGGGGCGGTGAATTCCGCCGGGAGACCTACACGCAGACCGAAGGTGACGTGCAGTCCTATGCTGCGGGTCCATTTGCCGTGCAGGATCTCTATGTGCTGAGCGAAGGGGTCTACACATTTGACAGCACAACGACCAAGGGACCCGGCGCATCGGGTTATGGCGGCACCAGCCCGACCTTTGCCGGTTCACGCAGCCAGCAAAGCTATGGCGTGTATGCCGGTCTCGAAGCCGACGTGACCGATACTCTCAGCCTTGGCGCCATGGGCCGGTTTGAAAGCTACAACACGTTCGGCAGCGCGTTCGTGGCCAAGGGCAATTTCCGCTGGGAAGTGGCCGATATGTTGGCCATCCGCGGCACCGCCGGCACCGGCTTCCATGCACCGTCGCCGGGCCAGAACAACACCGCCATCCTCACCACCACCTTCGTGGCAGGTGACCAGGTGCAGGTGGGCACCTATCCGGTGACCAGCAACATCGCACAATATTTCGGCGCGCAGTCGCTGCGGCCGGAACGTTCGACCAACTTTGGTCTGGGTTTCGTGCTGACGCCGTCCGACGCGTTCAGCCTGACGGTTGATGCCTACAGCATCAAGGTGACCAACCGCATCGGGATCAGCCAGAACTTCAACGTGACGGCAGCCGATATTGCCCGCGAACCGGCGCTTGCGGCCGTGGGCGACGGCGGCGCGGTGAACTACTTCACCAACGGCTTTGATACCCGCACCCGCGGTATCGACATCGTGGGCAGCTGGCGCGGTGATGCGCTCGGCGGTAAGGCCAGCGCAATTCTGGCCTACAACTACAACAAATCCACCGTGCCAAGGTTCGATCCAAACGTCATCAGCCCGGCGTTGATCGCCAACATTCGCAACCTGGCGCCCAACCACCGCGCCAACCTGACGCTCAATTGGCAGAGCAACGGTTTCGGGATCACGGTGCGCGAGTCCTATTATGGCTCGTGGGTTGAAGAAGTCGGCTATCCCGGCCAGCTTTTCGGCGCGAAGTTCACCACCGATCTCGATGTCAGCTATACCTTTGCCGAACATTTCACCCTGTCGGTTGGCGCATCGAACCTGTTCAACGCCTATCCTGACAAGATCAAGGACTCGCCAGATAACCGGCTCTTCCTGTCAACGGGCGGCACCAACAGCGGTGAAATCTATCCGAACACCGGCGGCCCGTTCGGTTTCAACGGCGGTCTCTATTATGCCCGTATCCGCATCAAATATTGATCGCGCCGGACCATCAAAGCGAATGGAAAGGGGGCCGCAAGGCCCCCTTTTTCGTGGCCGCCTTCAGAACGCGGCGACGGCAGCGGCCAACGCGAGATACCGCCCGCCCTTGGCAAGCGTAACCAGCGCCAGGAACAGCGGGAAGGGCGTGCGCGCGGCACCGGCCAAAACGGTGAAGCCATCACCCGCCACCGGCATCCAGCTCAGCAGCAGCGTCCAGCGGCCGAAGCGGTTGAACCATGACGCACTGCGCTCCCACCCCTCCGCCGAAAGCGGGAACCAGCGCCGGCCGCGAAAGCGATCAACCGAGCGCCCTAGCCCATAGTTGAGCACCGCGCCGCCAACATTGCCCAGCGTGGCGACCAGCACCAGCAGCCAAGCCGGATGCTCGCCGGCCAGCAGCAAGGCGGCGAGCACGATTTCAGATTGCGCCGGCAGAATGGAGCCGGCCAGAAAGGCGCTGGCGAACAGGCCGGCCAGCGCGGCAGCACTGGCGGGCCCCATCGCTCATTCTCACTTTTGCAGTGGCGGAGTCGGAGGGAT
>JAIXPM010000132.1 GCA_027486275.1 Sphingomonadales bacterium | reverse complement strand
TAGCCGCCGCCGGCCGCGTCCGATCCCTTGGGTGTCACCTTGAACGCGTGGCCATGGGGTTTGAACAGCGTCTTGATGATCACCGGCAGCAACCGGAAACTCTGGAAGGTGCCCAGCACTTGTGCGGCGATCGGGAAGTAACGTCCGCCGCCGAGGAGCACGATGCCTCCCACTTGCGCAAACACCATCGGCACCAGGAAGAAGATCGCGCTTTGCGCCGTCACGCCCACCAGCGGCGGCACGTCGAAGAACAGGAAGACCAGCGGCGCGAGCAACGCGGTCATCAGCATCAGCGACTGGCTGAGCCAGGCGGTGGGCAGGAAGAACAATCGGTGCTGCCAGGCATGGCCGCGCCCCAAGGGGCCGGTATCGAGGAACAATATCTGTGTCGCCCCCTGCGCCCAGCGCGCGCGCTGCACGAAGAAGGCCTCCAGGCTTTCCGGCGCCAGCCCGAACGCCAGCGGCTCGTTGAGGTAACGGGTGACATAGCCCTTTTGCAGCAGCGCGAGGCTAAGCAGCATGTCTTCGGTGATCGATCCGGCAGGGAGCCCGCCGCCGATGGCATCGAGCGCGGTGCGCCGGGTGATGCTGTTCGATCCGCAGCAAAAGGCGGCATCCCAGCCGTCACGGCCGGGCATGATGGCTTCGAAGAAGAAGCGCTGATCATCGGGCAGTGCCTCGCGCAGGGCGAGATTCTGCTGCAGCGGATCATGGTTGTAGAAACTGTGCGGCACCTGGACGATGCCGATGGCGGGATCGTCGAAAAAGCCCATGGTGCGGCGCAGAAATGCCCGCTGCGGCACGAAATCGGCATCGAATACGGCCACGAACGGCGCGTGGGTGACCTTCAAAGCATGGTTGATGTTGCCGGCCTTGGCGTGGAGATTGTCGGGCCGTGTGATGTAGCCGGCGCCCTTGGCGGCGCAGAAATCCCGCAGCCACGCCCGCCTTCCATCATCGGCCACCCAAACATTCAGATTGGGCCAATCAAGCGCCAGCGCGCCGAGGATGGTCTTTTCCAGCACTTCGATCGGCTCGTTGTAGGTGGCGATGATCAGGTCCACCGCTGGCCAGTCTTCGGGCGCGCGCTGCGCCAGCCGGGCCTCGCCGGCATCGGCTTCGGCGCTGCGGTTGGTGCGTTTCAACAGGGCGGCGAACAGGATGGCGGCATCGAACAGGCCGAACAATTCGATGGCGAGGCAGGTGAGCGCGAAGCCAAGGCCAACCCAGGGCGCATCCCACGGGATGGTGTTTGTGAAGCGCCAGTGGAGATAGACACCCACCACCAGCGCCACGCCGGCAACAATGGCCGTGCGTGTGGTAGGCCGGCTCAGCCCGAACAGCGGTGCCAGCAGCAGGCACGATGCGGTGAGCAGCAGCGGGGCTGCCACCAGCAGGGCCGGCGCCGTATCGAGATCGGGCAGCATCCCTACCAGCGCGGAAAGCGGACTTCGGCGAGCCGGCCGACATCGCAGCGACGCGCCAGACTCTTGGGCGGCGGCAGCGCCACCAGTACGGAGAGCGCGCGCGCATCCTTGTCGGGATTGGCCGCCAGCATCGCGCCATCCCGCCGCGCCGCCGCGCCCACGGCAGAGGCAACCCGGCCTTCCAACCAATCCTCGCTGCCGATCAGCCGCACCTGCACGGGCGCGCCGGGCAGCACCGCCTCCATGCGTCGTTCCGGCAGCGTCACCTCGACATAGCGGCGGCGGCAATCGGCCAGTTCGAGCAGGCTTGATCCCGGTGCCACTGTGGTGCCTTTCGGCGCCGGTTGCGACCACACCACGGTGCCGGCCGGTAGCACGGCATCAAAGGCGCTGGCCCGGGCCAGCCGCTCGTCCTCGGCCCGGATCTGCGCGGCCAGTTCGGACAGCCGCGCCTCGGCGTCGGCGGCAACGCTTTCCAGTTCCTGCCGGCGCAGCAGCAGCCGGTCGCGCTGCTGGTCGCCATAGGGTGCATCCATGGCGGCGCCGGCCAGATAAAGCCCACTGCCCGCCGCGCGCGTTTCGATGGCGAGCGCGCTGGCCTGGTCCTTTAGCATGGCGCAGCGGCGGGCACTGGCAGCGGCCAGGGCACGCAGCCGGTCGCGCTGGGTGAAGGTGGCAAAACGCTGGGCGGCCAGCGCCTCGACGCGGTCACGCTGCAAGATGGCTTCGGCGGCTTCGGCTTCGCACGCACCCAGCGCTTCTTCGGCGGCGTGGGTGGTGGCCGCCAGCCGCGCGCTGGCGGCTTGGCCAAAGCGGGCCGATCGGCTGGCGAGACGATGATCGGCAGCAGCGATCTCGGCAATCTGGCGGCGGGCGAGATCGCGTGCCGAAATCAATGCCGCCTGCTGGCCCTTCAGCGCCGCCAGCGGGCCGGTGTCTCGCACCCGCGCCGCCACCAGCCGGGCAGTGCGTTCCGCGACGATGGCCGTGCCGGGCGGCGGCAGATCGGTGGCGACCAGCCCGGCAATGGGCGAGGCCATGCGGATAATCGGCGCGTTGACATAGGCCTCGCCGCCCACCTCGCTGGTGACATAGGGCGCAAAGGCCCACAGGCCGAGCGCCGCCATGCCGGTCGCAAAGGCCAGCCGCAGCCGGTTTGACCGGATGATGTCCTCGAAAAATCCTGCCATCGCACGCCCTTTTCCTTTCGCAGGATAACGGGCGGGGCAGGGCGGGCTTTACCCGGCGAGCGCCTTGGCAATGGCAGCGGCCAGCGC
>JAIXPM010000249.1 GCA_027486275.1 Sphingomonadales bacterium | reverse complement strand
GTGGCCAGTCGCGCGGTGGCTGCCAGCCGTTCGGCGCTCATGCTGGCATCACCCGTGGCACCGGCACTGGCCAGTGCGCGGCGGATGCTGGCGAGGATGGCATCGCCCGATGCCGGCTTTTCAATGAAATCCACGGCGCCGGCCTTCATCGCCGCCACCGCCATGCCGATATCGCCCTGGCCGGTGATCATGATGCTGGGCGGCAAGGTGCCGGCGGCATGGAGGCTGCGCAGCAGATCCATGCCACTTTCGCCGGGCAACACGGCATCGACCAGCAAGCAGCCGCCGTCGCCTGGGTGCCAGGCAGCGCGAAAGGCTTCGGCCGAACCATGCAGCATCGCCGGCAAACCGGCATCGGCCAGCAACTGGCCGAATTCGGCCAATATCTGGGGATCATCATCGATCACATGAACCAGCACATCGGCGCCGTTCAGCGGAGCAGCAGGAGCCGGCGTTTCGGCAATGACCCCGTTCAGCGCCGTGGCGATGGCGGCCTGCAGTTCGGCCGTGCGCACCGGCTTGGCCAGACGCACGATATCGTTGGCGGCAAAGCGCACCAGCGCATCGATGGCGATATCGCCGGTCAGCATGATCACCGGCACGGTGCGGCCGTGCGCCTTGAACAGGGCCGCGCGGAGATCGCGGGCCAGCTCCAGGCCGTCACGTCCACCGATCAGGCGGAAATCCGATATGATCAGATCGGGCGTTTGCACGGTCAGGCTGGCAATGGCTTCGATATCATTGTGGGCGGTCACCACCTCGTGCCCGGCCCCCCGCAGCAACTGGGCCAGCAGTTCCAGCAGATCGGCATCATCATCGATGGCCAGGATGCGCGCGCCGGTGATCGGCGGGGCTGCGGCCGCAACCGGTGCCGGCAAGGCACGCGCTTCCGGTATCGGCAGGGCATTCGGCTCGGGCGTGGCCAGCGGCACGGTGATGCTGAACACCGAACCATGGCCCGGCCCGTCCTGCGGCCACGACCGCACGTCGATGGCATGGCCCAGCATCTCGCCCAGGCTGCGCACGATCGACAGGCCAAGGCCAAGACCACGGCTGCGATCGATCAGGGTGGGCCCCAGTTGCTGATAAGGCTGGAAGATGGTCTCCAGCTTGTCGGCCGGAATGCCGATGCCGGTGTCCCACACTTCGATCCGCACCATGTTGCCGCGCCGCCGCGCACCCAACAGCACACCGCCCTTCACCGTGTATTTCAGGGCATTGGCCACCAGATTGCGCAACATGCCGGCCAACAGCCGGCGATCGGACACCACGTGGCAGTCGGTCGCCACGTGGCGCAGCTTCAGCTTGCCGGCGACCGCCTGTTCCGACAGGCCAGCCACGGTTTCGCTCAGCAGGCCCTCAAGGGCAAAGCTGCCCGGGGCGATCTCGACAGCGTCGGCTTCGATACGATTGATGTCGAGCAGTCCATCGAGCATCGCCCCCATCGATTCCAGCGTGAGTTCGAGCCGCGACAGCAACGGCCGGCATTCCGGATCGGTCACCTTTCGGGCAAGCAACTCCTGCACCAGCACCAGCGATTGCAGCGGCTGGCGCAGATCATGGCTGGCAGCGGCCAGAAAGCGCGATTTGGCCAGGTTGGCGGCTTCGGCGGTTTCGCGCGCTTCCAGCATCACCTGTTCGGCGCGCTTGCGTTCCGACACGTCGGTATAGGTGATGATCACCCCTTCGGCATGATTGTCGTGGGCGCGATAGGGCATCGCCCGTCGGCTGAAACAGATGCCATCGGTGGCGGTGATCTCACGATCGGGCGGCTGGCGGCCATCGCGCACCGCCGCGATGTCGGCCGCCAGCTTTGGATCAGGGGTGAGCGGCGCCAGATCGGTGAAGGGCCGGCCGATATCGCCGGGCAGCATGTTGAACAGCACCCGCGTGGCCGGTGTGAAGAAGCGGATCTGCAAGTCCAGATCGAGGAAGATGGTCGCGACATTGGTGCTGTTCAGGATTTTGTTCAGATCGTCGGCCACGGTGCGCTGGCGATCGATGGTTTCCTGCAACTGGCCGTTCAGCGCCACCAGTTCCTCGTTCAGCGATTGCAGTTCCTCCTGCGAGGTGATCAGTTCCTCGTTGGTGCTCTGATATTCCTGGTTGCGCGACAGCGTGTCGGCCTGGATCGCCTGCTGTTCGGGATCATTGTCGCCGGGGCGGCGATCGGCATCGGCCAGTTCCGCGCGGATGCTGGCCAGTTCCGCCTCCAGCGCCTTCAGCCGGGTGGAGGGCAGGCCGGGCAATGGCCATGGCGGCGTTTGCGGGCCAGGGAGGGCCGGCAGCGGCCGATGGCTGGCATTGCGGCGATAGATATGGGCCTGGCGCGAAATCAGGGTGAAGGCCGGCGCCGGGGCATCGGCCGGTTCCGCCACGGTTTCGGCCTTGCCCAACAGCAGCAAGCCACCGGGGCGCAAGGCAAAATGGAACAGGCTGATGGCGCGGGCCTGCGCAGCGGGCTGCAGATAGATCAACAGGTTGCGGCACGAGATCATGTCGATGCGGCTGAACGGCGGATCGGTGAGCAGATCGTGGACGGCAAACACCACGCTGGATTGCAGCGCCGGGCCGACCCGCCAGCCATGATCATCCGCCATGAAAAAGCGTTGCAGCCGCTCGGCGGTCACATCCTTGTCGATGCTGCCGGGATAGACGCCGTGGCGTGCGGTGGCGACCGCATCGGGATCGAGATCGGTGGCAAACAGCTGCAATTTCAGCGTGGGGCGGCTGCGGGCGATCTCTTCCAGAATCAGCATGGCCAGCGAACAGGCTTCCTCGCCGGTGCTGCAGCCGGCACACCACACCCGGATCGGCCTTGTTTCATCGTGGCGGCGCACCAGATCGGGCAGGATGGAGCCGGACAGCGTGCTGAACACTTCAGGATCGCGGAAGAAGCCGGTGACATTGATCAGCAGATCATTGGCCAGTGCCTGCAGCTCGGCTTCATCATGGCCAAGGCGTTCCACATAGGCGGTCAACGCATCGGTGCCGCTGCCGGTGTCGCGGCCAGCCATGCGGACGCGGCGCTCGATGCGGCGCTGCATGGTGCCGTGCTTGTAGCCATGGAAATCATGACCGCTCTGTTTCAGTCGCGCCAGCACCGGGCTGATCCAATCATCCCCCGTCATCGTCGGCAGCGGGACGCGGTTGCGGCGATCGATGATGGCTGAGCCCATGGCGGCAACCGGCAGCACCGCATCAACGCAGCCGGTGGCAATGGCGGCTGCCGGCATGCTGTTGTTGCTGGCTTCGGCCGGATCCTGGACGATCACATGGCCGCCGGCCTCATGGATGGCCCGCACGCCAACGCTGCCATCGGAGCCATTGCCCGACAGCAGGATGGCGATCACGCGCAGATCAGCCTGGGTGGCCAGCGATTGCAGCAGGAAATCAACGGGAAGGCGCGGGCCCTGGTTCTGGGTGGCCGGGGTGAGTTGCAGCACGCCGTCAGCCACGGCGATGCGCGCACCCGATGGGATCACGTGCAGGCGATCAGGCATCAGCGCCATGCCATCGCTGACTTCCACCACCGGGAACGGCGTTTTATCGACCAGCAGTTCCGCCAGCAGCGACGGGTGACCGGGATCGAGATGCTGGACGAGGATATAGGCAATGCCGCTGCGGGCTGGCAGCCCGGCGATGAGGCCACGCACGGCATCGAGCGCGCCTGCAGAACCGCCAATGGCCACCACCATCTGGTGGTGACTGGCTTGTTGTGACGGTCCGCTGCCCTTGTCAGGCAAGGATTTAGGCCGATTTTTCGTCAGATGATCATCTCTCTCATGTGCTGGGATGCCGGCACCAGCCCTGCATATCCCATCGCTGATTCCACGAGGAACCCGCAGGTTAACGTATTATCATCGTCTATCGCAGTTGTCAGCGGCCGGGGGGGGGCGCGGGCCCGGCCGGCTTGGTCAGGATTTGGCAAGGTCTTTCAGCGTGTCGCTGGCCTTGCCGGCCGCGCTCTGCAGCTTGCCTTCGACCTTCTTGGCCTTGCCGGAAATTTCCATGCTCTTGTCGCCCACCAGGTCGCCAACTGCTTCCTTGGTGGCGCCAACGGCCTGCTTGGCGGCACCGGTGATGCGGTTCTTGTTGATGCTCATGACATGATATCCAGTTGCAGCATTGCGGGCGGGAAAATTGCCCGAGGTACTGCCCCGGCTCCGGTGTCCAGG
>JAIXPM010000182.1 GCA_027486275.1 Sphingomonadales bacterium | reverse complement strand
CACTATAACACGCTGGACGAGGTGGACACGCTGATCGCCGCCCTGCGCGACATCGCCTAATTTGCCGCTGGATTTTGGCGCGCGGCCTTGGCAGAGCCGCGCATCATGAACAGCACCCCGCGCACCCTCTACCAGAAGATCTGGGACGATCATGTCGTCCAGTCGCTTGATGACGGCACCGCGCTGATCTTCATCGATCGTCACCTCATCCACGAAGTGACCACCCCGCAGGCGTTTGAGGCGCTGCGTATCGCTGGCCGCAGGTTGCGCCGGCCCGATCTGACGCTGGCCGTGCCCGATCACAACGTGCCCACCACGGATCGCCGGCTCCCGATCCTCGATCCGATGTCGAAGGCACAACTCGATGCGCTGGTGCAAAACTGCGCCGATTTCGGGGTGGAGCTCTACAACATCGATTCGCCGGAACAGGGCATCGTTCACGTCATCGGCCCGGAACAAGGCTTCACCCTGCCGGGTGTCACCATGGTCTGTGGGGACAGCCACACCGCCACCCATGGTGCGTTTGGCGCGCTGGCCTTTGGCATCGGCACCTCGGAAGTGGAACATGTGTTTGCAACGCAAACGCTGCTCTTGCGTCAGTCCAAAACGCTGCAGGTGCATGTGACGGGCGAGCTCGGCTTTTCCGTCTCCGCCAAGGATGTTGCGTTGGCCGTGTGCGGCGTGCTGGGTTCGGGCGGCGGTGCCGGCCATGTCATCGAATATACCGGCCCGGTGATCGAGGCGCTCTCCATGGAAGGGCGGATGACGCTGTGCAACATGGCGATTGAAGCCGGCGCCCGCGCCGGCCTGATCGCGCCGGATGAAAAGACCTTCGCCTATGTTGAAGGTCGTCCGCGCGCGCCCCAAGGTGACGCGTGGGAAACGGCGCTGGCCTGGTGGAAGACGCTGAAAACCGATCCGGGCGCGACGTATGACAAGCGCATCACCGTCGACGGCAGCGCCATCGCGCCGCTCGTCACCTGGGGTACCAGCCCGGACGACGTGGTGGCCATCACCGATGTGGTGCCCGATCCGGCCAGCTTCGCCGATGCCGGCAAGCGCGCAGCAGCGCAGAAGAGCCTGGATTATATGGGCCTGACGCCGGGCACCCGCATGGCCGATGTGCCGGTGGAAAACATCTTCATCGGCAGCTGCACCAACAGCCGCATCGAGGATCTGCGCGTGGCTGCCGATGTGGTGCGCGGCCGCAAGGTGGCCGGCAACGTGCGGCAGGCGCTGGTGGTGCCGGGTTCCGGCCTCGTGAAGCGCCAGGCCGAAGCCGAAGGGTTGGACCGCATCTTCATTGATGCCGGCTTCGAATGGCGGGAACCGGGCTGTTCCATGTGCCTGGGCATGAACCCCGATCAGGTGCCGGCCGGCGAGCGCTGTGCCAGCACCTCGAATCGCAATTTCGTTGGCCGGCAGGGCCCGGGTGCGCGCACGCACTTGTTGTCGCCCGCGATGGCAGCAGCGGCGGCTATTTCGGGGCATCTGGTCGATGTTCGGCAGTTAATGCGCTGATTCGGACTGAATTGTCTGGGTTTCACCTTCAATAGCCGCCATCAGAACGAGGCGGTAATGGTTCCTAAACGGCTTCTCCCGTATGTTTGTCTCTTACGAGGGGTAAGCAAAGGACGGAATGTTGCGACAAGGCAGCAGACCGACATCGGTTCTGATGAGCCGCCTGGCCCCCTTCACCAAACGATCTTGGGGTCTGATCGTATTGGTGGTGGGGCTGTTCTTCGCGCTATGGGTGGCACCAGCGCGAGCTGAGAACGTGCAACTTGCGTACCGGCAAGTTCCGACCTGCCAGGGCAACAGCTGCATCACCCCCATTGCACCGGGTTCGGGCAAGGATATGCCCAGCAAATGGACGTGGTTTGCTGTCGATCCCGCCCGGCTGCAGCGCATGCCAGCGGGCTGGAATCTGGTGATCGACAATGTCCGCTTCACCGCCATCGAAATCCGGGTGGTGCACAGCGATGGGGTGGCGGTGATCCGCCGTGGCCAGTTCGAGCTCAGCCGCAACTGGACAATGGGCAACAATCTGCGCTTCCAGATTCCGGTGGCGGGCCCTGATGTGACGGCCATCCAGATCGGCTATCGCAACATGGACGGGCCGGGCCTGTTGCGCACCATCAAGGCGATGGATGCCGCCGGCCATGAATCGCATGTGCTGCGCTGGACGGTGCAGGTCGCCCTGGTTCTCGGCATGTTGTTCTCGGCCTTTGTCTACAACATGTTCCTGCTCACCTGGCTGCGCACCGGGTTCCAGCGCTGGTATGTCGTGTGGCTGGCGGGCAGCCTGGGCTATTTGCTGGTGTGGTCGGGCGCGATCCTCAATATCTTCCCGTTCCTGGCCGGGCCGGCGGCGGTGCGCACCTTCTACCTGCTGCTTGGCCTGATGGTGGTGTCTGGCGCCGCCTTCTTCTTCTCGCTGATCGAGAAGGACAAGTTGCCCCAGCGCCTGATCGATTTTGGCCAGCTTGCCGGCATGGGCGTGGCGCTTGCATCAGTGGTGGCGGCGTTCGACACGCTGTTTCCAGCAGCGCTGGGCGATCTTCTGCTCAACATCACGCTGATCATCGTCACGCTCACGCTCACGGTTGGCTCGGGCTTTGCAGCGCTGCGCGGCAGCCGGGCGATCTGGTATTATCTGGCTGGTTGGCTGCCGGCGCTGGCCGTGCTGGTGTTGCGCATCTTCCGCAACTTCAGCCTGCTGCCGCAGGATGATCTGGTCGATCTGGCCGGCTTTGCCGCCGTCGGCTGGGAATCGCTGCTGCTGTCGCTGGCCATTGCCGATCGCTTCCGCCAGCTGCGCCGCGATGCCGATGCCGCCGATGCCGAGCGCGATACCCTTTTCCGGGTGGCCACCACTGATGCGCTCACTGGCCTGGGCAACCGCGCCCTGTTCCAGAACATGCTGGAACAGCCGCTGACCCGCAATTCCGGCATCGACGTGATCGCCATCGATATCGATTTCCTGAAGCAGACGAACGACATGGCCGGCCATGACGCGGGCGATGCGTTGATCGTGGCGGTGGCAGAGCGGCTGACAGCAGCGGCCGGCCCCGAAGCCAATATCGCCCGGGTTGGCGGTGACGAGTTCGTGATCCTGCTAACCGGCGCGGCGCGCGAACGCCTGTCGGCCGTGCGCCAGATGATCGCGCTGTCGTCCGGTGTTCCGCTGCGCCATTCGGGCCATAATCTCACCATCTCGATCTGCGCTGGCCACAGTTCGTCGGAAAACAAGGGCGTGGCACTGGCCCGCATCTTCAAGCAGGCCGATCTGGCACTGTACCGGGCCAAGGCGGCGGGCCGCGGCTGCTGGCGCAGTTATGACAGCAGCATGGCCGATGAAGCCGAAGCGCGCAGCCGCCTGCTGTCGGAAGCCCGCGTTGGCTTGGCCGGCAACCAGTTCCTGCTGCATTATCAGCGGGTCGTGCAACTGGATGACACGCTTGTTGGCTATGAAGCGCTGCTGCGCTGGCAGCATCCGCGGCTGGGCCTGCTGGCCCCTGGCGATTTCCCCGATGTGCTGCGCGAATCAACGCTGCTGCCCCAGTTGCAGGCCCATGTGTTGAAATCGGCACTGGAACAACTGGGCAGGCTGCGGAGCGACGGCAGGGATCTGACCATGGCGATCAATTTCGTTGGCAGCCAGTTGCAGGGCACGGCCGCTGCCGTCGCCATCCTGGATGAATTGGCCCGCCACCGTGTGCCGCCGCATGCGTTGGTGGTGGAAGTGACGGAATCGGTGGTGATGAGCGGCCTGGGGGGCGCGCTGATCGAGGCGCTGGAATGCCTGCGTGATGCCGGCGTGAATGTGGCGCTGGATGATTTCGGCACCGGTCATGCAAGCCTGATCCAGCTGCGCGACGTGCCGGCCAACATCGTCAAGATTGATCGCAGTTTCATCGGCCGCCTTTCGGAATCGGCCGGCAACCAGCAGGTGGTTCGCGCCACCATCGATCTGGCGCATTCGATGGGCAAGCAGGTGGTGGCTGAAGGGGTGGAGAATGACGCCCAGCGTCAGCTGCTTACCCGGCTGGGCTGCGATCTCGCCCAGGGCTGGCTGTTCGGCCAGCCGCAGCCGTTCCCGCTGACACGGCGCGCTGCGGCCTAGGCCTCTCGCGTCATCACCGGATCAAGGATGGTGTCCACCGCTTCGGCGGCCATGGCCGGATAATCGGTGCTGTAATGCAACCCGCGGCTTTCGCGGCGGCGGCGGGCGGAACGCACGATCAGATCGGCGACTGTCACCAGATTGCGCAGTTCGATCAGATCGGCGGTGATGCGGAAATTGCCGTAATAATCCTGCACTTCCTTGCGCAGATTCTTGACCCGGTGAGCGGCGCGTTCCAGCCTTTTATCGGTGCGCACGATGCCGACATAATCCCACATGGTGCGACGCAGTTCGTCCCAATTGTGGGCGATCACCACTTCCTCGTCGCTGTCGGTCACCCGGCTTTCATCCCAGGGCTTTACCCGCGGCGAGTTCTGGGCGGTTTGCGCGGCAATGTCGTCAGCCACGGCCTGACCGAACACCAGGCATTCCAGCAGCGAATTCGACGCCAGCCGGTTGGCGCCGTGCAGCCCACTCTGGGTCACCTCGCCGGCCGCCCACAGACCGGCCAGATCGGTGCGGCCATCCAACGTCACCATCACGCCCCCGCAGCTGTAATGCGCCGCCGGCACCACCGGGATCGGCACCTGCGTGCAATCGATATCCAGCTCCAGCAGTCGGGCATGGATGGTGGGGAAATGGGCACGCACGAAGTCCGCACCCAGATGGGTGAGATCGAGCAGTACATGTGGGATGCCAAGCCGCTTCATCTCGGCATCGATGGCCCGTGCCACCACGTCACGCGGGGCGAGTTCTAGCCGGTCGTCATAACGCGCCATGAAGCGGCTGCCGTCGGGCAGTTTCAGGTGGCCGCCTTCGCCGCGCGCCGCCTCGGTGATCAGGAAATTGCGCACCTCGGGGTGATAAAGGCAGGTCGGGTGGAACTGATTGAATTCCATGTTCGATACCCGGCACCCCGCCCGCCACGCCATGGCGATGCCGTCGCCTGTCGCGCCATCGGGGTTGGTAGAATAAAGATAGACGCGGCTCGCCCCGCCGGTGGCCAGAACCGTGGCCGGCGCGACGAAGCGCACGACATGCCGCTTCTTCACATCCAGCGCATAGACGCCGTGGCAGCGCCGCTGTGGGAAGCGTTCGTGCAGCACGTGGCGATGAGTGATCAGATCGACCGCGGCCATGTGCGGCACCAAGGTGATGTTGGGATGCGCCTGCGCCGCCTTGATCAGCGCCTGTGAAACCGCCCAGCCAGTGGCATCATCGACATGCACGATGCGGCGATGGCTGTGGCCGCCTTCGCGCGTGAGGTGCCAGCGTTCGGACACGGTCTCGCCGGGATTGAACGGCACGCCCAATTCCGCCAGCCGGTCGATCGCGGCCGATGCATTGCTGGCGACATATTCAACCGTGGGGCGGTGGTTGAGCCCGGCACCGGCCACCATCGTGTCTTCCACATGCGCCGCAACCGTATCGCCGGCATCCAGCACGGCGGCGATCCCGCCCTGTGCCCAGGCTGTGGAACCATCGGCGAGATCGCCCTTGGCCAGCACGGCCACCGTGCCATGTTCGGCCAGGTGCAATGCCGCCGTCAGCCCGGCCGCACCGGAACCCACCACGATGGCATCGAAATGGCGAGCCTCAGGCGGCGGCGCTTTTGCCACTGGTCAGCTCCAGGAACACATCTTCCAGATCGGCTTCGCGGGTGGAAACCTCCACCACGCCCAGCCCGGCAGCACCCACCATCGCCAGCACGGCGCCGGCATTGTTGCTACGCTTGTCATAGGTGATGACCAGCGTTCGCGGGCCCTTCAGCTCCACCGCCTTGCAGCCGACAAGCGCCGGCGGCACGGCGGCAAGCTCGCGGTCCACCACCACTTCCAGGACCTTGTCACCGGTGGTGCCGAGCAGTTTCGATGTTTCGTCGTTGGCGACCACCTGCCCATGATTGATGATGGCGATGCGATCGCACAGGCCTTCGGCTTCTTCGAGATAATGGGTGGTCAGCACGATGGTGGTGCCCATGCTGTGCAGTTCACGCACATAATCCCACAGCAGTTGGCGCAGTTCGATATCCACGCCTGCCGTCGGTTCATCCAGCACCAGCACCGGCGGATTGTGCACCAGCGCCTTTGCCACCAGCAGCCGGCGCTTCATGCCGCCCGACAGGGTGCGCGAATAGACATGCGCCTTGTCGTCCAGACGCACCGCCTTCAGCAATTCCATGGTCCGGCGTTTGGCCTTGGGCACGCCGAACAGGCCGGCCTGCAATTCCAGCGTTTCAAACGGCGTGAAGAAGGCATCGAACACCAGTTCCTGCGGCACGATGCCGATGCTGGCCTTGGCGTTGCGGGGATGTTCGTCGATGTCGAAGCCCCAGATGCGGGCGCTACCGGCCGTCTTGTTCACCAGGCCGGCCAAAATATTGATCGTCGTCGATTTGCCGGCACCGTTGGGGCCGAGCAGGCCGAAGATGGAACCACGCGGGATATCGAGATCAATCCCTTTCAGCGCCTGCTTGCCGCCGGCATAGGTCTTGGTCAGGCCCCTCAGGCTGATGGCAGCTTCGCTCATGCAATCGCGATAGACCGGGGCGGGAAGTGGGGCAAGGGGAGGCGACCCCCAACCCACACCACCCGCCCCGTGCGCATCAGAAGCGGGCAACCGCTTCCACGCCAAACAGGCGAGGCAGACCGCGGATGAAGGTGGGGATACCGAACGCGCCGCCGGTGTTGCCCGCGTCGAGCAGATATTCCTGATTGAACAGGTTGTTGGCGAAACCGATGACTTCCCACTTGCCCTTTTGATCACGGATACCGGCGCGCAGGTTCACCAGGGTAACGGGGCCTTGCGAGGTCACCGGGTTGTTGGGCAGTTCGAAGAAGACGCTGGAGCGATGGGTGACGTTGGGGTTGGCAAACAGTTCGATCTTGTCACCCAGCGGCAGGCGGAAATTGGCGCCGGCCGAACCCTGCCATTCCGATTGCAGGCGGAAGCGATCGCCGGCGAAATTGCCGAAGCGCGCATCATTGTTCACCCGGGCATCGATATAGGCGCCGTTGGCAAACAACCGCACATTGTCCGACAGGTTCAGGGCGAATTCGGCTTCCACGCCCTTGTTGCTGGCATCAGCATTGACGATCAGCGCCGGCGCGCCCTGCTGCGGCACCGAAATCTGGAAATCCTTGTACTTGATAAGGTAGGCGCCGATGCTGAAGTTGAGCTTGCCAAGCGTGCCCTTCACGCCGGCTTCGTAATTGTCGAGCAGTTCGGCCGGGAACACCCGCACGTTGGGGGCCAACACCCCGCCGACGCGGCCGGCATTGACCTGCACCACCGGCGAACGGCGACCACGCGAGTAGGTGGCATAAAGGTTCACGTTGTCGGTGGCGCGGAACAGGATGTTGGCGCGCGGCAGGAAGGCATCAAATCGACGCGAGGCACCGAGCACTTCACCATTGGTGTTGATGCCACCAGCAATCAGCGGGCCGCGGGTGATCACCGAGTTGGGAATGCGGGTCGAAATGCCGCTGTCGCGATCTTCACTCAGATAACGGCCGCCCAAGTTGATTTCCAGGCGCGGCACCGGGATCACCGTCACGTCTGCAAAGGCGCTGAAGGTGCTGATTTCAGCCGAGTTGCGGAACAGTTCGGCGGAATAGGGCAGCACGGTGGCGGCGCCGCCGGTCAGGATCGCGGTGGCGCGGGCTGCTTCCACCACACCGGTGGCATTGTTGATGCAGGCCAGGCCCGGCACCAGTCGCGCCGCGCACTGCAGGAAAATGCCTTCTTCGGAACTGAACGGCACGCTCTGGAAGCCGGTTTCCCAGAAATAATTGGCACCGAAGAAGCCGCGCAGTTTCTCACTGTCGTAGTTGAAGCGGCCTTCAAAGCTCATCTGCTCGCCGCGCGCGTCTTCGGCGAATTCCAGATACCAGGCCTGGGTGCCGTCTGCGTCGAACACTTCATTGCTGTCGAAATTGCGGTAGCCGGCGATGGTGGTGAAGCTCCAGGCGTCGCTGAACTTGGCGTTCACGCTCAGGTTCAAATCATACACGTTGCGCGTCAGGCTGGGCTGATCGGCGCCCAGCACGGCGGCGCTGAACGGTGAACCGGCGGCTTCCTTGAAGCTGTAGGGGCTGGTGGTGCCGCCGGTGGGCGCGAACGTGCCCGACGAGAAGGCGGTGCCAGGCGCGCGCTGGCCATCATAGGTGGCCACCAGATCGGCGGTGAGATCGGGCGTGGGCGTGAAGCGCAGCGAGACGCGGGCGCCATATTGGCCCTGGCCGTTCAGATCATCCACGCGCGGGCCGTTCGGCGTCTGCGAGCCAGGGCGGCCGGCGATATTTTCCACCACGCCGTCGCGCAGCTTCATGGCGCCAGCGACGCGCAGCGCGATGATGTCGTTGCCGATGTTCACATGGCCATCGATGCGGCGCTGATCATAATTGCCATAGCCCACGCGTACTTCGCCGGAGAAACCGGGCTTGGGCTTGGCGGTGATGACGCTGACCACCCCCACAGCAGCGGCGGTGCCGAACAGGGTGGACTGCGGGCCCTTCACCACTTCGACGCGCTCAAGATCATAAAGATCGAAGTAGGAACCACGCGACCGAGAGACATCGACGCCGTTGAGATAGACGGTGACGGCCGGAGAGCCTTGCGAGGAGCCGGTGTCCGACGTGATGCCGCGGATGACGAAGCCGGGGTTGTTGGGCGATTGTTCCTGCACGTTCAGGCCGGGCACATAGGCGGCAAGCTGATCGAACTGTGTAACGCCGATCTCGCGCAAGGAACGCCCGGTGTAGGCGGTGATGGTGATCGGCACGTCGTTCAGCTTCTGCTCGGACTTTTGCGCCGTCACCACGATTTCCTCACCGATCGATTCGGCCATCTGATCGGCATCAGCGGCGAAAGCGGGCAGGGCAGGCAACAGGCTGGCGGAAGCGAGCAGCAGAAGACGGCGCAT
>JAIXPM010000440.1 GCA_027486275.1 Sphingomonadales bacterium | reverse complement strand
TCATCGGCAGCGTCAGCAAGGTTTATGATGGCACAACTGCAATCGAGCTCGCACAGAGCAATATCAATCTGATCGGCCTGATTACGGGCGAAACCATAACGGTGACCACAACAGCGGCAACGCTGGTCTCCGCCAATGTCACCAGTGGCGCAAGGACGACGCTGACGCTTGCATCATCGGATTATGCGGCCGGGGCCGGCACGTTGCTGGCAAACTATGTGCTGCCGACCAGCGCCAGCGCACCACTCACCGCGATCACGCCGCGGCCGCTGACCGTCGCCCTGATAGGCAGCATCCAGCGCGCCTATGATGGCACCACCTCAGTCGCGCTTTCGGCCAGCAACTTCCGCATCGACGGCGTGCTGAACGGCGAGAGCATGAGCATCACCCAACCCCAGCCCAAGTTCGTCAGCCCGAACGTCGGCACAGGCCTTACCATCACGACAGAGCTGGGCAGCAGCAACTTTGCGCCTGTCTCTGGCACATCGCTGGCAAACTACAGCCTGCCGACCAGCGCCAGTGGCGCCATTGGCACCATCACGCCGCTCACCCTACTCTATACCGCCGAGGCCAAGACGCGTACGGCGGGCGCGGCAAACCCGGAATTCAAGGGCAGCGTAAACGGCTTCATAGCCGCCGAAACGCTGGCCAGCGCCACGACAGGCACGCTGGCGTTCGGAACAACCGCCAATGAGACCAGCCCCAGCGGGTTCTATCCGATTACCGGCAGCGGGCTGATCGCCACCAACTATGTCTTTGCCCAGGCGCCCGGCAACGGCGCGGCGCTCACTGTTACGTCGAGCATTACCACGATCACCACCAGCATCAGGCCGGTGACCAGCAGCGTCGCGACTGTGGTCGTGGCCCCCGTGAAGGCGCCTGCGCCGGTTGCGGCCCCGGCACCGGTCGCGGCTCCGGCACCAGTTGCGGCACCTGCACCTGCGCAGGCACCAGCGCCGGCACCAGCGCCGGTACCAGCGCCTGCGCCGGCACCAGCCCCCGGACCGGCTGGCGATGCAGCCCCGCCTGCCGACAACGCGGCACCTGCTCCGGCAGCAGGCCCACCCGCAGCGGACGCTGGACCGGCGCCAGGCCCGGCGCCTGGGCCAGCCCCCGGACCGGCGCCTGGGCCAGCCCCGGGACCAGCGCCCGGCCCGGCGCCTGGGCCAGCACCCGGACCGGCGCCTGGGCCAGCCCCCGCGCCGCCAGTTACTGTCGTCAGCGTGGCTGCAGCTCCAGTCGATGTGCTGCCGCCGTCTCCTGTGCCGCCGACGCCTCCTCCCACGCCTGTCGACGCCGACGATGGCGGTGATCCGGTTCTGCAGTCTGTTTCGGATAAACCGCAGCTTGCACCACAAATCCGGAGGGTGGGCGCAACGATCAATCAGCTGAGCCCACAGATTGCCGTTTCTGTAAGCCCGCCCATTCTCCCGAGCGGAACACCAGGCGTCGACACACGATACTCGATCGTTGGCAGTCCCATAGGGTGACCGCCGGCTGCCGCGGTGATGGCGGATCGCGGTAAGCGCATCACATCCATGTCGGGCGGAGCTCGCCTGCTCGATGTGCTGCGCCACCTCGCTGCGACGCGTTGAGAGTGCCCCGGATACTCCTCCGCGAGCTGCTTCATGCGCCGCAGTTCACCAACGCCCATGCGAGCGCCGCGAGCGCAATCCGCTGGCGGCAGCTGACGTTGCGCACGCGCGGTGGCTCTCGGTCAGGGGACGGCACGTCAATTGTCGATTGACATAGATAAAAAATCGTTTTAAAAACAATATCTTAGTAAATGGTGAGAAAATTAAGCGTGAGTAAAATTGTACTCGCAGCGGCGATCGCCTGCGCATCATTTATCAGCAGCACCGCAAACGCCCAGCAGGCGTGCATGACAGTTGGCGGATCTTTCAAGAACTCGTGCAAAGACATTCAAGTTACCGGGCCTGGGTGCGCAAGCCGAAGCTCAACCACCTGGATTTATGGCCACGAAGTCAAGGCAGCATGCAAAGATAACTCAGGACAATATGTGCAGCGCGCGCCCTATCCAATTTCGACAAACAATGGCAGCGGCGGTGGGGCTCCCAAGATCCAGACGCAAACTTGCCGTGAGCTCGGAAATTCCAACGGATTTTTGACCTGCACCAAGAGGTAATGGACCCTGCGTTAGTTGGAGGCGGCCTTTCCGCCTTCCAACTTGCAATTGAGCCGCCCCGGAAGACAACCCCGGGGCGGCTTTTTCATTTTCACAGCCAAGCGTCCCCCGCCGGGGCGCACACATCGCGGCGGCAGGTACTGTCAAAGCAACCGCACCGACTGGCGGTCCTAAAAAACGTTGCTGAAGCGCGCGTCTATTCTGACAAAGCCTCACGCCGAATTTCAGCAAAGCACGCCGCTGGGCGACACTTGCGGAATGGCCGGGAGGCCGCTAACCCGAGTAAATGATTGAAAAATTTCGAAATCGCCGGACGATCATTGTCGCGCTTATTGCAGGCTTGGCTATAGTGGTTGCGTTAGCGGCCGACATTCTCTGGCCAACGCCTGCCCCGGTTAACCCTGTTGGCGGCACACGAACCGCGGCGGACGCAACCAAGTCTGCCGATGAAGCTGTCGCGGCGGCAGGCATGTCACCTGCGGAGCGCAAAGCGACAGAATCGCTGGTGAAGGCCTACATCCTTGAAAATCCAGAGATCATCAACGATGCTGTTGCCATCTTCAATCAGCGCCAAGTTGCTGAGCGGCTGTCTGCGGTCAGAAATGAACTCACCAAGCCTTTCCCAGGCGCGGAAGCTGGCAATCCCAACGGCGACGTAACGATCGTCGAGTTTTATGACTATAATTGCGGTTACTGCCGGGCGAGCCTGCCCGTTATGAAGCGTTTGTTGAAGAGTGACGGCAACATTCACCTTGTCTATCGAGAATTGCCTATTCTGAGCCCAACGAGCCGATTGGCTGCTTTGTGGGCGATTGCCGCGGCACGGCAGGGTAAGCACGAACTGTTCCACGACGCGCTGTTTGCCCGTGGGCGAGCGGATGACGCCAACATAGCCGCCGCAGCGCAGACGGCGGGGCTGGACATTGCCGCAGCCCGCAGTTTCGCCGTGTCGCTACAAGCCCGGCAAGAGATCGAACGCAACCTTGCCGTGATGCAGCAGATCGGTTTCAACGGCACGCCAACGTTTATCATTGGCGATCAGGTCATCGAGGGGGCGCTCGAATATGAAGCGTTGCAGAGCGCAGTCGCAAAGGCACGCGAAAAGAGCTGATTAGAGCGGTTTTCGATCAGTCCCGAACGAGAGTTACGGCCCGGGCGGCCTGGCAACACCTTGCCCGTGGGCAACGTCAGCGGCCGCCAGCTGATTGCGCTCGCAGCGCTCACCCCGAAGCGTTTCACCGCTGCCCGGCAGGAGGGCCTGCAGTCGATCGCCGCAATCACTCGTTCGCGCAGATCCACCGACAGGGCCCGACCCATCCCTGCCGGCCTCATTCACCAGCAAGGATTCTGGATCGGATGTCAGACAGACAAAAGAAACGAGGGGCGACGCTTTGCCGGCGCCGCCCCTCCTGACGAGCCCCCATCGCTGGGGGATGGCCCTCCCGCCTTACTGCAGCAGCTGCGTGACCTGCTGGGCTGACTGGTTGGCCCGGGCAAGCATCGCCTGCGCGGCCTGGCTGAGCACCTGGTTCTTGGCCAGGTTGGTCGATTCCGTCGCAAAATCCGTATCCTGGATCCGGCTGCGCGACGCTTGCAGGTTGGTGCTGTTCGACGACAGGTTGTTCACCGCCGCTTCCAGCCGGTTCTGCACGGCACCGATGTTGGCGCGATCGAGGTTGACGCTGTTCAGCGCCGTATCGATGGCATCCAGGGCAGCGGTGGCACCATCGGCAGTCGACACGTCGATATCCGAGATGCGCAGGCCACCAGCGGAGGCGCCGTAGCTGTTTTCCTCGAAGCCCAGCGCCGTGAAGTTCGACGCCGCGGCAAAGGCCTGGCTGCCAGCGCGCACATCGATGGCCTTGGCCGATTCCAGCCGCACCGTGCCATAGGCGGTTTCCGCCGTCGCCGCCGTGGCCGCGATGGTGTAAGCCGATCCGGAGCCCTTCACCGAAGTGCCGCCCAGGCCCAGCTCAGCCGCGGTGGCGCCGCCGGCGACGATGGCGACCGACAGGTTGCGACCATCGGCAGCGGTCA
This sequence comes from Sphingomonadales bacterium, assembly GCA_027486275.1. The sequence continues at coordinate 1,826 of JAIXPM010000440.1, read as the reverse complement.
GATCCAGGCCGCCCAAGCCATTGTCGCTGGCCGTCACGCCGGTCATGCCGCCGAAGTTGTTGATGGCAGCGGCGACCTTTTCGCGGCGGGCCTGGGCCGTATCGGTGGTGGCCAGGCCTTCGATGGTGATGGCGACACCGTTGATGGTGACCGACGCGCCGGTGCCGGTGAGCGTGGTGGCCGTGGTGCTTGCGGTGAGCGTCACATCATTGGCAACCGCCGAAACGCCGGTCTGTGCCGAAGCGGCATTGATGGCCGCGGCGATGGAGATGGCGCTGGCCGACTTGGACGAGGACGCCGCCACCGTGGAGGAGACATTATCATCAGCCGCGGCGGCGGCCCTGATGGCGACGCCGTTGATGCTGAGATCACCGTTGTTGAGGTTGCGGATGCCGGCGGCATCCACGGCTACGGCGCGGGCATCGGTGCTTACCGTGGAAACGCCGCGCTCGAAGGTGCCGGCGGCCAGGCCAGCCCGGCTGATGCGGGCGCTGGCGCTGTTGGCCGAGCTGATTTCGATCGGCTGACCATTGGTGCTTTCCAGGCTGAAGCTGCCCGATTGGGCGCCAACTTTCAGGCCGGTGGCCGCAGCCGTCAGCGTGGTCACCGCCACTTCGATGTTGCGGCCGTCATCGGCTTCAAGGCGGATGCCGCCATTGGTGTCACCGGTGTCGACAGCGCGAACGCCGGTCTGGCCGGAAATGGCGTTGATGGCATCGCGCACCAGGCGGCGGCTTTCGGCGGCGTCGGTGGTTGTCGCCACCGAGGCGGTGGTGACACCGTTGATCGTCACGGTGCCGGTCAGCGCGGCGGCGGTCATGGCGGAACCGGTCATCACCGTCTGGCCGACCACGGCACGCACGCCGGTCTGGGCGGTGGCGCGGTTGATGGCGGCGGCCTTGGCGACGGCCGAAGCCGCCTTGTTGCCTGACGACAGGCTGTCATCCGATGACAGCGACGAGCCGATGGTGACACCGTTGATCACCAGATCGCCGGCCTGCAGGGCCTGGTTGGCACCCAGGTTGGCAGCGGTGGCTTCGAAGGCGCCCGAGGCTGACAGCGCCGGGCTGGAGCCAAGGCCGAGATCACGCGCCCGGGTGGAGGACAGGCTGAACGCCACGGTTTCGCCGGCGCGGCTGCCGGTTTGCAGGCGGACATTCTGGGCCGAACCATCCAGCAGGCGGCGGCCGTTGAAGTTGGTGCGTACGCCGATATTGTCGACTTCGCCGATCAACTGACGGACTTCGGCCTGCACGGCCTGACGATCGATGCCGGTCAGCGTGCCGTTGGCCGACTGCACGGCCAGTTCGCGCATGCGCTGCAGCATGTTGGTGACTTCGCCCATGGCGCTTTCCGCCGTCTGCGCCATGCTGATGCCGTCGCCGGCGTTGCGCATTGCGACCGCGAGGCCGCGGACATCGGCGGTCATCTTCTGGCTGATGGCGAGGCCGGCGGCATCGTCCTTGGCGCTGTTGATGCGTTGGCCGGTCGAGAGGCGCTGCATCGCAAGGCCCATCATGTTATTGGCACTGCGCTGCGCATTCTGGGCGGTCAGCGCGCTGATGTTGGTGTTGATCACAGTCATCTTGGGTTTACTCCCGCTTCCCGCCGCCGCAGAAGGTGCGGGGCGCTGCACTGGAAACGGCACAGGCTGAATATCGCTTAAACGCGTTTGGAAATGGTCCTGATTTGAACGACTTCCCCTTCCCCATCCTGTTTGACAGCCGCGACGTCGTGATCATCGACAAGCCGGCGGGTCTGGCCGTGCACCCGGGGCCGAAAACGCCGGACAGCCTCGAAGATCATCTGCCGGCCTTGGCCAATGG
>JAIXPM010000192.1 GCA_027486275.1 Sphingomonadales bacterium | reverse complement strand
TGCACTTCTTTCACTCGGCCATCGCGGCCGATGAAGATGGTGCTCGGCCACACCTTCACCGGCGCCAGATAGCCCAGAACCTTCTTGGTGTCCTCGGCGTTGGGTTGGCCGCCATAAACCATCGGGTAAGGCAGCTTGTAGCGGGTCTTGAAGCTGGTGATCTGGCGCATCGCACGGGGCACATCTGTGCCATATTCGAACTGCAGGCCGATCATTTCCAGGCCTTCCTTTTGCCGGCGCGCCGCGTAGGGGCCCATGAAAATCGCTTCGTCATGGCAGTTGGGGCACCAGGCACCGCCCAGCGTGATCACCACCACCTTGCCCTTGTAGCGGGGGTCGTTCAGGCTGATCATCTGGCCTTCCGGGGTCAGCAGGCGGAACGACAGCCGCTCACCGCCGGGTGCTTCGACCAGCACGGCGTTCATGGTCGCCTGCTTTTCCTTCTTTGCTTCCCACGGATTGCCGGTCGGGCGGCTGGTGGCCGCAAACGATGCGCCTTTCAGCGTGTCGCCGGCCAGCGTGCCCTGCCACAGGCTGGTGAAGCTGCCATCGAAGGTGGAAAGCTTGAGTTGGTTGCCGTTCAGTTCACCCGACAGATAGCGCATGTCGCCAGTCGGCAGCTGCACCGTGCCCGACACCTGGGAACCCACTTGCTTCAGCAACACCAGGCCCTTCACCTTGTTGTCACCATAGGTGAGGTTCCAGCGGCCCGCCACGTTACCCGCCGGCTTCACCGCCGTCGGCGTGAAGCGCCAGCTGCCGCGCTGGGCGCGGGCAGCCAGCGTCACCGTGCCGGTGGCGCGCAGCACGGTTGCGGTGCCGGCCAGGGTGCTGTTTCCGGCGGCTTTCAATTCCAGTTTGCTGTTGTAGCTGGGGAAAGTGAGCGTGATGCTGTCCCCCGTCACCTGCACCTGTTCAACCTTCAGTCGTTCCGGCGCGTTGACCAGCCACGCCTGCGGGCCGGTCTTGCCTTCGCGCACATCCAGCGTGAATGGCAACGGCCCGCCGGGGTGGGCGTCAAAGCTGACGCGCCACTGGCCATAAAGGCCGGCGGCCAGCGCCGGGGCTGCAGTCAGGCCGGCGATCAGGCCGGCGGCGAACAGGGTGCGAAATTTTGCCATCATGGTCCCCCTCAAACAGTGTTGGCCGGTTTTGCTCAACCCCGGCTTTTCTTGTCCTTGCCAAACCCTGGCTTTCTAACGCGCGTCGCGTTCGGCAGCCTGCGCCCGCGCCACATCGGCGGCTTGCAATACTGCCCAGGCCGCCTGCACGGCGCGGAAACGCTCGACCGCTTCGGGGCTGGAGCCTGCCACATCCGGGTGACTGGCCTTGGCTGCCGTGCGCCAAGCAGCCTTGACGACATCGGCGCTGGCATCGGCGTCCAGCCCCAGCACCTGCAGCGCATCAAGCTCGGCGCGGCTGCGGCTGCCATCGCCTTCGCCGCCCCATTCCCAGTGGCTGGCGCGGCGATAATTGCGCTGCCGGTCTTCCGAAGCCGCGCGGGCGGCTGCTTCTTCTGGCGTCAGGCCGCGGAAATAATCCCAGCCGGCGTTATATTCGGCGGCATGTTCCTGGCAGAACATCCAGCGTTCCGGGCTGTTGGGCGCCTTGGGGGCAGGGCGGTCACCCACGTTGGTGCACCCGTCGCGATCGCACAGGCGCACGGTGGTGGCGGCGCGTTCAGCGCCATAATCCCGCCAGCGCGGGAAGCCCCAATCATCGTTGCGCCGCTGTTTTGGCACGTGCCCGCGTCTCCTCAATCGCCCCTTCTATGCCATGCCGGCCGCCGTTGCGAGTCTGGACGGCTGCGGCACAAACGGGCATGGCTCGCGCCAGATGTTGGCCCTGTTGACCACGCGGCGCTTCGGCCCCCTGTTTGCCACCCAGTTCCTGGGCGCCTTCAACGACAATCTGTTCCGTACCGCGCTGGTGTTCATCGTTGCCTATGATGTGGCGGCGGCTGATCCCAAACAGGCGGCGTTGTTGGCCTCTACGGCGGCCGGGCTGTTCATCGCGCCCTTCTTCCTGTTTTCCGGCATTGCCGGTTCCGTCGCCGATGCGCGTGACAAGGCCGGGATTACACGCCTGGTAAAGCTTTCCGAGATCGCCTTCATGGCATTGGGCTGGGCGGCGCTGGCAATTGGGTCGCTGCCGCTGGCGCTGGTCGTGGTGTTCCTGATGGGATGCCATTCAACCCTATTCGGCCCGGTCAAATATGCCATTCTGCCCCAGCATTTGAAGCCGCAGGAACTGATCGCCGGTACCGGCCTGGTGGAAGGTGCCACCTTCGTGGCCATCCTGCTCGGCCAGGTCGCTGGCGGCCTTCTGGCAACGCAGGCGGTCGGGCCGATCGCGCTCGCCATTGCCGGCCTCGGCTGGCTGGCGTCGCGCTTCATTCCGCCGGCGCCGCCCGAACCGGGGCGCACATTGAACTGGAACCCGGTGTCGAGCAGCCGCGCCGCGTTGCGCCATGCCTTTGCCAATCGCCGGCTGTTGATCGCCACGCTGGCGATCAGCTGGTTCTGGGCGCTGGGCGCCGTTTACACCAGCCAGTTCGTGCCGCTGGCCAGGAATGACATGGGGGCCACGCAAGGTGTCGCCACCCTGTTTCTGGCGGCCTTTTCGGTGGGTATCGCGGCTGGATCAGTGGCGGTGGGGCGCTGGCTGAAGGGGCGCATTTCCACTCGGCTGTGCGGTGCCGCCGGGCTGGCAATGGCGCTGGCCGGCATTGATCTGTGGTTCGCCATCGGCGCGGTGGGCAGTGCGCCGAAGGACGTCACGGCGTTCTTTGCCACGCTGGCCGGCTGGCG
>JAIXPM010000413.1 GCA_027486275.1 Sphingomonadales bacterium | reverse complement strand
TGGTGGCCCGCAACGAAGACCGCCGCATCCTGATGGTGATTTCCGATGGCGCGCCGGTCGATGATTCCACCCTGTCGGTGAACAGCGGCAATTATCTGGAGCGCCACCTGCGCGCCGTTATCCGCCACATCGAAACCAAGAGCCCGGTCGAACTGATCGCCATCGGCATCGGCCACGACGTGACGCGTTATTATCGCCGCGCCGTCACCATCATGGATGCCGAACAACTGGGCGGCACCATCATCGACAGTCTTGCCGCCCTGTTCGAGGAAGGCGGCGGTGGCCGCAATGCCGGTCGCGGTGGCGGCAGTCCGCGCCGCCGCTGAGCTTGAACTTCAGTTCTGCAATGCTTGCAGCTGTGGAGCCCGTTGTCGCCTTCACTGCCGCTGCCGGCAGTACGAAGTGGATTTCTTCCGTCAGGACGACGTGAAATCCCGCTTATGGGGCTCGACGCCAACCGGGTTGCGCAGCCGCCGCTGCTGGCCTGCAACAGTGTCGGGTCACGTGCGTAAATGAACCATAAAGCTATAGATTATTTGGGTTGAATCGGGTTAACTGCTTCCACAACATGATCGGGTCGCGCCTGTAGTGTTGCCGTGGGGGGAAGCGTTAATGATGGATATGGGCTTGCCAGCGGCGGCGCTCACGCCGGTTTTCCGTCGTGGCCTGTTGGCAACCGGCATGGCAATCATCGTTGCAGCCTCAGGTGCGCAGGCGCAGGTGAGCGTCACCGGGGCGCCGACTCGAGAGGAAATCGATCCATCGCGCCGGCCGCAGTTTACCCAGCCCAGCCGGTTGATCGTTGATGGCGATATCGAACGCAGCCCGTGCGCGCTGGCCGATCCGGCCTATGCCACGATCAAGCTCACCATCACCCGGGCCGAATTCAACAATCTGGGCCCGGTGCCGGCCGCCGCGCTTGATGGCTATTGGAAGCCGCTGGCCGGCAAGGACGTGCCGGTATCGGCGCTGTGCGAGATCCGTGATGCCGCCGCCACCCATTTGCGCCGGCTGGGCTATCTGGCCGCCGTGCAGGTGCCGGCGCAGCGCATCGAAGGCGGCGTGGTGCGGTTTGAAGTGCTCTATGCCCGGCTTGCGGCGGTGCGGCTGCGCGGAGATGCCGGCCGCAACGAAGGCCAGGTGGCGCGCTATGTGAAGAAACTGGCCACCGGCCAGCCATTCAACCGCATCGAGGCCGAACGTTACCTGCTGCTGGCGCGCGACCTGCCGGGCATGGATGTGCGCCTTGCCCTGAAACCGGCCGGCGGTGCGGCGGGTGACATGGTGGGCGAAGTCAGCGTGCGGCGCCGCCCGATCGAGGCCGATCTGGTGCTGAGCAACCTCGCGCCGTCGCAAACCGGGCCGTACGGCGGCCAGGTGCGCGTGCAGGCGCATGGCCTGACCGGGCTGGGTGATCACAGTTTCATTTCTTATTATACCACGTCCGATTTTGATGAGCAGCAGGTGCTGCAGGTCGGGCATGATTTCGCCATCGGCGGCGAAGGGCTGCGGTTTGGCGGCCGCGTCACCCAGGCGTGGACCCGGCCCGGCCTCGGCCCGGCGGTGCCCGATGTTGATGCCAATACCTTCTTCGCCAATATCGAGGCGAGCTATCCGTTCAAGCGCAGCCAGGCCGCCACGCTGGTGGGCCGCGCCGGTTTTGATCTGGTCAATCAGCGCGTCGAATTCGATGGGGCACCGCTGTCGCGGGATCGCTTGCGCGTCGCCTATGCCCGGCTGGACGGCGAATGGCAGGACATGCGCGGCCGTGGCCCCGGCGGCACCACGGCCTGGCGGCTGGGGGCCAGCCTGGAACTGCGGCAGGGCCTTGATGTGTTCGGCGCCAGCCCGGATTGCCTGGCCAATCCCGCGGTGTGTGCCGGGGCCGGCGTGGTGCCGCCCAGCCTGATCAGCGGCAGCCCGACGGCGACCGTGCTGCGCTTCACCGGCCTGGCTGAATTGCGTCTTGGCAAGAAGCTTACCATCGCCGTGCAGCCGCGGGGCCAGGTCGCCAGCGGCGCGCTGTTCGGCTTCGAACGCTTTGCGCTGGGCAATTACACCGTGGGTCGCGGCTATGATCCCGGCGTGTTGACCGGCGATGACGGTGCTGCCTTCAACACCGAGCTGCGCATTGATCCGGTCACCGTGTCGGAAGACTGGAAGCTGGCGGCGCAGCCTTATGTGTTCGTCGATGCCGGCTGGGCCTGGTCGCGCGGGTTGGGGCCAACCCTGGATAATCCGGTGAGCCTGGTTTCCGCCGGCGGAGGCGCGCGCCTGGTGTTCAGCGATCGTGCCCGGCTGGATGTGGGCGGCGCTGTTGCCCTGAAGGATGCCGGCCCCACCCGCGCTGGCGATGTGCGTGCGCTGGTGACCTTTACCACCCGTCTGCTGCCCTGGAGGACCCGCTGATGCGCCTGTTCGATGAAAGCGCCCCAGCCCGCAGCGCCGCTGCCCGTGCTGCCACCCGCCTTTCGCTGGGTGCCTCTCCCGCCGTGCTGGCGGCCATGCTGGCGCTGCAGCCACAGGTGGCCCAGGCCCAGGCCTTCCAGGGCACCGAAACCGTGATTCTGGGCAGCGTGACCCGCGGCACCAGCGGCAACAATGATTTCTTCACGGTCAACGCGCTGCAGAACACCATCAACTGGACGCCCACCGACACGGCGACCAGCCCCAATCCGATCGATTTCCTGCCCGCCGGTGCCTTCGCCAGCTTTAGCGGCGGGTCCGGCACCAACGGCGCCAACTACACCGTCCTCAATCGCATCATCGCGGCCGATCCCACTCGCGCCATCGCGTTTTCGGGCACGGTGAGCAGCGATGCCGCCGGGCGCATCTGGTTCTATGCCCCGGGCGGCCTGCTGCTGAATGCCAGCTCGCAGTTCAACGTTGGCAGCCTGCTGCTCACCGCCAATGATCCGGTGGGAGCGGCCGCCGGCTTGCCGTACCTGGACGCCGCCAACAATTTCCGTCTGCAGGCGGGTGCGGCCAGCACGGCGCTGGTCGATATCCGCGCTGGTGCCCAGATCAACGCCGCCAACAGCGGCAGCTATGTCATCGCCGTGGCGCCGCGCTTCAACCATGCCGGTGCCATCAATGTGAACGGTTCGGCGGCGCTGGTGGCGGCACAGGATGTCAGTTTCACCTTGAACGGCGGCCTGTTCGACATCACCGCCAATGTCGGATCGTCCGCTGGCGGCAACCAGACGGTGACGGGCAGCATCACCGGGCCGGGCGGCATCGGTGGCCAGGGCGTTTTCAGCCGCATCTACATGATGGCGGTGCCGCGCAACGACGCGATGACCCTGCTCATCACTGGCGACGCCCAGCTTGGCTTCGATATTGCCTCTGCGGCTGATATCTCTGGCAACGCCGTGGTGCTGTCGGGCGGCTATGATATTGTTGGCACGCCGGCGGGCCAGGGCGTGACCCAATATGGCCTGACGCCGGTGACGGGCAGCGTCGGCACAGCCACGCTCAGCATCGACAATGCCGATTTCACGTCCAGTGTCTCCATGCGGTCGAAGGATCAGGCCTTTGTGCTGTCGGCTGCCGGGCCGGGCAGCTTTGCCGCCGATCTTGAAGTTCTTGCCGATGGCCAGGCGATCGTGCGCGGCGTGTCCGGCAATGTGCTGACGGTGGCCGGGAACCTGATTGTCGATGCCTCCACCCAGTTCACCGGCGCCACCAATGGCGCCAACCGCAGCGCCGGCATTGCCGAGGTGAGCGCCTCTGGCGGCGGATCGGTGCAGGTTTCGGGCAATACGTTCGTTTATGCCCGTGGGGTTGGGGATGATGCATCGAGCCCCGGGATCGCGGGCGGCACTGGGACCGGCGGCACCGCCACGGCAGGCGCGTTCGGCGGCAGCCTGCGCACCGGTTCGTTGACCATTGATGCGAGCGGCTTTGGTGGCATTGCCGTTGACGGAATCAGTGGCAGCGGCCTGGGCGGCACGGGCCGCTTGCAGGTGGATCCGGATGGCACCTTGACGATGGCCGGCAACCTGCTGGTGACATCGGACGGTATTGCCGAGACGGGCAGCCTCGGGCGCCAATCGGGCAATGCGACCGCTGGTCTTGCCGAAGTCCGGCTGAGCGGCATCGTGAATGTGCCGGGCGGCATCCGC